>NZ_CP083450.1:0-342726 GCF_020079945.1 Pantoea eucrina | reverse complement strand
CGGAGAGCGTTCTGACGCCAGCGCTTATTCATTCCACATGGAAAGTTCACGCACTGGTTAACCGACGGGGAAACGGTGCCATAAACATACAATATGTTTAACCACTCTATTTATAAACGACCTGGCTCTCTTTCCACTGCTTACTTATGAAAGTGTACTGAAGACAGGCAAGAAACTTTTGAGGAACCGGTATGGCCATTAAATCTCCCTGCACCGACGTTTGCATCTTTGATCAGTCGAAAGGCTGGTGTAAAGGATGTGGCCGCACGCTAAAAGAGGCAAAAGAATGGCGCAAGCTTTCTCCTTATCATCGTAAACAGATTGAGCGAGCGCTTCCTGTGCGGCTGAACATTCTAATGAAGAGTTAAACGCCACCGGTTTTGTCGAATGCGCGCTGACGCGCCTGACGCGCCCCCTGTGAGGTTGCCACCCTGGTTATTTTTGAACTTCCATGAGTCTGCCTGCGCTGAGCGAAACCTTACAGGAGGCTATTCCTTCTGAACAGAATCACTTTGCGGCGTCCGGTGACGTGCCTGCCTTTACTGACAGGCACTGCGCTTCTAGCGACTCAGGGTGGCGAGTAAGGCATCAATGGACGTCTGCAGACCAGCTTCAACACTCATCGTCAGATCTTCCATTTCAAGTGACACATCACCGTTATAACCAGTCATACGCAATACTGAAAAAAACTCTTTCCACCATTTCAGATCCTGCCCGCAACCTACGGCGACATAGTTCCAGGTACGGGTTTTAGTATCGGTAACGGGCTGGTACTCCATCAGTCCATCAATGTCGGCGAGACCCCGCTCGATTCGCGCATCTTTACCATGAACATGAAAAACCGCGCCTTCCAGCTTACGCGCTGCTGCGATGGGGTCGGCACCCATAGCGATCAGATGAGAGGGATCCAGGTTGATGCCAATCATGTCATCTACGGCGTGACGCAGACGCAGTAAGGTGGATGGGTTATAAACCAGCTGGCTGGGGAACTCTTCGATAGCAATTTGCTCTACGCCATGGTGCTTTGCGTGCTGCACAAACTTTTTCCACCATGGAATGGCGACATCGTTCCATTGATAGTCAATTACACCCGGCATGTAATCCGGCCATGAAACCGTTGATGTTATCCAGTTCGGCACGCGATCTTCTGGCCCGCCGCCTGGCAAACCGCTCATCATCACAATTTTTTTAACACCCAGCTTGCCTGCTAACTCTACTGTCCTGTAGCTGCTTTTAGTATGGGTTTCGCCCAGTTCACCAGGCGCTAACGGGTTGCCAGAACAGTTCAGCGCGACAATACGCATCTCCCGCTCAGCCAGTTCCTGTTTGAATTGCTCAAGCTTTTCAGGCGAATTTAATAACGCTTCAGTTTTAACATGTGGACAGGGTGACCAGCCGCCTGCGGTCATTTCAACACCACTGATCCCATAACTTTTAACTTTGTCCAGCATTGCCGGAAAAGGTAAATCCGCCAGAACATCAGTACACAATGCAAGTTCCATTCTATTATCCCCAATATTTTGCGTGCGTTACGCTCTTTCGAATTGATCGATAAACCCGGATTTAGTTCTGGCATTCGCTAATAAGGTGGTCTTAACTTCATCACCCAGCAAATCTGCAATATCCGCCAGAATCTGAATATGCTCATTTTTCGTTGCAGCTACAGCGACAACAATGAAAACAATTTTCCCTTTACCCCAGCTTACGCCATCGGGAAACTGAAACACCTGAAAGCCAGATTGAATAACCAGATCGAGGTTTTCCTTTGCGCAATGGGGAAGCGCAATACCTGCTCCAATATAGGTTGAAACACTCTTTTCCCGTAAGAGCATTGCCTGTTCAAAGCCGGGTTTGACATAACCCGCTTTTTCCAGGGCGCTGGCGGCAATGTGTATTGCCTCATTTTTATGCGTTGCCCGGCACTGCAAATGCAGCGCGTCTTCCGTTAAATTCAACATCACTTATTCCTCACTGGTGGCGCAAGAGTGCATTAATCAACGATAAAGGGCGGGCTGCGGTGGAATAATGACATCGTGTTTTTCGCCATCTTTTAGCGAGGCTAAACCGGCATCACAAACCAGCGCCACTACGTAACCATCCCATGAGGAGGGGCCGCTCATCTCGCGCCCGTTACGCACGTTATCAACAAAATGCTGCACCTCCCGATCGTATGCCGTGGCGAAACGTTCCATACAGGATTGTGCAATATGCTGTGCGTTACCATTCAGCGAACGCGTGCTAATCAGCTGCTGTTCAGTCAGCGCGACAATCGCGTTTTCGCCAATCACTTCACAGCGAATGTCATAGCCGTAATGGCAGTTCACAAACAGCTCATCATCGATGCGCACACCCGATTCGGTTTCGAAAATTATGATTAAAGGATCCTGTAAATGCGGCAGCGCACGCCGGGTTTTCTTACGCGGTTTATCCACGCGCACCGAAATAATGTTCTCATTAAGCAAATAGCGAATAATGTCGATTTCGTGCGTGGCGGAATCATTCACCGCCATTTCCAGCGTATAGCTTTCCGGCACAGAGGGATTTCTGTGCGCGCAATGGATCAGCAGGATATCGCCCGGTTTGCCGTCATCAATTGTCTTTTTCAGCGCCTGATAACCCGGGTCAAAACGGCGCATAAAGCCAAGCTGAAGCAGACGCTTACCGGTTCTGACTTCAGCATCAATAATTTCTGCTGATTCATCAGCAGTGGGCGTTAACGGCTTTTCGCAAAATACCGGTTTGCCGGCATTAAATGCCGCAAGGATTTGCGTTTTATGAACCGGGCCTATTGAGCAAATAAACACTGCATCGACCAGCTCCGAATTAATCATCTCTTCAGCATCATAAAACGCCGTAGCGTTAAATTCTCTGGCCACCGCATCGGCTGCCGTATGGTTTATATCGCAAACAGCAGTAACCTGCGCGCCAGTAATTGTATTTTGAAAACGTTTCAGGTGATCCTGGCCAATCATGCCCAGACCAATCAGGCCAATTTTGACAGTCATTTATTTACCCTCAGTTACTAAAGCGTTAGAAACGAAATTTCTTTTCGATTTGTTCTAATGTCAGACCGCGTGTTTCCGGCAGATATTTCACCAGCAGAATCAACATAATGATGTTAGTTGCCCCGAAGAAGCCAAAGGTCAGGCCGCCTCCGTAATGGTTCAGCAGGAAAGGGAAAATAGACTGGATTATGAAATCGAATATCCACAAACCGAATACCGCAAAGCCCATACCGATACCGCGCATTCTGAGAGGATAGATTTCTGCCAGCATCAGCCAGAACACCGGTGCTATCCAGCCCTGCATGAACACCAGAAAAACCAGCATCAAGCCAAGGATCACATAGGGTGCGCTGGCAAAATTCGCATGCAGAATTTCTGCACCATCCACAACTTCAGTGTGAAACAGGAACTTAAACGCTAAACCAATCAGTAGCAGGCTCAGCGTGACGCCGGCCTGTCCGGTAAAAAACATTTTCCGGCGTGAGTGTTTGCCAATTAACGCCATGCCAAGGAGGGTAGCCAGTACAGAGATAATGCCATTGGCTACTGCGCCAGTGACAGCTGCCGCATCGCCCAGGCCCGTGGCTTTCAATACCGTTGGCGCGTAGTACATGATGGTATTGACCCCGGTAACGCGAGTTGCGAGTACGATCATTAAGCCCGTTAACACCAGTTGAATCACCCAGCGTTTTTTCAGTTCGTCAAACAGGTTTAATTTCATCTGATCGGCTTTGACGATTTGCTGGATATCTTTCACTTCGCGGTCAACTTCTTCCGGCAGGCGAAGCGTTTTCAATACGCTTATGGCCTTTTCAGTTTCACCGCGACGAATAAAGAAACGGGTGATGCTGCCAACTTACTGATTTAGTGTATGATGGTGTTTTTGAGGTGCTCCCGTGGCTTCTGTTTCTATCAGCTGTCCCTCCTGTTCAGCTACTGACGGGGTGGTGCGTAACGGCAAAAGCACTGCCGGACATCAGCGCTATCTCTGCTCTCACTGCCGTAAAACATGGCAACTGCAGTTCACTTACACCGCTTCTCAACCCGGTACGCACCAGAAAATCATTGATATGGCCATGAATGGTGTTGGATGCCGGGCAACCGCCCGCATTATGGGCGTTGGCCTCAACACGATTTTACGTCACTTAAAAAACTCAGGCCGCAGTCGGTAACCTCGCGCATACAGCCGGGCAGTGATGTGATTGTCTGCGCTGAAATGGACGAACAGTGGGGCTACGTCGGTGCTAAATCACGTCAGCGCTGGCTGTTTTACGCGTATGACAGGATACGGAGGACGGTTGTGGCGCACGTCTTCGGTGAACGCACTCTGGCCACACTGGAGCGTCTTCTGAGCCTGCTGTCGGCCTTTGAGGTCGTGGTATGGATGACGGATGGCTGGCCGCTGTATGAATCCCGCCTGAAGGGAAAGCTGCACGTAATCAGCAAGCGTTACACTCAGCGAATTGAGCGGCATAACCTGAATCTGAGACAACATCTGGCAAGGCTGGGACGGAAGTCACTGTCGTTCTCAAAATCGGTGGAGCTGCATGACAAGGTCATCGGGCATTATCTGAACATAAAACACTATCAGTAAGTTGGAGTCATTACCGTTTCGCTCACGCAAAGCTGTCCCCGGACATCGACTACGCGATAGTCTTCATCCTTCCGGAATTCCCATTTGTAGATAACGCCCTGCCCGGTGCGTAACTGAATACAGTCGTGGAAGCGAAGATCTTCAGGTATGGCAGGAAGAGTATGTTGATAAAGATAGCGTGGCGATGCTACCGCCACCCACCTGAGCTTTTCGCCCAGCCGAACTGCAACCAGATCTTCAGGGACGGTGCCGCCAAAGCGAATTCCGGCATCAAATCCCTCCTGCACGATATCGACCATCCTGTCATCAACGCTGATTTCGATCTCCACTTCCGGATACTTGCTGATAAAGCGCGGAAGATGGCGTGCCATGATGAGGCGGGCGCCGTCACTCAGCACGTTAAGCCTGAGTCTTCCCACAGGCCGATCGCGCATGCGGTTAATTTCCTCAAGCGCGTCGCCAATTTCTTTAAACCCTGTTTCAAGACGTAATGCCAGGCTTGCGCCTGCTTCGGTTGGAGAGACCGTGCGGCTTGTTCTGTTTAACAACCTGACGCCCAGGCGCGTCTCGAGATTACGTATGGTATGGCTCAGCGCAGATGTCGTGATCCCGAGTTCTATGGCGGCTTTGGTAAAACTGCGCATTTTCTCAGTAATAAGAAACGCGTTGAGCTCAGCCAGATCGCTTCGGGTGAGCCTGGTGGAAAGTCTGGTAGGCATGAAGTTAAACCGTTGATTAAAATTCAATGCTATATCAAAGGACATTGCACGGAATCGCGCCAGAAGGATGTTGAGTGTAGAGTGATTCAACAAAACGTTGCAACCCGACGCCACGGCAGACGAAAAGTCATCATTTCGCGGGGGATCTTCGCGTAACTCATCTCTGGACGCTTATCCCTGTTGAAAGAGGCGCCAGGCTTGTGCCCGGCGCCGTGTGAATTTACTTTTTCGTGGCAGAATTGGGTTCAGAAATAATGCGATGACGCTGAGCTTTGTGTGATTCACTCATCATTCTGTTCATCACCTCGCCCTCGTACTCGGCATACTCGCTGCCGTAGACAAATTCATGCCCTGTCATCAGGGCATACCAGGCGCGTCTGGCTACTTCTTTCGGATCGTCCTTTTTCATGGATCCTACCGTCGTACTTGCCTGCCCTGCATTTTTGAAGAAGTTTGTCTCCGTTGCCCCGGGCATCAGAAGCGTCATCGACAAACCGCTTCCCATCAGCTCGTTACGTATGGCGTAAAAGAAGGAGTTGACGAAAGCCTTCGACGCCCCGTAAACAGCTTCAAAAGGTATCGGTGCCGAGCCGGAGAGCGAGGAGGTGATAAGAACGTGCCCGTTGCCTTTTTCAACGAGCCGCGGGATAAATATTTTAGAAAGATGAACCACAGCATCAACGTTAAGCCGGATTAACCTGAGCTCTTTTTCAAGATCGGTACCATCAATAAAGGCGCCGCCGAGGCCTTGGCCGGCGTTGATAACCAGCGCGCTGGGGTTTAAACCGGCCGCATCTATTCTGGTCTGCAGGCCGATTATCTGATCATACTCACTAAGGTCAGCACTGAATGAGTGTACGCTAACTGAAAAGTGTTTTTGCAGATGTTCGCGTGTAGCTGATAGCTTTTTATCATCCCGGGCCACGATGGCAAGATCGTATCCGTTAGCCGCAAATTCTTCCGCAAGCGCCAGGCCAATACCGTTACTTGCGCCGGTTATGAGAGCCAGTTTTTTCTCACTCATATCATTCTCCTGTTGAGACGGTTTACCCGGCCCTGTACAGGCCGGTAACAAAGGGATCATCAGATACTGTCGGTCCAGCGGTAAGCCGGATGATAACCCAGGATGCGCATTGCCTTTTCGCTGCTCAGCACCGATTCATTGCCTGCAAATTGTTTACGCTGCTCAACTTCAGGGTAGTAATGGTCGAGAAGTTCCTTTGTGGGGATTCGCATGCAGGTGACATCACTGGTAATAAAGAACTCATCTTTGCCCCTGACGTCATATTCGAGAGCTTTTTCAATCGCCTGGGCAACGTCACGAACGTCAACGTAGGTCCACATATTCCATAACCTGACGGCCGGATCGTCCTGCCAGCTTTCAAACCGGGCGTATTCATCCGGCCCCATAACATTAGAAAGCCGGAGACAGGTAATGCGCATATCAGCGTTATTAAGGCAGAACTGACGGGCCATTTCCTCACCCAGCACTTTCGTCAGCGCGTAAATGCTAATCCCCCGTGCCGGGTAGTGTTCATCAATCGGCACATATGGGGGCGCCCACCGATCGTAAGGCACGCCGGTAGGAACCTCGCTCGATGACCAGATGATATTTTTAATCCCCAGACGCCTGGATGCTTCAAATACGTTGAAAGTGGCCAGCATATTGTTTCTGAACTCGTCAGAGTCGGGGATCATCCGGGGATGGGGGATACTGGCGAGGTGAACCAGAGCATCAAAAGCTGCAGGTTCGGGTCGTGAATAGATGTCTTCCCCGACGGAGGAAAGGGCGTCAAGTGTTGCACCAAAATCCTCTAAATCCGCAATCATCGCCGGATGTTTGCTGGTTGACGGTTCTTTCTTATCAATGAGGAACAGGTCATACCCTGCTTTTTCAAGCCACTCTACTGTGACCCTGCCAATTTTCCCTGACGCACCGGTAATGGCTATACGTTTCTTATCTGACATACTTCGTCCTTATGGTTGAGGTGCAAATCAACCCTAAGTTTTGATGACAACAGAAAATTAGCGATGAGCCTGGCTAAAAGCTACGATTACTTTAATTCATCGATCTAGTTTTATTTACAGAACAGGCGGAATCCATCAATCGGCAAGGGTGCTTATAAGGCTTCATAATTAAAGGCCCGCTTTTCGCTCATAGCGGACGTCATACGCCTCTCTTAGTGTTCAAAACTACCGCAGAGTAAACAACGCTTAAGCAGTGCGGCTTTTAAGCGACGTGAAGCCTGCGGCCTTAAGCGGTCGCGTGTTCGGGCAGGCATCGTATTCATTTTGGGACTACAGTTACCGGTGAGGTTGTCATTGACTCGTATCAGGAGGTGTATTCAGTGTTTGATCACGACGACGATCAGGAGAAACCTGTCATCGGAGAGGCAGCACTCAACCTTGCAATGGCGGGACAGGACATTAACCAGCGAACCCTGACGGCGGAGCTGGATTTGATGGCTGGTAACGCTACTAACGCGGTCAGGGCGGAGAAAATCAGAAAAGCCAGACACTGGCTCAATGGTTTCTCTCAAACTGATATGCGCGACAAGGCTGGGCTGCACTTAAAGATGAAAGCAGACCCGGACGACGACAGAAAACATCACTAACCGTTGCCCGGCCCCGGCCGGAAGACGACGAAGATAAGCCAACCTCATAACGGGCGCGTCCGACGCGTACCGGCCGGAGAAACTGTCAGGGATGACACCCGGTTGTTAACTTAGGCAACACCAATCAGAACGGGCAAAAGATAAATAACCTGCCCCACCCCCATCACAAACTTCCTGTTCTGTCAGGCTGGGGAAGGCGTTTAGTGACGGTCAGAACGCGTGGCAAAGAAGACCACGGCGGCTCCAAGAGCGACAACCAGCGTATCTTCAATCAGGCCGCTTCGGGTCTGTCCGATTTTTGTTATCGCCTTTTTGCGGGCTGCAAGCGTGGCATAAGCCAGTGGCACCGCGGCAGAAATAGCCACCGCGGCCCCGGTCTTCTCTTCGCCACGAGGTGCCAGCGCGGCACCGGCAATCCCGGCACTGGCCACGCGCGCCGAGAGGCCAAGAAACACAGTGCGGTCCGGTGCTGATTTCATTTTGTCGCCATACAGCTCCCCTGCTCCCATCGCTAACGCCCCATATTTAAAGAGCGGCCGATCCAGCAGCAGCAGAGCGCCTGACGTATTGCGCTTCGCAAGACGTGCCGCAGCAAGAGCCGCCATCGGCGTCATTGAACGGCAACTGGCGACCACGCCAATCAGGGCAGAATAAACAAAACGCGTTATTTTCATTATTGGTTTTCCGGATAGTGAGAGATCTATTTGCTCTTACGCTCCGCCGGGATATAAGGCAGGAACGCGCTATTTAACAAGCACATTTACATGGTCACATTATCTGAGTGTTGGGAGCTATACTGCCAGCAGCATGCCTGCTGGAATAATCAGTATAGATGAGCGGTTTGAGCGTGCAGAAAGAAGAGAAGCGGGCGGGTAATAGTGGAAGCATTCAGGCATGTCAGCGTGTTGCATGCCTGAATGTGAATATCGACTATTCGATCTGTCAGAACTGCCAGGAAACGCTGACGTTCATATTTCGTGGCTCACCATAGACGTAACTGTTCATATAGCTGTAGTAGTGGCGATCAAAGAGATTATCGAGGTTGGCCTGTACCGCAACCTGTTTATTCACCTGATAGCGCGCAAACAGCGATGCCAGCGGATAGCTGCCCTGATATACCCGTACGCTCTCACCGCTGGCGTTGGTCACATCCTTAAATACCCGATTCTGCCAGTTAACGCCGCCGCCAATAGTCAGGTCAGGAATAGCGGCCAGCTGATAACGGGTGAATAGCTTAAAGGAGGTCTGCGGCTGGTAACTGTTAAAGCGGCCACTTTTGTCACGCGCAACATAGCGGGTGGCACCAAATGTCAGTTGCAGATTATCAGTCAGTGCACCATTCAGTTCAAACTCGGCGCCTTTACTCACGGCACCTTTAGCGGCGACATAAGCCTGCTCGCTGCCATTCAGGTAGACACCATCAAGTGCCTGACCGACATCATCCTCTTCGATACGGAATATCGCCACGGTGGCGGTGAGCAGGCCATCGTTCCAGGCAGATTTCAGCCCGGTTTCGTAGCTTTTTCCGGTTACGGGTGACAGGTAGCCGCCTCGGGTATCGCGATAAGTCTGCGGCAGGAAAATAGCAGTGTAACTGCCATAGGCGGACCAGGTATCGTTGATGTCATACACCAGCCCTGCATAAGGCGTGGTGTTATTTTTAGTCGCCTCTCCGCTGCTGCCGGTGGTGCTCCACTGGGTATAGCGCGCGCCAACAATCAGTGACAGCGGATCGGCCAGCGACAGACGTGCTGCGCTGTAAACGGATTTCTGCCGCACCGTGTCATTAGCGTTGCGATACCAGCCCTGCCACGCCGGCTCCGCTACATTACCGCTCCAGTGGTTATCAAAAATACCCATATCGGCTGCCGTGATCTCACGCGCTTCTGCATCGCTGAAACCATCCTGGCTATACGTTGCATTGTGCTGCCGGCTGTAACTGGCACCCGCCATTAACAGATGCTGACGACCAGCCAGCTCAAACGGGCCGCTGGCGAAGCCATCGACAGAGTCCAGTTTACGTTTGCCGCGATCCATACTGCCGTAGCCGGTCGTACCCTCACCGCTCTCCCGATCGGGATTGCCCATCACATAGAGCAGCTTATCGCTGAATGTGTTTTCAGCGTGCGTGCCGTTAACATGAACATTCCAGCCGTTATCAAAGTTATGTTCAATATCGGCAAAGACTTTACGAGAGTTGGTATTATACCGCGCCCAGTTGGCTGCTGAATTCAGGCTGCGATCGTAATGGGTGGTGGCATTGTTACTGTAAAACATCGGCAAACCGCCCCAGGTTGGGTTGCCGGTGTTGTTATCTTCGTAGTCATATCCCAGTGACACGGTGGTGCTTTCAGAGAGATCGGCATCAATGACGCCGTAGATAAACTTTTTGGTCTTCTGATAGCGATCCAGCCAGCTCTGCTGATCAGTGTAGCCACTTACAATGCGGCCACGCAGGCTGCCATCCCCGTTCAGCGGAGAAGAGAGATCGGCCACATAACGCTGCTTATTCCAGCTGCCATAGCTGGCACTCAGCGTTCCGGTGGCGATTTTGCTGTCGGCATGTTTGCGCACCATGTTGATTGAAGCCGCCGGGCTGCCTGCGCCGGTCATCAAGCCGGTTGCACCGCGCACGATCTCAATGCGGTCATAAATAGCGGAGTCGGAAGCCGCATCGCCATAATTCCATGCGTCGTTGACTAAAGCCGGAATACCATCAAACGTAAAATTGCTGACTTTGAAGCCGCGCGAATAGTACTCAGAGCGTTCACTGTCGACAAGATTAGTGGATATGCCGGTAACGTTGGTTAATACATCATTAACCGACTGCAAATCCTGATCCTGCATGCGCTGCTGTGTCACGACGCTAAGAGACTGCGGTACATCGCGCGGTGTCAGCATCAGCTTAGTGCCCGCACGGGTGGTCTGCACCGCATAGTTCTGGTTACTGAGCGCACTGTTATCGGCCGAATCAGTGCTGACGATCATCTCCTGCGCATCCTCCTCTGCCGCCCGGGCGGGAGTGAGAAGGGAATGCACGGTCAGTGCCAGTAATGAGATGCTGAAGAGGTTATTGAACCCTGATTCCCTGCTACAAAAAGCCATAAACTCTCTCTTAAACATTGGTATTAGGTTAAGCAGTGATGCGCTGTTTTTATATTTATCCGTTCAGCGCAGGCAGGCAGAGGCCCGCAACATATGAGAAAGACAATGATAATCATTTGCTTTAGCAATTATCTAAAAGATTCCATTGCAAATGTAACTTCATGTAAACATCATAATATTCAGTGATATAGGGAGTTAAAACCCGGAAATAGCGGTGGTTTAGGTTATACCGATTCAGAGAAAGGCAGAGTGCAGGAGGTGATCAGCGATGATTACGGGAGAGATCGCGGTGCCATTCAGGCAGGCCATCCATAGCCTGCCGCTTGCATACAACAGACCCGCTGTTATTTATAGACGGTAGCGGTAGCTGACATCTTTGAACCCTCTTTTGCAGAGGTGATGACGTAGTATTTACCGCCCAGTTCATCTGCCTTTTTGGAGAGATCGGCTTTGGCATCTGAAGGCGCAGTCTGCTCTTTCATCGAGCTTATCTTGCCCACTTCCTGATACTGGCTGGCCTGTTCTTTAGTGATCTCCTGCGCGGCTAAAACAGAGCCAGAGGCAAGTGTTCCCAGAAACAGAGCAGCAGCGGCCATTATTTTACGTTTCATACATTAGTCCTCGTGAAATAAAAAATAACCGGATATCCCTATAAACAGATAGTTCAGAATAAAAATAAAGCAACGTTCTTTCAGGAGATTTTTTAATTATGCGGGCAGACAGCTTTTACCCGCAGCCGGCTGTCCGGTCCGGTGATACGTGCGTGATGTCGAAACGGCCACTTTCTTCCTGAATACAACGGCCTGCCGGGCGATTCACGGTAGCGCGAGCGCTTCCTGCGAAGCGGCCGCACGTTATAGCCAGCGGCAGGCGTCGCCGCGCGTAAATATATATATACTGCCTTCAAACCACCCGCCGGTTTTATTATCACAGGCAGCATTTCTACTTTTTCACAGCAGATCGCTGCATCTGATATTTATTTCTGTATGACGGCCGTTGCCAGGATGATATTTATTTTTCCGGGTCGGGTAACGCAGCAGGTGCGTGTTGCTCTTTGGCGATAATTGAGCGTTTATCGTAAACGCTATATGCTGTATAAGCCGTTCGCCCGTCGGCCGAAAAGCTGCTGCTGCACTCGTCCGTTGCTCAGCAGCCCGGATTAGCCTGAGTAAAGGTTTGCCTCAGATGGATGCCTGCGACCAGAACAACCTGTTGCCTGAAGGAGAGATATGATGACCATAATGGATGCGCTGCTGGCATTCAGCTTTGCCGCGCTGTTACTGACTCTGACGCCGGGCCTGGATACCGCGCTGGTATTGAGAACGGCAACGGTTGAGGGACGAAAACAGGCGGTTCACGCGGCGCTGGGTATCAGCACCGGCTGTCTGGTCTGGGGAGCCGCCGTGGCGTTCGGGCTGGGGGCGCTCATCGCAGTGTCGGAACTGGCTTACGACATCCTGAAGTATTGTGGCGCGCTCTACCTGAGCTGGCTGGGCATTAACATGCTGCTGCGTCCGAGAAAGCAGCTGACGCTGGCGGATAATACCGCTAAAAAAGACTCAAACTGGTTTTTGAAAGGCGTGCTCGGCAATGCACTCAACCCTAAGATTGGCATTTTCTATGTCTCCTTTTTACCGCAGTTTATTCCGCAGGGTCACTCACCGGTACTCTGGACCTTTATTCTGGTCGGTATCCATATTGTGATCGGGACGAGCTGGTCGATGGCACTGATAAGCGCCACGCGCCCGCTGGCAACGATACTGCGAAAAGAGAAGGTCATTCGCTGGATGGATCGTACCACCGGCGCCATTTTTCTGGCCTTTGCTGCCCGTCTGGCCCTGAGCCGTCGCTGAACAGCGCGGCTGCGGTAAACCTGCCGCAGCCGGCCTGAAACGCTGCTCAGGCCGGCAATGGCCGCCGCTTAAAACGACCAGCGAACACCGGCATTGTAGTGCCAGCCGTGCGCGCCGTTCCCGTTAACCTCTTTGCGATAATCGGTTTCGGCATAAAGTGACACATCCCGGGTGAGCGTCGCGGTGCCGCCAAGGCCGACATCCCACATCTGACCAAACTTACCGCTGTCAAAACGCTGACTCTCCGTGCCGTCAGCAGAGCCGGCCCGGGTTTTCGCCGTTCCGCCCCAGCCGCGATAGTAGTTTGCGCGCAGATAAGGCGTGTACTGCCGCAGGCTCTCATCCTGCCACGTGCGGTCCAGCCGCGCCCCGAGCCGGCCAACGGTCTGCTCATAACGATCCCAGGAAACCCGCGTCTGGTCCCGATCGGTCAGGCTGTCCATATCGAGACGCTGCCAGGTCAGCTGCGCCTGGGGTTCGATACGCCATCCCTGCGTCAGCTCAATGGCGTAGCCTGACTCCAGTGAAGCCGCCCAGCCGCTGCCTTCCGGCGAAGCCACCGCTTTTTGCCGCATGATGTCAGTTTCGCCACGATAGCGGTTCCATGACAGCGAGCTGTCAACATAGAGGCCGCTGCTATGCTGCCAGGTGCCATACAGCGCCACGCTGTCGCTGTCGAAAGCGGTTGAGCTGTAGCCATCCACCGCGTGCGGACGAATACGCGTGTTGCCGCGCGTCCAGGCGATACCGCCGCGCAGGCTATCGTCTGCGCCATCCAGTCGGATGACGTTACCGCCGAGCTGCGCCGCGCTGTAGTCAAGGTCAGCGTCATAGCCGTAGTGACTCAGGCCGCGGTTGCTCTGATAGTGCAGGTTGGCTCCCAGGTAGCGAACAAACATCTCACCGCCCGCTGCATCGGGATCGTGCTGCTGGCGCAGCTCGCCCAGCCGCTTGTGCAGATCGTCCGTGATCGCCAGCGTATAGAGTGCCAGGCCAACCGGCGCTGAGATATATGACGGGAGCTGCGGCGTTACCGCCCTGCGCAGGCCGGTTTTGCCATTGCCTGGCCGCGGCTGACAAAGCTCGCCGTCTGCGCAGACAAACGTGTTAGCCAGACGGTAGTCGCGGAAATCATTACCGCTGCCGCTAAGCTGACGTTCACTGGCGGCGCTGCTGCCTGGGGCAAAACTATACAGGCTGTATTGCCACGGGCCTGAAGCAACATACCCCTGCTTCAGAACAAAACTCTGCGGAGCGGCTCTGCCCGACACCTGCGCAAGCGAAACCCCCTCCGCCGGCCCGATGATTCCGTCACCGTTGCGATCCAGCTGCGGCGCGCCGCGCAGAACATCATCAATCAGCGTCGTGCCGCTGACGTTACCGTTAACGCGCAATATATCGCTGCGGGTGGCCGCAGAGTTAAGCCGCAGCGTGCCGTTTGCCGAAGCCAGATCGCCGTTAAGCGTCAGCGAGTTACTGGCCTGGCTGCTGCCATTGGTCAAATCCAGCGTACCGGCGTTATTCACCTGCAGCGAGGTGGCGCTTCCGCCCTGCAGCAGCGGCTGAATACCATCCCCTGCCAGCAGGGTCGAATCCGCGTCAATATTGATGGTACTGTGCGCCAGCCGAAGGTTATCCGTCAGCGTCCAGCGGGTGCCGGAAAAATTCAGCGTGCTCCAGCCGGCGCCAATATTGGTGCCTTTTACCGGATCGTCACTGGCAAAAGATCCGCCGCGCGCCGTAATGTCATGGAGATTGAGAGTACTGCCTGCGCCACCAGCCGTGGTGATGTGCCGGGTATTTTCCAGGCTGATGTTCTGTACGGTGGCGCGGTTATTTACGCCGCTGCCCATTGTCAGACTGCCCTTCAGCGTGCCGCCGGTGACAATCAGCGTATCCTCTCCGTTACCGGTATGCACATCGCCGGTTACCCTGCCGTCCAGCAGGGCAACAACATCCCGGGCCGCTCCACCCGCCACCACCACAGTCTGCGGATTGGGTGCCGTCACGGTGCCTTCATTGATAAAGACCGACGCACCGCCGCGCAAATCGATGATGGGTGCCACCAGGCTTTGTGACGTGATACTGCCCTGGTTAATCACCCGCCTGGCGGTGCGCGTCACTACGGCGGATCCGCCGTTAGCGGACTCAATGGCAATCGTTCCTGCGGTGACAACATCTCCGGTTGTATTGGCACGTATGGCGGTGCCCTTACCGGGCACCGTGATGGAATAGCCCTGCCCGATAAACAGATCGTTACGCGTTGCTGAACCATCTTCATTCGCAAACAGATAGCCGGTTCCGCCTTCGCCTGTGACAATCTGCGCACTCCCTTCGCCGTCAAAAGAGACGGCTGAACGGATACCGGCTCCGCGCCCGGTTTCCAGCCGCACATTTTGCAGTGAAATAGCGGTAATTCCGGCACGGTTATTGATGACGCTGCCACGACCATAAGCGCCCAGCGTGATATCGCTGGCCTGGAAAAACTGCGCCCCGTTATCCAGCAGCACGCCGTCGGCGCGTCCGCTGGCGGTAATGGTACTGTAGCCCTGACCATCACCCTGAACCGCCAGACCGCCACTGTTGCCGACCCGCAGCGCGGCGATCCCGTCATCTACCTGCAGACGACTGCTCTCGCGCGGATAGTAGTAACCATAACCACTGCTGGCATCGATGCCGGTGCCCGAGGCGATACGCACGCTGCCAAAGTTAAGAAATGACGCGTTGTCATGCACGCGCACGCCCGTACTCTCAGGGCCGGTTAAATTCACCACGCCCTGATACTGATTGAAGATCGCTGAATAATAACCCGCGTCGAAAGCGGTGATCTGCCGGCCGCGACCGGTAATGTCAGAAGCGGCATAGACGGTTGCCCGATCGCCCGACGCTATTACGCCGCTGGTATTGTTGCCGTTAAGTGCAATGGGACTGGTGACAATCCCCTCACCCCGTTCATAGACGCGCAGCGCCGCAGCCCCTCTGCCGTTCACGTTATACCTGTCAGTGCGGTAGGCGTAAGACGTACTGCCGGAGACCGACACGCCGGTCGTATCAGCCCCGCTCAGCGTTACCGTACCGGGCTCACGCGCATAGACATCGCCTCCGTTGCTGGCCTGGTAAAGCGTTGAGCCGGCTGTACTGACGTCTGTGCTGCCTCCGCTGCTGAAAATAATACTGTCCGTGTCCGTCACCTGATAGCCGACCTGGTTAGCATGATGAAACACCACGCGACTTGTTGCCCCGCTGTTGATAATGGCGTTCTTTTCGGCGCGGGCACCAATCACATTGGCCCCGTACAGATTGATAATGCCGTTCTGGTTCAGCACCGCCTGCTCGCCGCTGGCGATCGCGCCCAGCGTTGTCTGCTGGCTGCCCGATCCGCCATACACATTTAACACGCCGCGGGTGGTTATTTCTGTGGTCGGGAGGTTCTCCCCGGGGGTGGCGAATCCCCCGGCGTATAAGCCGGTTCCCCCGCGCGTCACGCTGATATCGCCCTGATTGATGACTTTCGCCCCTAGGCGCGCGAGGATCCCCACCGATCCTTCTCCTCCTGAAGTGATGCGACCGGTATTCACCAGCTGCGCCTGGTTTACTGCCGCCAGTCCCACCTGCGCATCCGCCAGCCCGCTGATAGCGGCATGGCTGGTCAGCAGCGTGCGGCTATCCGGCAGGTAATCAGCGCTGATATTGCGGCCGCTCAGATCATATTTATACCCGTCAACCGTTGCGGCACTGGCGCCTTTGCCCGTCAGGCGCAGCCGGGTGGCAGCACTGAGTGTACCCTGCGCACCGCCTTCTATCCGCATGACGCTGGCGCCAGCACCTACATTGAATGTTGCATCACGCGTCACAATATCGCTGCCCCTGCCGCTGCCCACGATACCGGTGGCGCCCGGTGCGTTGAGCGAGAGCGTAGTACCGCTGGCGCTGAAGTCTGCGCCATCCGCGAAGCGAAATAGCGTACCGTCGGGGCTGGAGGTGGCGTAGCGGCCGCTGGCGGGCAGCCGGAGACGTGCGTCCGGACCACTGATAAAGAAACTGATCTGATTACGGCCCTCTCCGGCGCGCGGCACCGCGCTGGCGGCCACCTCCACCCGGGCGTTTCCATCTGCACGCACACCGATAGCCGCATCGCCCTGTAAATTGATCCGTCCGCCCAGCGCGGCGTGCGCCTGAGCGCCCTGTTCGCCG
This sequence comes from Pantoea eucrina, assembly GCF_020079945.1. Classification (NCBI taxonomy): domain Bacteria; kingdom Pseudomonadati; phylum Pseudomonadota; class Gammaproteobacteria; order Enterobacterales; family Erwiniaceae; genus Pantoea; species Pantoea eucrina. Next base: position 325,641 of record NZ_CP083450.1, on the reverse strand, counting down.
GTTACCCAGACGGCGGTATTCTGCGTGCCGCCAGGGAGGTCAGCATGACCCCTGACATTGATGGTGCCGGTAGACCAGGCGCTGGCGCGATGGTTCTGCATGGCAAGGATGCGCAGGCCGGTACTGTTATCACCGTTAAGATTGATTGTTCCTGCGTTGCCCACCCGCCCGTACTGCCCGGCATTCAGCACCAGCATGCCGATGTTTTCCAGCGGCTGAGGCTGTGCCCGTCCGTTGATATCGATAACGCCGTTATTCAGCGTCAGCGCAGAGGGTGCATTTTCCACGCGCATACCCACGGCGTTCTGCACGCGGGAGCCGATGACAATACGGCCATTATTGATCGCGCTGCTGTTGTGGCGTTGCTCAATAGCACTGACGCCGCCGCTCAGCGTAACCGCGACATCCTGCGTTCTGTCCGTTTTGCGGTTTTGCGGCGAGCGCCCGATGGCGATGGTGCCTTGTGCCGTGTTAATAAAGTGCCCTGCAGCGCCTAACGTAACCCCTGCCGCTGAACTGTTATTAACCACATCCGTGACGCCGACGTTGATGCTGCCGCGGTTAATCGCACTGCCCTGATTAATCCAGATGGCGCTGCTTTCCTGGCCTTCAGGCGCATCGCCGGGGGCAAGATTAATCACGCCATTATTGGTAAAACGGCTGCCGTTTTTTACCGCAACGGCCTTACCGATATAGCCCAGCGTGCTTCTGTCGACACCCGTGCCGCTGGCGTTATTCAGGAAGCCGGCGTTCAGCGTGCCATTGTTGATTCCGGTGCTGCCCGAGAGAAGTGCCAGCGCCCTGCTCTCAGCAATCCCGGTGGCGGTCACGGCGAGCTTGCCATCAATGATTGCGGTCGCGCCGTTGCTGGCCTGCATCGCCGTGCTGGCGTTGATGACCTCAAGCGTACGCCCTGCAGAAATTTTCACGCTGGCGTCACGACCATTCGCACTTAGCACTATCCGGTCGCCCGCCGGCAGCCTGACTTCATCGCGGCGGTTGCCGGCACCGGTGCGATAAACCACGCGGCCTTCATTAAGCGAAAACGCTTTATTAAACGCGTTGCCATACTCCTCCTGCGTAATATTGTCATTCAGCAGCTGATTGATTAACCAGTCATTATAATTTCTTAATTCCGCAAGGGAGGCTACCGTGAACGTGGTGACTTCGCCATCCCGCGTATTTACGCTAAAAGTCCCGGTATATCTCACCACGCTATCTCTGCTCAGCGTCAGTTAATTATTTGCGGGAGGTGCCTCAACGGCGGTGAAAGTAACACGATTATTACTGTTCCAGTTCAGATGGCCGCGCTGTGCCGTGGTAAAAAGCTGGCTTTGCCTGGCCGCCATTGACCAGCGGTTTGTGTCCGAACCTGCGATTTTTTCAGGTCGCCCGATATTAATATTAAGCGTGCCGCGCGTAACTGAGGCGATGCGGGCATCTATATATTGACGATCGTTTACAGCATAAAAGTCCTCTGCCTGTGTCTCTGTATTAATTTCTGGTAAATCTGTAAAGGCTAAGCTGTCATAAACATGAAAGGATTTATAGCTGTTGTTTTCGGGATCGGGAATAACGATATTCAGATTTTGCTGCCCGACGTTAATACGGGGTTGCCCCGTGAGCGTATCGGTAACGATCCGGCCCTCACGCTGCAGCTCACCCAGCGTTGTGCGGGTTACGCCACTCACCCCCGGCGTGAACTGCGGCAGCCCGGTCAGCGTCCGCACTGAACCATCACGCAAATACAATGCACCCGCTTTATAATCATTATTTTCAGGCGTATAGGGCTTTAATATCTCCGCCGATGCATTTAAAACCGGAAACATCATACCTTGTGCTGCAATAAGGGCCAGAAGTACAGGATTTAATTTAAACACGATATTTTCCTCAGCTGAGAAAAAAGCAAAACCTGAAAACAGAACACGGCTTTCAGGCATCGGCAGAGCGTATTTATTTTGGAAATGTCAGATAAAAGTAATCAATGCGCAGACAATAACATCACGTTACTAATGTATTGTCCAGCCTGGCTTACGCTTCGTTAGCGCATAAATCATAAATTAAGATAAAAGCCTTTCACATAGATTTATTTCGGCGGAGCTAAAAAATTCATTAACCAATTAGTTATTAAAAAGAATGAAAAGAATAAAAGTACCGTTTATTAACATACATTATTAACCCGACACTCAGAAAAATCACAGCCACACCGATTAGCCAAATGCATAAACCAGCGAAAGCTGCGAGCTGCTTTATCGTGCGCATAACCTGTTTCAGCCACCCGGTCAGAGAGGAGGGAATGGCGATTTAATCCTGATAGCCAGCCTGATGCCCGTCACAGATGCGAGGGCAAGCAGAAAAACTGGTATGCGACGTCACGGCGGGCTTTTGCCTGGTACATGGCGGTGTCAGCCTGCTGAATCAGTAATTTAGCGGATAATGTCGCAGGTCGCGCCTGGCTTATGCCGATGGCGGCCCCGATGCTTATCGTCCTGCTGTTGATGCTGAAAGGGGCATTGAAGCTGGCAATCAGACGTTCAGCAAGCGCAGAGGCCTCCCGGCGATCGCGGCATCGGGCTGCTACCACAAACTCATCGCCGCCGAGTCGGGCAACCGACTCATCCGGCGCCAGGCAGCTCTGCAGCCGCTCGCTTATCTGTAACAGCAGCGTGTCACCTGCCGCATGGCCCATTGAATCGTTAACGGCTTTAAATCCGTTCAGATCGAGAAACAGCACCGTGACAAGGCGCTGCTCCTGCTGCTGTGCGAGCAGGGCGTCAACCTGCTTATAAAACCAGGAGCGGTTTGGCAGGCCGGTCAGCGCGTCACGCATCGCCTGCTGCTCCAGCTGCAGCATTTTCTCTTTGTCGCGGGTGATATCGCGCGATACCAGTACCGCACCGATGTTCTTTCCCGTGGAGGGATCGGTCACGCCGCAGGCTTTTGTGCCAAGCGTAATATAGTGGCCATTGCGATGACGTTTGTGCACCTCCACCACATCCGGCTGCTCCCCCCCGGCGAAAATAGCACTCAGCACCGCGGCTGCAGGTGCGCGATCGTCAGGGTGCAGAAAGTCCGTCACCCGCTGGCCCAGCATCTCTTCGGCTGACCAGCCAATCATTTCGCTGTAGGAGGGAGAAATTGAGACATACCGCCCTTCGGCATCGCAGTGAGCGATAAGATCCGTGCTGTTTTCAATCAGCAGGCGATATTCAGCGGCCGTGCGCAGCGCCTCCTCCAGCGCCTTACGCTGTCCGGTGACATCCAGTACGAAACCGCTGTACTGCAGGTGTGGCGCTTCCGCCCGCTCGCCCGGCAATCCTGACACGATGACATGGCGCAGGGTGCCATCCAGGCAGTTGATCGGCACTTCAATATGAAAAGGCTGTACGCGCTCCAGGGCCGCAGTCAGCAGCAGCGCAATTTTTGCATCCTCATCAGCCTGGGCGATGCTCAGCCACTCCCGTAGCGTGACGCCTTTGAGCGCAGGCATCAGGCCGGCAGGGCACTCCTGGCTGGTGACGCAGATCCCCAGGGCGTTGGTGGACCAAACGGCGGATAAGATAGGTTTGATCGTTGTGCTCATGATAGCTGGACCTGGTTTATTCTGACGATACTCAAAGAGCATAAAACGTATTGTGGCAGATATCCCGATCGCCCGGCTTGCTATCCTGCACGCGCGTAAAAGAACGATGATAGTCAGAGAATCATTTTACGCCTGCCTGATTTGGCAAAACGTCGCTGTTTCTCTGACCCGATACAAAAACTGACGCAGCACAGAAGCGTTATCGGCTGACCCGCCTGCAATCTTTAATCGGTAAAGCGTTATTCCCCGCGGCGGGCAGCGAGAGCCTCCTTTTACGGCAATCTGCCCCGTCCTGTCGCTGTACAGATAACACGCAAAGTGAGTCAAATGGAAAAACTGATGCAATCAACCATGCAATCAAGTTACGCCTTGATTATGGCTGTGATATACCTGTCTGCGTAACGTCCTGAGACAGGATTTAATATGATTACGCCGCTTTTTACGCGCTGGGCAGCCCTGCTTCAGCAGCAGACGCAACGTCCGGCCTATCTGCGCATCGCGGATTTCATTGCAGAGGGCATCAGTACAGGCGAATTGCCTTCACGCTACCGTCTGCCGCCGCTGCGTGAACTGGCTGAAACGCTGGGTCTGAATTACACCACGGTAACGCGCGGTTATGCGGAAGCGCGGCGCAGAGGATTAATTGACTCACGCCCCGGACTCGGCAGCTTTATTCGTGCACGGGCATCAGCCTCTTCAGCTCTGCCTGCCAGCACTTATGAAATGACCATGAATGCGCCGACAGAGCCTGCCGGTGCCGCCGTTGAGGAAGCGCTGCGCGCAGGAGCCATCAACCTTTTTAACCAGACCGACATGCTGAGTCTGCTGCGCTATCAGGATTTTGGCGGGACGGCAGAGGATAAAGCAGCAGCGATGCGCTGGATCGGGCGCAAACTTCACGTAGAGAGCGAGGCCGACGTGCTGGTTTGTCCGGGCATTCACAGCGCTCTGATGGGCATCATGACGCTGCTGAAGCGCAGGAAAGGTGCGGTCTGTGTCAGCAGCCTGATTTACCCTGGCATGAAGGCGATTGCCAGTCATCTGGGCGTGCGGCTGCAGCCGGTGCTCTGTGACGCGCAGGGGCCCGATCCGCTGGCGTTTGAGGCGCTGTGTCGCAGCGGCGAGATCGGCGCATTCTATATCAACCCGACGCTGCAAAATCCGACCACGATGACGATCCCGGAAGCGCGCCGGCGGGCGCTGGCTGAGTGCTGTCAGCGCTATAACATTACGGTCATTGAAGATGACGCTTATGCGGCGCTCAGCGATGCGCCGGTGCCAACGTTTGCCGGATTAATACCGGAACTGACCTGGTATCTTACCGGCCTGTCGAAGTGCTTTGGCCCCGGATTGCGGATCGCGTTTGTGAAGGGCCCTGACAGACAGATGATGCAGCTGCTTTCCGGCGTGCTGCGGGCGCTGACGGTGATGTCCAGCCCGCTCACTAATGCGCTGGCGCGGCAGTGGATCAATGACGGGACGGCAGATCGCATGCTGATCGCTATCAGACAGGAGGCGGGCATCCGCCAGCAGATTGCAGCGGCCTGCCTGACCGGATACCCGTTTGAGGCTGACAGCGCAGGCTATCACCTCTGGCTGCCGCTGCCCGGTCTGGTCAACGCCAACGCCTCCGACATCGCGGCAAAGCTGCGTGAAAAAGGGATCAGCGCCGTCTCCGGTGCCGCGTTTTGCACTGGTAATCTTCCTGCTGACGCGCTGCGCATCTGTCTGGGCGGTTCTCAGTCGCGGCAGCAGTGTGAAGAGGGCCTGAAAATTCTGGCCGCCATGCTGGCCGATCCCATCCACTTTTCCGGTATGGCGATTTAGCAGCGTGACGCTAACAACAGCCAGTAAAACGTTAACTCCATCATTATGGGCAGATAAGGTTTAAAACATGAGCAATCAACTTAATGCGCTTCTGCAGCAGGAGCTGGACAGCATCAACCGCGCGGAAAAACGCAACGATCGACCCTATTTCGACGTATCGTTTATCCGTCAGTACCCGGGCCTGTATGGCCTGATGTGTTTCCTGTTTGTGCTGACCATGGCACTTTTACTCTACTCCGACTCCTTCGGCACAATTGAGTATGTCGTCTGCTGTGCCATTTTTGCCGTCTGTAACTTCTTTTTCTTTTTTCACGTGAACCCGTCTTACCGGGTAAAAGATATCGATAAAGGCGCATGGAAGAACTGCTATACCGGCGACTGGTACATGGAAGTTTACGTTCGCGAAGCCTTTATTCATGACCTGCTCAATGGAGATGTACTCACCGAAAGCGAAAAAGCTACCCTGCAGGCGCAGTATGCCCGTAAAGGCCATCTTTACTTTGCTGATATTTACCGTCTGAGAACCCGGTAGTCTGCGGAACTGAAAACAGCCTGCTGGCAGGCTGTAGAGTGCAGGTTGCTGTGCGGCATCAGGCCGGATTAATAGAGTGTCTCTTTCAGGCGACCAGGGAGTGCCGCATCGTAGGCGCCGGCGTCAATATCCTGCGAAATGCTGTTCAGTATGGAACCGGTGCTTGGCAGCGCCTCCCGCGTAATTTGCGTCGCCGGATCCCAGAGCCGGGAGCGAATGATGGCCCGGCTGCACTGGAAAAAGACGCTCTCAACGGTGATGGTTAACACCGTTTTTGGCAGCTGATTATTCATCGCGAAGCGGGTAAGTAAGGCGGGATCGACGCTTATGGTGGCGGTTCCGTTTACGCGCAATGTCTCCCCGATACCCGGGATCAGAAACAGCAGCGCTACCCGATTATCATGCAAAATGTTGCGCAGGCTATCGATACGGTTATTGCCGCGTCTGTCCGGCAGCAAGAGCGTGCGCTCATCCTCAATATGCACAAAACCTGCCGGATCGCCTCTGGGTGAAACGTCCAGCCCATCCGGTCCGCTGGTGGCCAGCGCGACAAAGGGTGAGGCGGCGATAAAGGGACGATACGCCGGGTGAATATGATCGGTGACTTTGGTCAGCGACGGTTTCGCCACCGCGCCGTAGCACGCTGCAAGCGCTCTTAAATCGGTAATCGTATTGCTTCCATCCGCCATTGCCGGAATCCTGTGTTTAACGGGCCTGCCGCTAACGTAAGGGATGCATTACGCCGGAAGCAACGCGCGAATGGCATATTGCTGCGCCGCTGCACACTTATTTTCATCTGCACTCGTTCTCAGGCTGCCAGCTGCCGCCAAAGGCGACAGGAACCAGATCGGCTTCTGCTGCACCGCTGCGTACCAAATCCAGAATAGCCTCTGCCACCAGCGCAGGCGCGTGCAAAAGCGCAGCACTTTCTGCCGCCTGAGCGCAGGCCTCGGCCTGTCCCGCTTTTACCGAATGATAAAACGCCGTTGCCGTTACGAAAGGATAAAGCAGTGACACGCTGATACCTGCTGAAGCCAGCTCCAGACGCGCAACCGCCGAAAGCATATTCAGCGCCGCTTTGGCACTGGTATAGGCAGCAGAGCCGCTGTATGTTCCGAGTGTGGCACCCGAGCTGACGTTGACTATACTTCCGCCTCCCTGCTGACGCATAACGGGCACCACCGCCTGCATCATCTGTAGCGGGGCAATAAGATTGAGCGCCAGCACCTCTCTGAAGTCGCTGACGTCGATCGCTTCCACCGGCGCGTACAGCCCCTGCCCGGCATTATTTATCACGACATCGACCCGGCCCCAGCTGGCGATAACCTGCTGAACGGCCCGCGCGCATGCTTCTGATTGGGTAAGGTCACAGGCGATTGCCAGCGCCCGTGTGGCCGGAACAGCCAGCGCTTCAAGGCGTTCGCGCCTGCGTGCCAGCATAGCGACGCGCGCGCCCGCCTGTAGTGCTGCACGCGCGGTCGCCTCGCCGATGCCGGACGACGCTCCTGTTATGATGACTACCCGGTTATTCAGTTCCATTCTTATCCTCTCTCTGTCATAACATCACCATGCTGCAGGCTGCGCAGACTGTTCGATCCTGAGAGTAATATGTCCGGAGCGTGCTCGCGCCAGCATACCTGCCCGATTTTTGCCCGATTCTGCTTTTATGCAGCATGACCGCTGCAGGAGTGAACGCGATACCATGATGAGTGAGACGCTGAGCGCGCTGGCGCTTGAAGTGTTGCAGCGTGCAGGTACAGGCCTGATGCCGGCAGGTATACCGCGCCTCGATCTGTTTTGCGTCACCGCACCCGCTGACCTGCCGCTGGAGGTTTATCACCCCTTTGTCAGCCTGATTCTGCAGGGTGAGAAGGTGCTGCATATGGGTAACGAAACGGTGTGCTATCGTGCAGGCGAGTTCTTTATGGCCGCCGTTGATCTGCCCGCAGCCGGCAAAGTCACCGTTGCCAGCGAAACCGCCCCCTATCTGGCTATCCGGCTGACTATTGATATTGCAGCCGTAAGCGAGCTGATGTGCCAGCTGCCGGCGACGGCTATGCCAGCTGTGCAGCGCGGTTTTGCGGTGGGTGAGGCAGAAGAGGCGCTGATTGACGCCTGGCTGCGTCTGCTGCGTGCCGGAGCAAAACCGGATGACAAAGCGATCATGGTGCCGCTGCTGGAGCGGGAGGTACTTTATCGCTTGTTAAGCGGCGCGCAGGGAGGAGTATTGCGGCAGATAGCGGACCACAGCAGGCATTTTGCCAATGTGCGTAAGGCGATTACCCATCTTCAGACCTGTTATAGTGACCCTTTCAGCGCCACGTTGCTCGCTTCCCTGGCTGGCATGAGCATTTCCGCATTTCACCGCCGCTTTAAAACCAGCACCGGGCTTTCACCGCTGCAATATCAAAAGCGTCTGCGGTTGTGTGCCGCACGTAAGCAGTTACTTATCCGGCAGGGAAATATTGCTGCTGTTGCCCTGGAGGTGGGCTACCAGAGCCTGACGCAGTTTACGCGCGAATATACCCGATTGTTTGGCGAGCCGCCTGGCCGGGATAGCCGCACAAGCGTACGGCGCGGTTAAGAATGATAAAAAAAGGGCCGACGTCAGACGTCAGCCCTGATACACCCTCAGGCGTATTACTGGCCCAGCAGTTCGCGGCGCACGATATCAGCACCGGCGCTCAGCGCATCCAGCTTGCCGCGAGCAACCTGACGCGACAGCGGCGTCATACCGCAGTTGGTGCAGGGATAGAGCTTATCCGCATCGACAAACTGCAGCGCTTTACGCAGCGTTTCCGCTACCTGCTCCGGCGTTTCGACAGTATTGGTTGCCACATCGATGGCACCGACCATCACTTTTTTCCCGCGGATCAGTTCAATCAGCTCCATCGGCACGCGGGAGTTCTGGCACTCCAGTGAGACGATATCGATATTTGAGCGCTGCAGGCGCGGGAAAATTTCTTCATACTGGCGCCACTCAGAACCCAGCGTTTTCTTCCAGTCAGTATTGGCTTTAATGCCGTAGCCATAGCAGATATGTACAGCGGTTTCGCACTGTAATCCCTCAATGGCACGCTCCAGCGCCGCAATACCCCAGTCATTAACCTCATCAAAGAAGACGTTGAAGGCAGGCTCATCAAACTGGATGATATCCACGCCTGCGGCTTCCAGCTCTTTGGCTTCCTGATTGAGGATTTTAGCAAACTCCCAGGCGAGTTTTTCGCGACTTTTATAGTGACCGTCATGCAGCGTGTCGATCATGGTCATCGGGCCAGGCAGCGCCCATTTGATCGGCTGAGTGGTCAGCTGACGCAGGAATTTTGCATCATCAACAAATACAGGTTTAGTGCGTGAAACTTCACCTACCACCGACGGTACGCTCGCATCGTAGCGGTTGCGGATCCGCACCGTTTCGCGCTTTTCAAAATCCACGCCGTTGAGATGCTCAATAAACGTCGTCACAAAATGCTGACGCGTCTGCTCACCATCGCTGACGATATCAATACCGGCCCGCAGCTGGTCGTCGAGGCAGAGACGTAGCGCATCGCGCTTGGCATCTGCCAGATCGTCACCCGCCGGTTTCCACGGGGACCATAATGTTTCCGGCTGCGCCAGCCATGAAGGTTTCGGTAAACTGCCAGACGTCGATGTCGGTAATAACTTTTTCACTATAGATAACCTTTTTTCCATTAATCAGTGCGCAAACTCAGCAGACCATTGCTCCAGACGAGTCTGGTAAGGTTTGATAAAATGCTGTTCGGTGAATTTACCCTGCTCAACCGCCAGATGCGTACGCTCTTCACGGTCATAAACGATGCGTGTCAGTGAATAATCCTTGTGTGACAGGCTCGGCTGATACTCCTGTCCGGCCGCTGAGTTCGCGTTGTAGATCTCCGGACGATAGATTTTCTGAAACGTCTCCATCGTGCTGATGGTGCTGATAAGCTCCAGATCGCTGTAATCACGCAGCAGATCGCCGGCAAAATAGAAAGCCAGCGGCGCAACGCTGCCCTGCGGCATGAAATAGCGCGCCTGCAGGCCCATTTTGGCAAAGTAGTGATCGGTCAGCGAATCCGCGTCCTGCCGATATTCAATCCCCAGAACCGGATGATGATTACCGGTACGGTAATAGGTATTTTTACTGGAGACGCTCAGGCAGATAATCGGACGCTTGCTGAAGCTGGCTTTATAGATATCTGAGCTGACGAAGCCTTTGAAGATATTGCCGTGCAGATCACCGAAGTTTTTCGGCGTACTGAAACCGGCCTGGTTTTTGTTGTGCTCAGATAACACAACGCTGAAATCGTAATCGCGCACCCAGGAAGAGAAATTGTTCCCGACGACGCCTTCAAAGCGCTGCCCGCTTGTTTTATCAACTACGGTTGTCTTCAGGACTTCGATGACCGGAAACGGCTTTTCATTTCCCGCCGGATCGATATTCAGCTCAACAGAGATGATATCCAGCTCAACGGCATAGCGGTCAGCTTTCGGGTTGTCCCAGTGCGCCAGCGAGTTAAAGCGGTTATCAATCATCTTCAGTGCGTTGCGCAGGTTTTCCTCACGCATTTCACCCCTTGCCAGATTGGCGAAGTTAGTCGTGATACGCGTGTTTGCAGAAGGATTATAGTTTTCGTCAAAACGAAGGCTTTTAATTGAAAAGGTAAATTCTTTGTTCATCGTAATTTCTCACCTCAATTTCTGATGTAAACCTGCTTCTCTGTCTGCCTGTACAACCGACGCTGAATGCTGATTTGATATAACCATTTCCTCAATGGGCTGACTCTTTTATGCCTTACTCCCCTGCTGAAAAAAAGTGATTAAATTTCACCGAACCTGAAGCTTTTTCATGTTCAGATGGGCAGCGGCTTCATTAAGCCCATAACTAAATTGAAATGAAGGCAGGCGTGAACCGAAAGGCGCATAACCTTATGTTTTTTAAGGCGCGATTAATCTGCACCCCGTTTAATCAGGATGAATAAATCTCAACATCCACATTTTCACTTAGCTGAAAATATTTGAGTCAGGCGAGCTAAGGCACCAGCCACCGTCCTGTCCATCCGTTCGCCTGCAGTAAGAACTCACGGCGCTGATGAGGTTCGCTACTAACATCAAGCGACTCAACACGCTCTATCATGATGCGTATCAGCGCAAAATTTTCCGGGGGGTCAGCTAACGAAGCGGAGGCGTGTCCGCTACGCAGCGCATCCGGATCATCAAGGATCCCACCGGGTGAATCAGGCGAGTAAAATAACTGCTGCGCAGCGGGCCGCAGCTTCTGCCAGACGGTACGGCGCAGTTCGCCTTCATCCACGCAGCCTGCCTTACCCTCAAGACGCAGCTGAAAGCTGTTCTCCGCATCCCAGCCCAGCAGCGAAACTTGCGGATTATCTCTCATCTCCTGCACTTTGGCGCTGCGCACGTCAGTGGTAAACAGTAAGGAAGCTGGCGCGAGGCTGAAATCGCGCAGCACTATGGTTCTGATCTTAGGCTGTGCATTCTCTGCCACGCTGGCCAGCTGCATCAGGGTAAAGGGTGAGCGCGCGCTGACCGCATGAGTCAGCTTTTGCCAGATTGCCTGCAGATGCGCATCCGGTAAATGTGCCATAACGTCTCCTCGCGGCTGAACCGGTTAGCGTGAAACCAGCGCGTCTATCGCCTCTGCAACGGGTGTCTCTCCCGCCGTCAGCTCAATAATGACGCGGGATACGGCAGGCTGATGGACCAGCGCCGCCAGGGTGGCTGCAACATCGGCACGGGCAATCGTGCCATAGGCAATTGCCGGTCCGGCGCTGATTTTGCCGGTTGCCGGCTCATCTGTTAACGTGCCGGGACGCAGAATAACCCATTCAAGCGCGCTGGCGGCGAGAACCACGTCGGTCTGTTTTTTTACGCGCATATAGTTTTCAAAAGTGTCAGAAAGCTGCCTGCTACGCCCCGCTTCCGGAAAGGCGGAGACCAGAATAAAGCGTTCAATACCGGCCCGCTGTGCGGCTGCAACTGACTTAGCCAGCCCGTCGCCATCAACGGCATTTGTCATCGCCTCTCCGCCTTTTCCGCCGGCACCAGCGGTGAAGACCACGACTCCACATCCCTGCATCAGTTCGGTGAGTTGCTGTTCATCGAGGGCAACCAGGTCGCCTCTGACAGCCTGGATACCCTGCTGCTGCAGGCTGGCTTCCTGCTCAGCGGTACGACACAACGCCCGTGCCGTCACGCCGGCACGGGTCAGCTGCTGACCCAGCTCACGACCAATCTTTCCTGCACCACCCACAATAAAGACATCTTTCATGCTGATCCCCCTGTCACAAAGGCTGAAATATTTATCGCAATACGATGTAATTTAACCACTTAACTCTAGCGCAAATCTCCGGCGTTGACCGGCCCGGACGCAACCGGGATAATTTGGAAATAATCGCTTCATAAGGGCTGAAAATGCCACCAGTAAAATCCTCTGCCACAGCTCCCCGCGAACGCGGCAGGCCGCGCAATTTTGATATTGATGTTGCGCTTGATAATGCGATGATCATTTTCCGCCAGAAAGGGTTTCACGCTGCCTCTATTGCCGATCTTGGTGATGCTATGCAGCTTACTGCGGGGAGTATCTACAAAGCTTTTCAGGACAAGCGCTCGCTTTTTCTGCGCGTGTTCGAGCGCTACATTGCCATTCGCAATACCGATCTGCGCGAACGTCTGAACGCATTCTCTACGGGTCGTGAACGCGTCGCTGAGCTACTCCAGTTCTATCTCGATTCCGCCAGCGAGATAGAGGGACGGCGCGGCTGTCTGGTGGTGGGCAGCACCGTGGAGCTGCAGACGCTTGATGAAGAGTTATCTCATCTGGTACGCCAGGCAGTGCTGCGCAACCGCGCTTTCCTGATGTCGCTGATTCAGCAGGGCCAGGCTGATGGTTCTATAGCAAGTCATCTGGATGCCGATACGACTGCCGGTTTACTGCTCTGTATTGCGTTTGGTATGCGCGTAGTGGGCAAAATTCAGGATGTGACTAATGGCGAAGAAACTATTAAGATGGCGCTGCGCCTGCTGGATTAACGCTGCTGCGCTATTAGGAAATACGCATTTCCTAATTAAGCTACTGTGCTGTCGTCGCGATTTTCAGTAACAGGCGTCCCTGACATATTACAAACATCAAGCAATTTTAAAAATGGACGGGGGTTATGTGCAGCAAGACGATTCAGAAGATGCGGAAGCGATGTACGCTTTACTGGGTGACGTAATTACACAGATTTTAAAACCGGGTGAAACGCTTTCTTTGCAGGAGATCATCGGCGCGTTATACCGAACAGGCTTACGAGCGGACAGCCCTGAAATGCAGCAGGCGTGCGAAAAAGTTATTCGGTTGCTGGCCAGGAAAATGAATTAATAGTGCTTCAGTGCCGATCCATCAGCCGGTTAAATTAATAAGAGAGAACTATGTGCCAGAATCATTATCTTCCCGTAATGGATAAAGTCAGCGCTGAAGAGCAGGCCAGAATACGTCAGTCCACAGAATTTGAATTGCTGGGTGAAATGGTTAAAGATATTTTATGTTCTGATAAAATTCTTAATCGCAAAGCGCTCTGTATCGCTTTACTTTCCCGGCTGGATAAATGTACAGATGCCAGTGAGAAGATGCATTATGAGAATCTTTTCAATCTGCTTTTAGGGCGTGCAGAAGCGGCCTGACAATATTTATTTACTTTATCTGCGTCAGCTCGCTGCATACTCGTTTTCCTGCGGGCTATAAAGTGCGCCTCCGTGGCGTGCCCTCTCTTTAGCCAAAATTTTCTTAACAAGCCTGTCTCTTTTCTGATGGTTCGCCTGCCTTTATCTGTTTCTCAGGCATCACCGGAAGGATAGCAAAATATATGCTCCGCTACGGCCGTACTCCCCTGCTGTTCACCGCATCAATTGCACAAAAAAATCATCAAGGTCAGACCACCCCCGGAAATTATGGACTATGCTCCTCTTATAACGTGTCCAGAAAATAGGGAAATATGATGAAAAAAATGGTTGTTGCTGCCGCAGTCCTGACATCTCTTTTAGCCGTAACCGGCTGCTCGTCTAACCAGGCGATTAAAACGACTGATGGCCGCACCATTATTACCAGTGGTAAACCACAGGTAGATAGCGATACCGGGCTGGTATCGTATGAAAACGCGCAAACCGGCAAAACTGAGCAGATCAATCGTGATCAAATCACGAACATGAGTGAACTGAATAACTGATCCATCTATCAAGGAGAGTACAATGAAGAAAGTTATTTTACTTCCAGTAGCAGCGATTATTGCCCTGTCCGCCCTTACCGGCTGCACCCGCACCACCTATGCGATTCATACTAATGATGGTCGTACTATTGTCAGCGATGGTAAGCCAAAAGAAGCGGAATCAGGACTGCTGGGTTATGTTGATGCCAACGGCGTTAAACAGCAGATTAATAAAGCTGATGTCAAAGAAGTGTCTGAGATCCCACGCTCATAGTTTGTGTGACGTCAAAGATAAGCCCGCGCAGTTGCGCGGGCTTTTTTGCTGCTATCAGGCCTGTTTTGGCTGACCGTTCGATGCCGTTAAACCGCCATCAACCGGCAGGTTAGCGCCCGTGATATAGCGCGCATCATCGCTGGCAATAAAGACAATTGCGCCCGCAATGTCATCAGCCTCTCCCGCACGGCGTAGCGGAATGCGGTCGTAAAAGCGTGCCAGCAGCTCCTCATCCTGTTTTGCGTTTTCCGTTAAATCAGTAAACGTAAATCCCGGACAGATAGCATTGACTCTGACGCCGTCTGAGCCATAGTCCATCGCCAGTGCGCGCGTGAAGTTGGTCACAGCGCCTTTGGCCGCGTTATATACGCTCATTCCCCAGTCGCCACCAAGTCCGGATACGGAAGAGATGTTGATAACGTTACCTTTGGTTTTCAGCAGGGCTGGCATAAAGTAGTGCGTGCAGTAATAGACGCCATCCAGATCGGTGCCCATCAGCTTTTTCCAGTCATCAGGAGAGACTTCATGGATCTTGCCCTGAACGATACTGCCCGCATTGTTGACCAGTACATCCGCGCGCCCGTAATGCTGGTTCACCTTTTCACTAAGCTGCCTGACCTGCCCGGCATCTGAAACATCACAGGGAACAACAAGATGTTTTCCGGCAGGTAAAGCCTCTTTGACTTTCTGCAGCTTCTCTTCAGTTCTTCCCACCAGCACCACTGATGCCCCTTCAGCAGCAAAACGTTGTGCTGATGCAGCGCCAATACCTGAGCCTGCACCAGTAATAACGACAACTTTATCTGCAAACCGTGACATGATTTCTCCTTATCTGATGGAAATGACACTCCTAAGCCTGGCAAGCTCTCGCCAGTCATCAAGCGAAACGTAAGTTTTAGGATGACTCTCAATGGAGCACGCGTCACCCTGTGCTTTTTGTCAAAAGTGACAATCACGCCTCTTTTAAGGCGCATATTTGTATTGGTTTGCAGTCGGTGGCGCACTTCAGATATGAAAGCAAAAGGTGTGCGGTACTGAGCTTGGTTAAAAATCCATCCACAGAAAAGTCGCTACCTGAAGAATAAGATTAGAAAGGGTGATATGAGCAGGTTAATGAAAATATAAGTAAATTCTTAGAAAACGATTTCATCACAAACTAAAGCCATATTATTCATATAGTTAATTAGTAATCATGCTAACTATAAGTTTTGTATGTATAATTTTTTCCTAAGCGAGTCGGAAAAACTGACAAATTTCTCTATTCTTAAAGTGTTCAGTGAGAAATCCAACTAAGCACTGAGCTGAGTAACTCCTACCTTGCCTCCTCGCGGAGGCATTTTTTTGTTAATTTCACGGGTTGTTGTTATCTACTTACCTCTGGCCCGGTTATCCATTTCTGTAAACTGCTTATAGCCTGCCTGATTAGCTTATTGCCCTATTTTATGCTGGTCCGATGAGCAACGCAGATTTTCGTCGGGTTTACAGCTAAAACCCAATTTAAAATGATTTGTCATCTATAGTGTATGAGCCAGCCTATTCTGGCAAACAACACACAGGATGCGTTTTCAGCGAGAGAAATCCTCTTCAACATTTTGTTAGCCCGCCCTGCGCGGGCTTTTTTTTTGCAGAATTTCAGAAGGGTCGCTGGCGAAAGCCCGCAGAATTTTCATTGGCTAAAAAGCGTTCGATCAAAAAATTCTGCTAGCTGATTTGGGAAATTTCAAAATATATCCGGCAAATTCTGCCGTTACGCCTACAGTAAGTGGTGAGGTTATCATGCAATCGTAAAGGAGGTTTGTTTGTCTATTCAACACGACGAGATAGGTCATGTCATTATCGGCGAAGCGGCACTCAGCCTTGCACTGAGCGAAAAAAAGATCAGCGTTCGTTCACTGATTAATGAGCTCGAATCAATGGCAAATGCGGGTGGCAGCGATGCCCGTCTTATTGAGATCTCAGAGGCCAGAAGCTAGCTGAAAAGTTTCGATAAACCCGAGCACGTTGTTCCGCACGTGCCCTATTTGCAGACACTGACAAGCCTGAACGACGAAAAGAACTGACGCCTATGGACGTAATCCGGCTCCGGCTGGAAGACGACGATAAAGATAACCTTATCGGTTACGCGCAAGCGTTTACCGGCCGGAGAAACTGTCATGGACGACACCTCCGCCCTGCTACGGCGTATCTGAGCAGACGCTTATAACCTTATCTCCGGCTACACTTTTTCCTGCTGTACCAGCTTATTACTCATTCAAACTGATGATCAAATCCACTCCGGTTTTCAGGGAGGTCTTTTGGAACGTACGACAGCGGATAACCACATGCCCATCACCTTACCTGATACGCACTTTAATCAGATTCTGAGCCGTGAAGTGCC
Organism: Pantoea eucrina; assembly: GCF_020079945.1. NCBI lineage: Bacteria > Pseudomonadati > Pseudomonadota > Gammaproteobacteria > Enterobacterales > Erwiniaceae > Pantoea > Pantoea eucrina. The sequence goes on along the minus strand of NZ_CP083450.1, from coordinate 308,841 downwards.
AAACCGGGACGATACCTGTGCTTTTCTTACAGGTAAGACGCGCGTATTTACGCTGCCAGGCTTTATTATTCCCTTTGGCTATGCGCTCTATGTCTGTCCGGAGGATAAACAATACCGGCTGGTTACCCAGGAACCGAAACCTGAAACGGTCTATGCAGTAAGGCTGGAAGAAACAGAGGATTTTACCTCGCCGTTACGCGCCTGCATTCAGATTATGGTCTGGCGCACGCGTCAGCCGCAGCATGAACAGGCGGTGCATGGCCTGGCACGTCGCTTTTTTTGTTATTTCCTGCATACGCGTTCAATTATTGTTACCGATAGCGCTCAGACCAATGCGGCAAAGGTGATGTGGGAGAGTATGATTGCCTGGGCACTGCGCGATCGCGATCACTATGTCTATGTGTGGGACGGGACACGTCGCGACAAACCGCTGGTGCCGGTTTCTGACTGGCACGCATTTTGTGAACACTGGATCACCTTTTGCTGGGGCAGCCAGCCTGACAGCCATCTGCTGCGCAGAGTGATCATCAGTACCCTTCCCCTCACTCCGGATAATCCGGAGCATTAACCTCTCACCCTCCTGCATGCGCAAAATTTACTCTGCTGATATAAAGCTAATAAGGTAAGCGCGTGCCATGCTTAACACACGTATAGAGTAAAAGCAGAGCACGCCAGCCAGGGTTGCAGTTATCAGAATAAATGCAGACCCAGGCCTGAGTATAGAGCGGGCAATTGTCCTAAAGCGTGGCTTTTGTTAACCGGGTTCAGGTTTGTCTCCCATGACCAGGCTGTAATCATCAGCAATCAGCGGGCTATAAAAAGTGGCATGCAACGTCTGAAAAAGCGCCAGAGCTGAAACAGACAGCGATGAATAACGTTCAAATTTTTTAAGATTATTCTGCCTTTAGCCGGTTTACACTGCATGAATAGATGATGCTGCACGCTATCAGTACGTTACAAACCTGTATCTCAGAATCATCAAATACGTTTTGCATCGGGACTCAGCTGATCGTTTACAGCGTATTGTAGAAGTATTGCTGCTCATTACACTTTAAAATCATTACAAAACTATGATGAGGAGAGCGGAAGTGTTATTTCATGAAAAGGTAGTAGGTCACGTCATTATTGGCGAAGCGACACTCAATCTGGCACTGGGCGATCGGGATATCAGCGTTCAGGCCCTGATCGCAGAGCTGGGTCGCATGGCAGAGAGAGAAGAGAACGATGAGCGTCTGGCACAAATTGCCGATGCCAGAAGCTGGCTGAAAAATTTTGTACAGCCTGAGCGAATTCACCAAACTCAGACAGAGTGGCAGGCCCAGGCACTACGTCATGAACAGGCAGCGTTATCGGCTAAACCGATACGTTTTACCTCAGGTGACGATGAAGAGAGTTAGCAGAATATCAGCGCAACCACGTTGTACACGTCTCAATGCAGAAGCTGTACAAAGAAGAAGTAAAATTTCCACTCAAAAAATTTCATTTAACTATTTGATATAAAAGAAAAATAAGAATTAAAAGATCGCAGGCGATAAATTAGTGGCAAAAAAAACTGTACAAGTAAAAGTTAGTTGTATAACTTTACCTCTGTCAGTACAACTTACTTATTACAACGAGGCTAACTATGCGTCAGAATATGGTACAGCATCCATCATCCGCTAGTGACATCGCTAACTATTTCAACAAAGCTTCTACTCTGAGCCAGCAGGAAACGCTGGGACAATTGGTAGTTGAAATTCTGACCTCAGGCAAAAACCTTAACCGTAAGGCGTTATGCACAAAACTGCTTGGTCGTCTTGAAGCAGCAACCAGCGCCGAAGAAGAGCAGCATTATCAGGCACTGATTGGACTGTTGTTTGATCGTTAATACTGCGTGAGCTTTAGTTAGTGCATCTGACGAGCAAGCAAAATGACAGCTTTACGGCAGGCCTCACGAACATCCTGCCCTGTCGCTGTCTCACCCATGTGATGCAGTGCAGTAGTAATCTCATGCAGAGTCAGATGCTGGTCCGGCTTAAGAAGGCGCGCCACAACCGTTCCAATAACGGCGTAGATATCTTCGGCGGCTGCGTCATTTTTCACATGACCTCCGTCCGTAGGTGGATAAGCATACAGTCTAACAGAAATTGTTCCCGGGAAACAATTTAGCGTCAGAACTTAGAGAGTCTTTGATTTAAATCAATTTTAATGCATTTTTCCGCGTGCAGGCCGTATATCAGATTCAGTCCCGATCGCTTTTTCAGACGCCCTAACCTGCATTTCACGTCTGACTTCGTCGATAGCACGCAATCCGGCACGGATGCGATGCTCATCGGTCTCTTTATCAAGACCAGCGCGCAGACGATCAAGTAAAGCGGTCCATGAAATGGCTGCATTAGCATCAAGTAAGTCAGTAACCGCCTCACCGATCAAAATTTCCGTCATCTTTTCTTCAAATTCTTTTTTCATGATGTGTCCGCCTGCAGGTTCGGGGGCGCAAAGTTTACCACAGAATTTTAGTGTGTAACCCTGAACCGCAGCGAGCCTGAGCGTTTCTTATAAATTTCACATATTTATCGCAGCAGTGCTGTCAGAAAAGATCTTTTCTGGTTGAAAAAAGAGCAGAGCCGGAAAGGGTATGACAAAAAACAACCGACCGGCTTTTGATGTGCCGGTCGGTCAGACTGATACTGATAGTGAAAGAGTAAGCGTTACATCGCCGCGCGATATTCCGGCCATGACACGGATGTGCCCTGCGGGGTAAAGAGCGAGCCCTGGAAGTCGATAACACCTGCAGCCTCAAGCCACATCCACTCTTCCGGCTGTTCAATACCAGAAGCGATGACGTTGATTTCGAGCGCTGAACAGCATTTGATAATAGCCTGAACGACAGCCTGCTTTGGACCACTGCGATGAACATCGCGAATAATTCCGGAAGCAATACGCACGCGATCGGGCTGCACATGAGTCAGCAGTGAAAGCCCGGCAGAGCCGTCACCAAAGTTATCAATCGACAGGCTGATGCCTGCCTGTTTCAGCTGCTTAACCGCTTCGGTAAAATCATTCAGGCCCGGGATAACTTCCGTTTCACTGACGCCCAGAATAATCTGTTCCGGCACCAGTCCGGCGTTTTTAATGGCGTCCGTGATAGTGTCAACCGCGTTAGGCACCGCAACCAGCGTCATAGGCAGAATAGTCAGATAGAGCGTCATGCCATCCGGACAGGCTTTGCCCGCCTTCATCAGCGCCATGCGTACGGCGTTCAGATTAGCAATATACTTATCTTCATCTTCACCTGCGCTCTCCGGACTATCAGAAATAGCCTCCAGTGCGGTGATCTCGCGGCCAAGTGGATCCACAACCGGGCGGAAATGAATGCCGTGCTCTTCCTGAAGCGATCCCGTCATGTCGGGAATAAAATCCCACAGATCGGCAGGCAGCACTTCGAAATAGTTTTCTTTTTCCCGCGATTCAACAAACGTGCGCAGGAACTGCAGGCCCCGATCGTCATAGGTCAGCCGGAAGCGTGAAGTACCGCGATCCAGTACCGCCTGAAGTACGGTTGACTGGTCATGTTCGCGCAGGTCAAACAGCTCCATCCCGGAATTACCGAAACGGCGATAAGGGGAGTAGTCACGCATAAGTTCAACCACATTGTGATGACGACGGTCAGCACAGATGCGATTGTAGATCGTCATAACACCCTCTTCAGGTCCCTCAAGGATCTGAAAGAAATGTGTACCGTTAAAGAGCAGAATACCGGTAACCTGGTGTGACTCATTCAGGAGACTCGCCTTCTCAACCATACCCGGCAAAATTTTCACAGGCACATCCGCAGAGATGTGGCTACGGTAAATGATTGTGGTTAGCATTAAATACTCCAGTTTACGTGAGTGTACCTGTCTACTTTATCAGCCGGCGGCAGCTACGTATAATCCTGTCTGAAATAATCTGGCTGAATTACTGTCAATATTAAAGCTACGTTTCCAGTAAAAACCAGCAAAAGTGCACAAAATCGCCTTTTTTCAGAATCATACAGAAGCGCAGTAAATAAGCGAAACGGGGTGGGATTGTAATCCGCTGCAGACAAGTTTTTTGACAAATCGTGTTGGTTCGCAACGATTCTCTGCTTTTTTACTGCGCGAGCAGATGCGGGACGCGCCCGCATCGTCGCAAAGATTACGCCGTGTGGAAAACAGCCACCAGCTGACGCAGACGCGAGGCGCGTTCTGCGAGATCGCCTGCTGAAGAGGCAGACTCTTCAACCAGCGCTGCGTTTTGCTGTGTCACCTGATCCATCTGGTTTACTGCGATATTAATTTGCGAAATCCCGCTGCTCTGCTCCTGAGAGGAGGCAGATATATCGCGGATAAGCTGCGCCGTCTGTCCAATAGCATCTACGCTCTGTTTCACTTTGTCACCGGCATTTCTGGCCATCACCATTCCCTCTTCGGCGTGGCTGACCGAGTGCGCAATCAGCTCTTTAATCTCTTTGGCAGCAGAAGCGGAACGCTGCGCCAGCGAGCGCACTTCTGCTGCGACGACGGCAAAGCCTTTACCCGATTCCCCTGCTCTGGCTGCCTCTACTGCCGCATTGAGGGCCAGAATGTTTGTCTGGAAAGCGATACTGTCGATAACGCTGGTGATCTCTTCAATTTTGGCCGAGCTGCCCCGGATACGCCCCATGGTGTCCATCACTGACGACATTGCCTCTCCGCTGAGCGATGAAGCCTGCGTTGCCGCTTCTGCCATGGTCGTGGCGTGATGGGTATTTTCAGCATTCTGACTGATAATGGATGCCATCTGCTCCATGCTGGCGGCGGTCTCTGCCAGCGATGCGGCCTGCTCTTCAGTCCGGGCTGAGAGATTTCCATTGCCGTTTGCGATCTCTTCAGAGGATGAAGCGATCGTCAGCGCGCTCTCCTTGATATCTGAGACCAGCCCGGCAAGATGCTGCTGCATATACTGCAATGATTGCAGCAGCTGCCCCATTTCATTGCTGCCGGTAATGTTAACCGGACACGTCAGGTCGCCCTCTGCCACGCGACGGGCAGCATTAACGGCTTCTTCCACCGGGCGCGTAATCGAGCGGGATATCATAACGGCAACCCAGACAGCCAGTAACGCCACCGCGAACAGTACGCCCAGCAGGCTATATTGCGCATGACGGCGCGCATCGATCTGCTGGCTAAGCATAACCGAAAGCCGATCGGCGCTCTGTGTTCCCAGTGTGGCAAATTGATTGATCGCCTCAGTGAATACCCGGACATATTCTGCCGGCGTGACGGTTTTGGTTTTGGATACAAAAACAGTATTGGCCAGCGCCAGTGCATCCTGCGCCTGCTGCACGGCGGTGGTCTCTCCGCTGGCAAACAGCGCTTTTAGCGCCGGTTCAATAGTAAAAACTTTATCCATATTGTTGCTGAACTGCTCCAGCGCTACGTTGCCGTTTTGCAGCCGGAAGTCCATCTGGCTGAGCGTTGCCTCTGATGCGCCCATGCCAGACGCAATCAGCGATGTGCCGCTTGCTCTGATCTGCCCGAGGGTTTCTGTTAATAGCGGCAACCGGTTGAAAATGCTGACAATAAGCTGATAAGTATTTAAGTCGCTGTCCAGTGACAAGCCGTAAAAATCCAGGATGTCCTGATTGGCTATTAACAATGTCTGAATCAGACTGGCGTGCTGGCTGAGGCTCGCTTCCAGCGAAAGCTGCTTATTGCCCAACTCTGCCTGCAGTTTTTTCCACTCGCCGTCAGCTTTATTCAAACGCGCCAGCGGTTGCGCAGCCTCCGCGTTATCGCCCAGTACAGTCACTACACCGCTGTAGAGCGCATCGGCCTCCTCTGCCAGCGCCACGCGTGACGCTCGGGCTGGATCGTCACTCGCAATAGCAATAGCGCTTTCTGCCCGATGGCGCTGGACCAGGTTAATCAGTGATAGCATCTTCTTTTCAACCGGTATGCCGGTAAGCTCAAGCTTTTTTGCATCAATGGCCTGGTTCCCGCTTTGAATAAACAGACAGGTTGGAAATATAAACAGCCCGAGAGCAAACAGTCCCAGCAAAATAAACTTCGCTGGCAAATTAATCGTGTTAAGTATCTTTTTCATGCAATATTCCTGGGTGAGCCTTAAGTGAGCAATTCTGAATAAAAATTATTGTTATTAAACGGTGCAATCTGCTCATCCATGAGATAGCCACTCTGCATCCGGGCCTGCCGGTTATTGCAGGCACTGATGAAGTGAAAAATTATAGATTGCTCAGGGTTATTTTACAGGAAGTGTATTGACGATATATTCTTGCGTAACTGCCAAAGCCAAATAAACATAAATCATTTAATAACAACAAGATAAAAATTAAAGCAGGTATGTCAAAAACACCCTGACTCGTTATATATCGGAAAAGCTTATATTATAATAAAGTGCTAAAGTTTTAGCTAACCTCGCCGATAAACAGCTTATTTTTTATAAAAAATAAAACAGAGAAATACGTTTACGATTTGAATTTTAATCAGGAAGAAATATCAGCCCTGACAAAGATGCCTGTCAGGGCCTGGGAAATCAGACGCCTTAACCGTAAGCTTTCAGCAACGTTTCTGCAGCAAGTTTGCCTAACGCATTTGCAGCATAAGGGCTGTCGCCCGTTATAACATTGCGATCGCGATGTACCGTACCTTTGATATCTTCATTGATAATATGAAGACCCATTGCGCGCAGCTTCTCACCGAAGTACCAGGTAAGATGGCCTGGCATATAGCCTATGTCCGGCGTCTGCTTATCAATGGCATCAGGGAAAGCACAGATTTCATAGCCAGCCAGCGGATTATCGGATCCGGCGAGTGAAAGAAACGCCGCCGGGCCGTGACAGAGTGAGATCAGATAGCGGTCGTTTTCCAGCGTCCAGCGAAGCAATGTCGCCACCTCTTTACTCTCCGGTAAGCCGATCAGCGCGCCATGCCCGCCCGGGATAAACACTGCCGCGTAGTCGCTATGAGGAGAGAGGGACGCTAACACATCTGCCAGCCTGAGCGGAGAGCGGAAGGCTGACTGGTAGCGCTGATAGAACTGTAATACCGCTTCATCCTCTCCGGGCATGGCCCAGTGTTCAAACTTTGCCATCTGACCAGAGAGCGTTGCAATGTCGATACCGAAGCCCGCCTGATGCAGGTGATACATCGGCAGCAGCGTTTCCACCGGATGATTGCCGGTTGAGAACAGCGTATCGTTATCCAGCGGCAGATAGCGTTCATCAGCACACAGGACCAGAATTTTTTTGCTTCCGTCGCCGGGCGCCGGATAGTCTGCGCCCTCCAGATCGGATAGAGGAGAGGTAAACCGATCGCGCGAGTAGTCGGAGGGGAAAAATGCGTCTGCCTCGGCACGATCGGCAACGGGTTTCCTGCTGAGTTCGTTCGTCATTTATGCTTCCTCTGTGAATAAATACAGAAAGAAGCGTAGGTGAAAAAACGGCCTGGCTCACTGAGCCAATTCTGAATGCCGCTGCGCCTGTTGCGCCGTAGAGAACATCGGTACGCACAACTTATTGCGTCACAGCGGCAGACATTTCCTCAACTAATACCAGCGGACACCGCCGCACGCGGCAGGCCTGAGAGTAAGCCAGCGCGCAGACTGCGCACAGGTCACGTACGTCAGATTCATACTCATACTCCATATAGTACCGGAAGCGACTGGTGTGAGTAGCAGTACGCCAGAAACGCTGCGGCTCCAGCAGTTCATCAAGTTGCCTGAAAGTCAGGGCTGACGGGTTATGATACCCGACTCTAACGCGATAAGTTGTCATGCTTCGATTATTGAATGGCATACCGCTGGCTGCAACCGGACACCGGTTTTCATTTCAATAGATAAAATGTATCAGCCACTACTTTTCCGGCACGATCTCTTCAATCAGCTCAGCATCCTGCTGACGTACGCTGCCTACCCGCGTGGTCACCGCATGCCAGCAGAATGCCTCTTCCGGCTCAGCAGCTTCATGAGCAATCTCCTGCGCGCGACGCGCAGAGGTGCTGCTGCTCAGCCATTCATGAACGCCTTCTGCGGTCAGAACCAGCGGGCGGCGATCGTGGATATCGACCATGCCTTTATTGCTGGCGGCGGTCACGATGACAAAGCCTTCATGCCCCTGAACGTGATTAAACGGCGCCTTACCGATGGCAGCAAAAAACAGCGGCGTTTTACGCTGGTGATAAATAAAGAACGGCTGTTTTCTCCCCTTCTCTTTTTTCCACTCAAACCAGCCATCAGCCGGCACTATCGCCCGGCCCTGTTCCCAGAGAGGCTTAAACATCCGGCCGCTGGCCGCGGTTTCGCTGCGGGCATTAATCAAAGGCTGCTTATGCCACCACTCTGGTCCATATCCCCAGTAGACCGGATCCAGCTGCAGCGCCTCTTCGCGTTCGCTGAGCAGTAATACCCGGGTACCAGGCGCAACGTTGTAGCGCCCGACGGGCAACGGATCGTACTGGATTTCGTCCGGCGCAATACCCAGCGCCATAAAATAGTCATCTCTGCTGCTGTACTGCGCGAATCGTCCACACATATCGGCCTCCGGCTGTAAGCATAGGCCAGTTTGCCAGACCCGCGACGGCGACAGCGTTTGTGCCAGGTTACATTGACATCAATTTAATTTGATTCAATACTTGTGGCTGCCCGGACGCAGCGTGCGTTTTCCCTGCCGGCCAGCTCACTAAAATGGATTGTGAATGTGTACTGATATAAATGATCAAAGCGGTGAGCATGATGGTGCGCTTTCTGATGCACCGGTCACCGTCGACCAGTTTCTCTGTTTTGCGCTCTACTCTGCATCGCTGGCGATGACCAAGCTTTATCAGTCCAGACTAAAACCGCTTGGGCTTACCTATCCCCAGTATCTGGTTTTACTGGCGCTGTGGGAAAAAGATGAGGTGACAGTATCGGAGGTTGGCGCACGTGTGCGGCTGGACTCCGGCACGCTCAGCCAGCTGCTGAAGAGACTTGAAGCGGCCGGTTTTATTTTGCGCAAACGTGATGCGGGAGGAGACGAACGCCGGGTACGCATTTTTCTGACGCATGAAGGGCTGCAGCTTAAAAGCAAAGCCGCCGGCGTGCCCGCCGATATGATATCGGTAATGGATACCCCCTATGAAGAGTTGCACGATCTTACCGTAAGAGTGGCAGCCCTGCGGGAGAAGCTGCATCGGGCACTGCCCTGAGCGCAAATAAGAAGCACTCTGCTCAGGAATTGATCTGTGCAGAGTATGTAGTGGCAGCCATGAATATCAGAAAACCAGGCAGAGGGATAAAGCGTGAAACTCAGCGTTTTGGATAACAACAGTGCTATTCATGCCGTCATCGGGCGCGCCGTTTCGTTTTTACGTAAATCAGGGCAGCCTTTGAGTACGGATAACATTCTGACGCGTCTGCGCCAGCAGGAAAAAGAGGCGCTGGATGGGATGAAAGAGATCTACGCGAGCGCGGCGCGCGCCCTGACAGCCAGAAAGCAATAAGTCATGACGGAGCGGTACGCCTCAACGTTTAGTGCAAAGTCTGTTCATTTGATGCCACGTTGATCGCCGGGTGCTCTGCTCCCTGAATTTCCCGGATGGCAAAAAACAGTGAACGGGTTTTTGCGGCGCTCTTCTCTGCTGCCAGCATCTCCTGCAATTTGCTGAGCAAAGCATCATAAGAGACGGGTAACTCCTCACTGAACAGAGCCATTACCGCCTCGCCTATTACTATGTCTACCCATTCACTATCATCTGCTTTGTTCATATTTGCGGTCGCCGGGTCAGTTTACATCTGGAGAAAGGGCTTTTCATACCGCTAAAAAGATACTACAAAATTTATGTCCATTCAGAAACAATCCGTCACTAACATCGGACCAGAGCCTTCCCTTCTCTCTAACCACATGAATAATAAAAGGTTAAACCGATACTTGAAATTTTTTACTGCATGTCTGAGAGGCTCGCTTCAGGATAAAGAGTAAACAATTAACAGGCCTGATGTGCGTTTTACCACTGCCTTAACGGCTGCGGCTTTGTTGTATTCGCTGCAGGCACCTTGTTTCTTTCTTTATTGCGGGTAGTATATGCTTCATATATAAAACATATAAGGCACAGCGATGGGCATTGTGAAAATTTCCGATTTGATGCACGAAAATCTGCGTATCGCCAGCGGCGCATTGAGCCGTTCAGTCAACGCACAGGCGGAACACTGGATGAAAATGGGCATGCTGGCGGAACTCTATCCTGACAAAGATCATCAGGCGCTGGTCCGGCTGCTCATGCGCATAGAGCGCGACGGGGGCAGCGACCTGGCCGCACTCTTAAACCATCCTCTCTTTCTGACTCAGGAGAAAGCATCGTGAATATTACGCTCCATAATGCCGCTGAAATTGAACAGGCGCGCGCCGCGGGCCAGGCCGCTGCTGCCGTACTGGCGATGATTGGTCCTCATGTGAAGCCGGGTATCAGCACCGACGAACTGGATCGTCTCTGTCACGATTATATCGTTGATGTTTTAAACATCACGCCGGCAAATATCGGCTATCACGGCTATACCCGCACGGTCTGCACGTCAGTTAATCATGTAGTCTGCCACGGTATCCCCGGCCCGAAACGACTGAAAGAGGGCGATATCATTAATATTGATGTCGCGGTCATCAAAGAGGGCTGGTATGGCGATACCAGTCGTATGTACTTTGTGGGCCAGCCTTCAGTTCGTGCCAGACGACTGGTGGATATCACATACGATGCCATGGTAGCGGGTATCCACGTGGTTAAACCCGGCGCCACGCTGGGCGATATCGGTGCAGCCATCCAGCGGGTAGCTGAAGGCGCAGGGTTCTCGGTTGTGCGCGAGTATTGCGGTCATGGCACCGGACGGATCTATCATGATGAACCACAGGTGCTTCATTATGGTACGGCCGGTAAAGGCCTGGCGCTGGAACCCGGCATGATCTTTACTATTGAGCCCATGATCAACGCCGGCAAAGCGGCAACCAGCGTATTGAGTGATGGCTGGACGGTAGTGACCAAAGATCGTTCCCTCTCCGCGCAGTGGGAGCATACCGTTGCGGTTACGGATAACGGCTTTGATCTTCTTACACCCTGGCCGGATGGCACCGGCAGCTACTCTCCGGTTTAGCGCTGAGTGACACTCATCGCGTCAATCACCTCTGTCATCTGCTGAATCAGCATCTGCGCCGCGCGCGAAAGCTGTCGCGACGGTGCGGTGCATAAGGCCAGCGTCAGGGGGCGCATAACGCTGTGCCTGAGCGGTACGAAGCTTAACTCACCCTGTTCAACCTCAGTCATGACATCCAGCAGGCTCAGCACACAGATACCGCTGTTCTGCGCCACCAGCGTATGGATAAGCCGTATATCATTACAGCCGATTACATTTTCAGGCTGGAATCCCTGCCGGTGATAGAGCGCAGCGACGCGCTCATGAACAACCAGTGAGTCGCCCGGCAGAATATGCCGCTCGTGACTCAGTTCACTGAGCGAGACAGCGTCACGGGTGCTGAGCGGATGCCGGTTGTTCATCACCACGCCCATTTCCAGTTCGGCAAAAGCCAGTACATTAAGGCCGCTCTGCCCATCCGGGTCGAGGATCAGACCAAAATCGATTTCAGATTGCCGGATAAGCTGGCTGATGCGCTGGCTGTTATCAACGGTAAGCGTCAGATTCAGCCAGAGGTGCGTCTGCGCCATTGCCGCTATCCGTTCAGCTATCCGGCCCCGGGTCAGAGACTGCACCATTCCCAGAGTGACATTGCCGCGTTTTAGCCCCTGTATCTCATCGAACCGCTGACGCGTAACGCGAAATTCGCGCTGCCAGCGCGTGAGATCGCTGTAGAGCAACTCTCCGGCAGTGGTCATACGCAGACCCTCAGGCAGACGCTCAAACAGCGGCGTGTTAAAGGCGGCCTCTGCCTGCAAAATTTGCCGGTTGATCGCAGAGGCCGACACGTGCAGCTTTTCTGCCGCTTTGCGCAGGCTGCCGCTGCGGGCGACTTCGGTAAAATAGAGAGCGAAGCGGGAGAATGGGCTCATCGTGCACCTGTACACTTTTTTGCAACAGCAGACTGTAATCTTAGCGATGGATCGTAACACAGAAGCGTAATAACAATGTCCTGACAAACATTATGTTTATCACGCTGTGTGAACTGATTATCAGGAGATAACTATGTCCGGTCCGACACCGCCCGCCCACTGCACTTTTGATCCCGAAGACTGGCTGCGCCTTGCGCGTCACTGGCATCCTGTTGCGCGCAGCGGCGATATCAGCAGCGCGCCGGTGAAGGCGACTCTGCTGGATGAACAGCTGGTGCTGTATCGGATTAAGGGGGACGTTGTGGCCGCACGTGATATCTGTCCACATCGTGGCGTACCGCTGACGCTGGGTTTCCATGATGATGAGGGCATTATCTGTCCCTATCACGGCCTGCGTTTTGGGGAAAATGGCCGGTGTAACCGTATTCCATCGAGTCCGGACCAGCCGGTGCCTGCCAAACTGCATCTTACCTCTTATGCCGTGACGGAACGTTTTGGACTGATCTGGGTTTGTCTGGCGCCCGACAGTGAACAGCCGGCAAAACTGCCGACGATGCCGCACTGGGATGACAGCGGGTTTCAGCAAATCAACTGCCCTGGATTTGATGTCGCAGGCTTTGCCGGCCGCCAGGTAGAGGGCTTTCTGGACGTCGCGCATTTTGCCTGGGTGCATACGGACACCTTTGCCGATGCGGCTAACCAGCTGGTGCCGGCATATAACCCGGTTGAAACCGACTACGGCTTTAGCGTGGACTACTGGAGTACCGTCAGTAATTTTGCTGCCGGCAGCCCGCAGCAGGCGCCCGACGGCTTTGAGTGGCTGCGACGTTTTGAGATGCATCTGCCCTTTACGACCACGCTGACCATTTTCTTCCCTGGCGACGCCCGCCTGACAATCATGAATGCGGCCTCTCCGGTTTCAGCCCGCCAGACGCGCATGTTTGCGCCTATCGCACGCAACTTTGATCTGCACATTCCTCCGGAAGAGGTGCACGCCTTTAACCTGCGCGTTTTTGAGGAGGATCGGCTGATGGTGGAGACCCAGCGCCCTGAACGTCTGCCGCTGGATCTTACGCTGGAGGCGCATATTCCGGCCGATCGCAGTTCAGTGGCCTACCGGCGTGGGCTAAAACGTATGGGATTTGGTGAATTTTTTCTGGTGTGAGGGGCGGCAATGAACGAACTGATTAATGTGGTGACAGACGGCATCTGGCGTCAGGGCCGCCGTAACCTGAGCGTCAGGCTGATGACGACAGACGGGCAATTGCTGCCCGCATGGCAGGCAGGTGCGCACATTGATGTGCATCTGCAGCCGGGAATGATCCGGCAATATTCATTGACCGGAGCGGAAAACAGACGTGACTGCTATGAAATTTGCGTGGCGCTTGAGGCTGAGTCGCGCGGTGGGTCGCGCTACATACATGAAACGCTGCGCCCGGGCATGCAGCTTGCTATTTCTCCGCCACGTAATCTTTTTCCGCTGGTCGCTGCCAGGAAGGTTATCCTGCTGGCCGCAGGCATCGGCATTACTCCGCTTTCTGTGATGGCACAGGCGCTGGAGGCAGCAGGCCAGGCGTTTGAACTGCACTATTATCTCAGAGAGCGGGGCGATGAGGCGTTTGCAGCACTCCTGAACCAGAATTTTGCGCACGGCATTTGTCACATCTGGTACAGCAGTGAGGGTGTCAGCGCCCGCACTCATCAGCCTGAGAGTATCGCTCGCTATCAGCCCGGCGCACATATCTATCTCTGTGGTCCGCTGCCTTTTATGTCCCATCTGCAGCTTCAGGCTGAAACCTGCGGCTGGCCTCCTGAGGCGATTCATATAGAGGCATTTAAAGCAGCTGCACCGCAGCAGGTAACTGAGCAAGGCGCAGCGTTCACTATAACCCTGGCGCGATCGGGCAGAAGCTGGCTGGTTCCGCCGGACCGTTCCATTGCAGCAGTGCTGACTGAACAGGGTGTGGAGGTTGCGCTGTCATGTGAAATGGGTATGTGCGGAGCCTGTCTGACACCTGTTACTGAAGGCCAGCCGGACCATCGCGATACGGTTCAGTCTGACAAAGAAAAAGCGGCGCCCTCCCAGTGTATTGCACTCTGCTGCTCCCGCAGCCATACCGTCAGCCTGACAATCGATCTCTGAACAGCTGGCTGCTGACCCGGCCAGCAGCCTGGCCTCCCCTGCCCCGATAAACACGCCTGTTATCATCTATCATTTTCTGTCTATTTTTAGTCCCGGCTTATGTTCCGGTCCTCAATACTCTGTCACGAAAAAAATAAACGAAGCGCAAATGAATACCTGCACCCTTTTATTGCATGACGTAATGCTGTGCCCGGCTAATTATCACAACTTTTCATTAAACCTTTTCAGGACGCAAAGAACGCTTTCCTTTATCAAAGTAAAATGCTAACTATTCACCTGCGTAAGATTAAGATAACAGAATCGCTTAAGATCGATTCTTACTTAAACAAACGACCCGTCGTAAATTAAAAAGTCAGGATAAATTCTGTCTTGAACATGGTAAAAACAGCGCTACATTTATTTTTGCCACAAGTCAGCATGAACAGAGAGGAAAAAATGCAGGATTCCAGCAATAACCCGGAAGAAGCTGAAAAAACCAAACCACGCCGCGGTGGTGCAGGTAACTTTGCTGCTAACAAAGAACGTGCTGCCGAGGCAGGCCGCAAGGGCGGCCAGGTCAGCGGTGGCAACTTCAGAAACGATCCTGAACGGGCTATTGAAGCGGGCAGAAAAGGAGGGAAGATCAGCCGTCGTAAGTAAACTTATACAGAGCCCGATATCTCTGCACTTCATTTAATTCTGAAAATGACACTCTCCTGACATCGTTTACGCTTCGCTTACGCGAAAGAATTGACCTGTCAGGAGAGTTATTTTTTCATTCGGAGAAGAATTTTCGATTAAAACTTGATCGATACCCTTTTTTACCGCTTCGCTTTATTAACAAAAAAACGTTCTATATTTTCTGACTGACTTACAAATGGCATTTTTATTAACCAGCAACATGAATGGATATATTTGTACAACGCACAACCCTTTGTACACTTTTATTAAAAATATAAACCCATACTACAACGCATTTTAAATAATAAACGACCTAACTCTATATTTAATAAAGAAAAATTGCATTAATGATGCATCTTATCGTTGCCTGCGCAAATGCCGGGTATTTCGTTTGAGGAGGCAGCAATGAGGGATGACTGCAACCGCACGCAAAGTGCGACGCGTGCATCACCGCTGACTATAGTTAATATTCAGCAACGATAAGGGGGCTTTATGGCAGGTGGCTGGTCGGAAGATGGCGCAGTCCAGAAACAGATTGATGCGACGGTTGATGATGCTATCGCCCGGGCGCGAAGTCATCTTAAGCAGGGTGACAGTGCACGCTTCTGTGATGAGTGTGGAGAACCGATACCCGAAGCACGTCGCGCGGCACTGCCCGGCGTACGCTACTGTATCCAGTGTCAGTCTGAACTGGATAAGAAAGAAGCCAGCAGTAGCGGTTATAATCGCCGGGGCAGTAAAGACAGCCAGCTGCGTTAGCCTGGCGCAGACTTGTGTTACTCAGCTCCAGAGCAGAACGTCGTTACGCCCTGCCCGCTTTACCTGATAGAGGGCCTCATCCGCATGGCGCAGCCAGTCGCGCAGAGAATCAGCGCTGCTCGCAGGAGCGATACCGATGCTAACCGTGCAGTGAAAATCAGGAGCGGCAGGCAAAGCAACCTGCGCTATTTTTTCACGCAGTCGCCTGGCGAGAGCAACCACGGTTTCATCACTGGCATGGTGAACAATAACGCTTAGCTCATCACCTCCCAGACGCGCGGGTATATCCTGAATACCGACATAGTTGCGCAGCAGAGCGGAAATTTCTGCCAGCAGAAAGTCTCCGGCTTCATGCCCCCAGGTGCCATTGACGGCCTTGAAATGGTCCAGATCCAGCAGCAGCAGATAGCCGTTACTGTCGCCACGCCGCGTACTTAAAAACTCACTCTCCAGCCGTCGTTCAAATAGCCGTCGGTTAGGGATCTGCAGGCCCGGATCCATCAGAGCTACGCGCTCCAGTTCGCGATTACGCTTGCGCAGCTGCCAGGTCAGATTATAAGAAGCGATACTCAGCGCCAGCATGTAACAGCTGGCGAGCGGCAGCGTCAGCCACACCGTCTGCGTCGTAAAGGCACTCTCTATCCGTGCACCATCGAGTATCCACACCGACAGGAAAGCCACTATAAACGCTTTAATAGCGGAGATGAGAAGCGTACTGCCTCCCGCCGCATAGCGATCTGAGGCCAGTACGGCCATGATAATCACCGAGGGCACCGGAGTGAGCGACATCAGCGCCACCCATATCCCGCCAAAAGCGGCATCGAGCGTAAGGTTGTTACGTTCAGCGCTGGTCGGATCTTCAGCGCGCAGTGCACGCTGGCAGGCAAGCCACGGCCAGGCAAAGGCATTAATGAACAGTAAAGCGCTGTAGAACAGCTCGCGCTGCGTATCGAGCAGCACAGAAAGAATAGGAAAGAAACAGAGTACAGTACCGAGCTGACGCATAAAAAACATGCGCCGGACGAAACGTCTCGATCGTTTTTTCAGATGATCATCATCAGGGGTGTAATAGTTCATTCTAAGATAAATCTGATCAACAGGAACCGCAGTTTATCGGGAAAAAGGCGCAAACAGCGAATTATTTTGACGCTTCCCCCTTATCGATTGAAGTTACCGTGCTTATGTAATTACGCTGGCGCACAACGGCTGTTTTTACCATCATCCTTTCATTAATAAAATAATTATACTTATCAAACAGATAAGCTGGATAAATCTGACAGCCTGAAATAAATGCTGCACTATTCAGACTGCCAGTAAAGCCCGGCTTAAGAGATTATTTTTTCAGATTACATCGTTTAACATGTCACCTGAAGAGCCTCTGTTGGCGATTTCAGGCTGAAATCGCTGTTAATCATAGACTTACCATTGAGTCGCTTGCATATCGATGACAAAGCGATAGTGCACATCGCCGCGTAGCATACGCTCAAATGCCTGTTCTATCTCATCCCCGGTAATAGTCTCGATATCCGCCACAATATTATGCTGGCCGCAGAAATCGAGCATCTCCTGCGTTTCCTGTACGCTGCCGATTGAAGAGCCAGTGATGCTCAGCCTGCGGAAAACCATTGGGGTGATATCCGGCGAAATATGTGGCCGATCCGGAATACCTACCAGCACCATACGTCCATTGGTTTTCAGCGTGGCAAGATAGGGATTAAGGTCGTGCGGAGCTGCCACGCAATTGATGATGATATCCAGCGAAGTCTGGCAGGCTGCCATCTCCTCCTCATTGCGAGATACCACTACCCGACTGGCCCCCAGGCGCAGTGCATCGTCGCGCTTGGCGGCAGAAGTGGTAAACAGAGTGACGTCTGCCCCCATTGCGCTGGCCAGCTTAACCGCCATGTGTCCAAGTCCGCCCAGTCCAACCACGCCCACACGGTCGCCTGCTTTAACATTGAAATGGCGTAATGGCGACCAGACCGTAACCCCGGCACAGAGAAGCGGTGCTACCCCGGCTGGTGGCAGATTTTGCGGAACGGCGACCACGAAGTGCTCATCGACAATTACGCTCTCAGCGTATCCTCCCCAGGTGGTGCCGCCGGTGTACTTGTCGGTCCCGTTATAGGTCGCGGTAAAACCCGCTTCACAATATTGCTCTTCATGCTGCTGACAGAAATGGCAGGTCCGGCAGGAATCCACCATTACGCCAACGCCAACCAGATCGCCTGGCCTGAATTTGCTGACTTCACTGCCCGCCTCCGTTACCCGGCCAACAATCTCATGTCCCGGTACCAGCGGATAGCGGCTGACGCCCCATTCATTACGCGCCATGTGCAGATCAGAATGGCAGACGCCGCAATAGAGGATCTCAATTTTGACATCCTGTTTTTGCAGCGGGCGCAGCGCGACGCTATCGGACGTCAGGGGTGCGGTTGCATTATGTGCAACCAGTGCATTGATTTTCATTGTGCCTCCGGCAAAGATGGCTTAATAAGCTGAGAGGCGGCAGACTATAGTGAATGCGAAAAAGAATTAACAGTAGGCACCAAACGGTGACCTTATAAGGAGTCAGGCATGCCAGCCTGGGAAGAGGGTAAACTGGTCTTTTATGCGGATTCACCTCCGCGCAGACTGCTGGAGCTGTTCTCTGTCAAATGGAGCACGATGGTGCTGCATGCGCTTTATCACTGGCCAGATCACTGTGCCAGAACCGGCGAGCTGCAGCGCAGCCTGCAGGGCATATCAAAAAAAATGCTGTTTCAGACGCTAAAAGCGCTGGAACAGCGCGGCCTGGTTGAACGGCGGGAATATGACGTTACGCCTGCTAAAGTCGACTACCGGCTCACCCCGCTGGGAATGACATTTGCCCGACCGGTGGAGGAGATGTATACGTGGGGGCTTAAGAACCAGGCCGCGCTGGATAGTATGGAGGCTAATCTGCACGCTGCCCGGCTTAAAGCTGAGTCAGAGGAGTAACAGAGCCGCCGCGGGCGGCTCTGTCAGGTCAGACTTAGTTAAACGGCGTTTCCCGGGCCAGCAGGCGCGCAATGACGTTGAGTGCGCCCTCTTCGTTATTGTTCTGCGTACGATAGCGGGCGACTGCCGCAACCGACGGGGCAGCGTTATCCATGGCAAAGCTGTAGCAAGCCTGTCGCAACATCTCGATATCATTTGCGCTGTCGCCAATCGCCAGCACCTCACAATCATCAATGCCCCATTTTTGCTGCAGCATGGCAATGCCGTGCGCTTTATGACAGCCAGGAATAATCAGGTCAATAAAGCCGAATCCGCTGGAGACCGGATGCATAATGTTCTCAATTGCGCTCAGCTCATGATGCAGCCGCGCCATCAGCGCCTCAACGCCTTCATGCTCAAGATTTAATGAGAATTTAAAAATGGTGTCGTCGATGCTGCTCAGATCGTCGCGCTTTTCCAGCCGGCGATAGTGATTGCTGAGTTTATTCACCACATGTTCAGGCATAGAGTTGTGCACATAGGCGCTGTTGCGGCCGCAGACCACGACGCTGATATCAGGCTCTTTCGCCAGGATAGTCAGGATCTGCTCTACCCGCTCAGGCGCCAGCTCTCCGCAAAACAGTTCCTCATTGCAGTCTGAGACCCAGGCGCCGTTTTCAGCAACAAACGCGATCTCATCCTTGATATCAGGAAAATAGTGTTGCAGCTGATAATACTGATTGCCGCTGGCAACAACAAAGCGGATCCCTTTCTCTTTGAGCAGTGCGTACTGGCGGGCAAAACGCTGCTGATTATAGTGCTTGTTATCATCAAGGAAGGTGCCATCCATATCTACTGCAATCATCTTAACTGCCATTACTCTCTCCCATATAGAATCTGCCGTCAGCCCGTCCGGCCTGTTATAGAGTATAAGCTTACTCGCGACGTGGATTAATGAGAATGTTAATAGTGACGATGTTCACTGCTTTCAGAGATTTCTCGCTGGCAGACGCGGAGCATCTGTATGGTTTACTGATTACAGTGAATAAGATGAGTTGCACAGCGGAAGATGCCAGGCAAAGAAGGTTGCCGGCGGCGCATTAAGGCCGCCCGGCTCAATCAGTTATTGTCAGGATAGCTCAGGGTAATAGCGTCATCTGGCAGATGCGTGAAGGTTTTAACCAGCTGGTGATAATCGGCAACCGGATTCAGTGCGGCAAACTGCTGCGGATAGAGATCTTTCGCCAGGATTTCCATGCCGATGATATTCCACGGATGGTTGTAGAAATGGTGATAGATACCATAAGCCCGGTTCTGCTTCACCGGCTCAATCTGTGCCACGCCGGTACGGCGCGTCAGGGTCTGGAAGGTTGCAGTGACCTCCTGAGGCTTAACCCCATAGCCAAACGGTAACACGTTGCTGTTAGGCCGTTTAGAACCGGTCATGATATAGACATCAGGCTTCATCGCGATGATTTTTTCCAGCGAAACAAAACCTGAGTTGCCCGGTAAAAGTGCAGAACCGATATTTTTGCCTCCTACCGCTTCGACCAGTCCGCCCCAGCCGTTATGACTGTGCGTAAAACAGCAGTTATCGCTGTTGCCGGCAATAGGCTCGATAAACACTGTGGGTTTCTTTTCAATGCCGCTGACTTTATTCGTAATAGCGGACATTTTTTGCTGATAGAAAGTTGTATAGTCCCGGGCCTGCTCTTCGCGGTTAAGGATCTGCCCAAGCAGAGAAACACTTTTAGCTGTGTTCTGCGCCGGGTGCAGTTCATAGTCTACAAACACAACCGGGATGTGCAGATTTTCAAGCGTCCTGACCACACCAGACTGGATCAACGCCGGTTTTGCACGTAACTGTGCAATCATCACATCCGGCTGCTGCGCCAGCACGCTTTCAAGGTTGACCTGACCCTGATCGTTGAATCCCATATCAACAATTTTTTCCGCCTGCGGCCAGCGTGCTTTCAGCATTTCCCAGGTTTGCGTATCCTGTTTTTTAGGCAGGTTATTCCAGGCTACAATGCGTTCAAAAGGATTATCACGATCGAGCAGAGCCAGCGTCAGTACATCACGCCCATCCTGTAAAATAATATGGCGAGGCTCTTTAGAAAACGTATGTTGCTGTCCATCCAGATCGGTGATGGTCAGTGGATAGGTGGTGGCTGACGCTGATAAAGCCACACCCAGGCTCAGCGCCACGCCGCAAATAACTTTCATTTGAACTCCGTTCGTTACTGAATAGTAATTATTATCATCTAATTTATCATAACTGGTAAAGCCGGAGCAGGGTCCGTGCGGGTGCGGTTGTAACGGAATGCGTCATCCTGCCGGATAAAGGCTCTCTTTTGTTACGTAAAACAGCCTGAAACAGTGGCGATTTCAGGCTGAAATTTTTAGCTCAAATCTATAACTGACAATCACTTAGGCGTGAAAAAGGGGTGGCGAAAGCAAATAAACCGCCCGCAGGCGGTATGTTTACTGCTCCAGATATTTAGCAAGCGTGCTGCTGATGACCTTATCCAGCTCATCCTGTAGCTCTTTAGGCTGGCGATTAAATTCATAACTAAAGGTGCGCCCTTTGGATTTTTTCCGGGCAAAGCGATCTTTGTCAGCAAAGTCCCAGAGCGACGTCGTCACGACTTTCTCTTTTCCCGGAGCCTCAAGCAGTGCGTTACTGCCATTGCGCACCAGACGCAAAATGGCATTCTTCACTTCATCTTCAGCCAGGCCATCTTCAGAGGCAATCTCATCAATATCCGCGCTGATAGTCTCTACCAGCGTGGTTATGCTCTGTTGCTTCTCCTGAAGCCTTTCACATGCCTGCAGCAGCAGCTTATAGTCCGGATAAGCGAGTTCAGCATGGTTAGGAAACAGCATGATCAGTTCAGCCGGCACACTCGCGGCCTGTAAGGCGCGTGTCACTTTAGCCTGTGACAGTCCCTGTTGCTCAGCAATCTCTTTTTGCGACAGGCCACTCTGCTTTAGAGCCAGCAGGCGCAGACCTACTTCACGCAAATTATGCTCACGCGCAGTCTGAATATCCTGAGCCAGGCGACGTGCTTCTTCGGCAGAGATATCCTCATCAGTCACCAGTATGCTCAGACCCGTTTTGCAGAGCAGCGCGGCAGCGCGACGGCGGGAGCCATCAAGTACTTCGATGCGCTCACCGCGCTTTACCCCGATGGCGGGAAAAAACTGCTGCAGTTTAATTGTACGAATGATGTCACGCAGCGATTCTGGCGTCAGGCCAGACTGATCGCGACCGTTGGTCTCCTGCACGACAAAAGTCTTTGCTTCCACATCGCGGGCAGAGACGTGCTGAAGTGAGAACAGCGCGCGTTTGCCGGTATTCAGCACAAACGTTTGCGTATGTTCTGCAGCAGTGTGTTCATTTTGCAGAGGTGACTGGCTGAAAGTACGGCCAATAGTAATGCGTTTTGCGCTCATCTTAACCTCAGTTCAAACGAATAAATTCAATACGGTCAAATACGGCTTTGGCAAAATCCTCTGCAGCCGATCGCGCGTTTTTCAGTGCCTCACTGCTGCCCACATAGGTAGAAGGGTTAGCTGAAATCACCGTATCAAACGACTCACCGCAGCGCTCAAATCCGTCAAGCCGCGGCAGCGCCGCGTCCAGCATATCGCCACCGAAAATCTCTTTAGCCAGGCTATGGCACATCTTATGATCGGCTTTGTTGGAGAGTTTCGACATAAAGCCGATATTGCCCTGCAGCCGGCATTCAGCCCCTGAGGCTTCAATAATCTCTACCAGCTCAGGCAGTCGGGTAAGGTATTTGAGCGTCGAATGAAAATCGACCTGCGCAGGCGGAACGGGCGTCATCAGCAAATCAGAAGCAGCAATCGCATTTTTGAGAAACGCATCCAGATGCGGGCCGCTATCAATAAAAATGAAGTCGTAATCTTTTTTGAGCTTTGCCACAACGTTTTCATACAGCACAGCGTGCACGTTCTGCCCTGGCAGGTGTTCATGACAAAGCTCCTCCCAGCGTGAAGCGATAAACGCATCATCAATTGAAGCGGGCAGTACATCCACGCCCGGGATGATTGAGGGCACAATAAAGTCGCTTTTCAGCTCTTCGCCGCTGACATTCTGCAGCATCGCCTGGGCGGCAGTGGCTTCTACCAGACCCACTGAACGTTCATGATTCAGAAACATGGTGGCCGAAGATTGCGGATCCAGATCGATGACCAGAATACGTAAATCTTCAAACAGCAGATGCGGATGCGCCCGCAGCGCATGTGCCAGCGAGACGGTTGAGACCGTTTTGGAGACGCCACCTTTCAGATTGCCAACGAAGAGGGTATAGGCTTCCGCGTGGCGATCGCGATATTTAGGTACGCCCCGGTGATGGTAGATATCGACAATGTTTTCAATCGACATCGCATATTTGGTGGAGCTGCCGGCAGCGCGTTTATCAAACACGTAGCCATTTTCTTCCATCTCATTGACCGCATAATCAACGCTGGCGCGCGTCAGTTTTGGCAGTTTAGCCAGCGCGGCTTTCGCATAGACCTGATAAAACGTATTTTCTTTGAGTTCTTCTTTTTGCGCCTGAATCTGCTCGGTGAGACTCATCAGCATTCTTTCTGAACGTTGAGCAACCTTCAGAATCTGCTTCTCATCATTAGCCATACCTGCTCCACACATGTAGGATTTATGACTTTATACTTAAATCCTGCACATAAGGCAATTACTTATCCTGTAAACCGGAATGCTTAATTATGCCTGCAGAATGTATTGCCCGCAGCATTCACTGTAATCAGTAGCCGCTAAACGTTCACTGTAATCAGCAAACGTAAAGTTGCAGGCGTTCAGATATAAGTCGGAAGTCCAAAGATTCACTGTAATCAGTAAATGAGGGCGCAGCGTTCACTGTAATCAGTAAAAGATTCACTGCAGGCTGCTGCAAACACGCTGTGTGAAGCAGGCTCTGGCCGGTATCTCTCTGCACGTTCACTGTAGTCAATAGTCAGCTGTTAAAAACAGAGGAGACCCTCTTCGGCAGCATTCACTGTAGTCAGCATTCTCCGGCAAATTAGCCTCTCTCTGGCTGTAACGTTCACTGTAATCAGGAGAGCCACAGAACGCGGTCGTTTAGTATCACCGGCGCCTGGATCGTCTATACGCAGCACGTTCACTGTAATCAGTAGCGGATGCCCGCTCTCACTGCAGTAAAGCCTGGCCACATTCACTGTAGTCAGTAACGGCCCGTCTTATCGCTGGCAGCGTTCACTATAATCAGCAGACAGGTCCGCAGGCGGCCTGGGCAATAGAGCGGGCCGTAAAAGGTATTGCTTTCAGCTGTCGTAACGCTATCTGGCCCTCTGCTGATTACAGTGAACAGCAGCTGTGTACTCTATACAGTGGTCACAGCAGGGCAGGGCAGGGCAGAGGGTTAGCAGGCGTTCACTGTAATCAGTAAACAGAGCGGGATTAAGCTGCCTGAAAAGATATGTTAGTGCTTACTATCAATTTATGCCACGTCTGGTGCATACCGTGCCTGATTGTTCCCAGCCTGGCTAAAGAAGCCTGCTGTTTACAGTGAACGTTACTGATTACAGTGAACAGCCAGCCTGCATGGGGAACATTAAGGAGCAGAGTAGCGCTGCACGGCTGATACGGCACAGCGGCGGGAAAAGATGTTTTGCTGATTACAGTGAACATCACGACTCGTCGTCAAACTCGATCTCATCCAGCACGTCGATGCTCTCCAGATTTCCGATACCATCCAGCTTGGGCGTCCTGCTATGGATGATGAAAAACACGGAACGTCCACGCTTAATCTCGGAATAGTCGAGATAGCCTATCTCTTTCAGCTGCTCCATAGCACGCCGCACCACATGGTTCTGCGTGGTGGTTTTCGATCCCAGGTTAAGACGCATACGCAGTCGCGCCAGCGAGATAGGGGCCGGATTAACAGGAAGGCTTTCCAGATAGGTATAGAGCGCCTGAGCAGACTCTTTACGTTTCAGGCGCGAAATGGCCCGCAACTGAAGCAGAACCTTGTGATCAAAGTTATATAACTCAAACAGCTTCGGATCGGCCTGAATGCGCACCAGATCTTTTTCCCGATCGTAATAGGCAGATTGTACAAGGTGAGTATGATAAGCCTTGCCGTTACCTTCAAAGGAGAGCGTATTGGTTGCAATGCGCCGTAATGAGGCATCCAGACGCCTGCGCAGGGCCGCAGAAGAGTTCGCTGACGGAATACCACACATCTTAACGAAATCGATAAAAGGCAGCGTAACCGTGTCGCCTTTGGTCGGATAACGGGAGAAGGATTGAATAATCCCTGCCCAGGTTTTGAAATCGTTATCCATATCCAGTCTGGCACCGGTTATGGTGATCTTCTCATACCCTTCCGCTTTTACCAGCGAGAGGTTTTTCAGCTCTTTGGTCGCATCAGTGGAGGCCATAGCCCCGGATTTGCCGCGAGCAGTGGATTTAAGGGTGGGAACAAACAATCCCAGACGCATCAGTGCCACAGGCTGGACAGTATTATTCTTGTTAGGATGGAGCTGGATAACTTCGCCACTGTTTTTTGTCACCGACAGAAAAGGTTCCAGTAACGCCTTGTTTTTACTCTCTTTGTCTGCCATGGCATGAGATCTTCATTTTGTGGATGAAAGGGATCGTTTTCTGATTACAGTGAACATTAGCACTGATTATAGTGAACATTCCACAGAGTACAGTGAATATAGCACTGATTACAGTGAATGCTTTACTGATTATAGTGAACATGATCACCCTTTGAGGCCTTGTGTGGTGCGGCCTGCGACGATCGGGGATCTCTTAGGATCTATCTTTGATCTCTTTATGATCTCTTATTAGGATCTGGTTTATGTATAAGTGGATAACTCAGGATCCCACGGCAGACACTCTCTCTTAATTGCTTTCAATAAGAGAACAACTTGATCAATATTATTCATTTTATATCAATAGTAATCAGGCGTATCGTAACAGGCATGATCAACAGCCATGTACTGAGGAATTCTGATGACTGACCATGTAATTTCACGTAATCCTGCAACGGGTGCCATTCTCGCAACGTATCCACTCCAGACCGCTGAGGAACTTGATCGCTCCCTTGCACAGAGCGCTGAAGCCGCTGAGCTGTGGCGTAATACAACGATTGAACAGCGTGTGAAGGTACTGCGTCAGCTGGGTGAACAGCTGCGTCAGCGTCAGGATGAACTGGCCACTATGGCAACACGGGAAATGGGTAAACCTGTTGCCCAGGCACGTGCAGAAGTCCTGAAATGTGCCAGCTTATGTGACTGGTATGCCGAACATGGCCCGGCCATGATTGCTGATAAACCAGCTCCGGTAGAGGGTCAGCAGGCGTGGCAGTCATTCAGACCACTGGGCGTCATACTGGCTGTGATGCCGTGGAATTTTCCTTACTGGCAGGTGCTGCGTGGCGCTGTCAGCATGCTGCTTGCCGGCAATACCTATCTGTTAAAACATGCACCCAGCGTAATGGGATCGGCTTATCTGATGGCTGAACTGTTTGAGGCAACAGAACTGCCGCACGGTGCTTTTACCGTTATCAATACGGATAACGACGGCGTTTCAGCAGCAATCAGCGATTCACGCGTTGCAGCCGTTGCAGTCACCGGGAGCGTACGCGCAGGCGCCGCTATCGCAACACAGGCCGGTGCGGTACTGAAGAAAACAGTACTGGAGCTGGGCGGTGCCGATCCTTTCATCGTACTGGCCGACGCAGATCTTGACGCTGCTGTCGCTTCAGCCGTTGTGGGGCGCTATCAGAATACCGGACAGGTTTGCATGGCAGCGAAGCGCTTTATCATCGAAGAGAGTATCGCCGCCGAGTTTGAAGCGCGTTTCAGCCAGGCCGTAACCGCACTAAAAATTGGCGATCCGCTTGATGAGCAGACCTTTATCGGTCCGATGGCACGCTACGATCTGCGTGATGAACTGGATGGGCAGGTGCAGCAAACGCTCAAAGAGGGCGCACGTCTGGTGCTGGGCGGTCATAAAATTGAGGGGGAAGGAAATTACTATGCCCCTACCATTCTGGCTGATGTGACGCCGGAGATGACAGCATTTCAGCAGGAAATATTTGGCCCGGTCGCGGCAATCACTACGGCGCGTAATGCAGAACACGCCCTTGCGCTGGCTAACAACAGCGATTTCGGTCTGAGTGCCACCGTCTGGAGCCGCGATGAGTCGGTGACCAGCTGGCTGGCAGAGCGGCTGGAAACAGGAGCGGTATTTATCAACGGCAACGGCGCATCCGATCCGCGCGTCGCGATTGGCGGCGTTAAAAAGAGCGGCTATGGCCGTGAGCTCTCCAGTTTTGGCGTACACGAGTTCTGCAATATCCAGACAGTATGGAAAAACCGTCGCTAACTGCCCTGAGGCGCGCAATACTGTGCGCCTCACGATTTTCAGGTAGCCAGCAACATGAAAAGTCCGGGCATTATCATCCTTGCAGCAGGGCAGGGAACACGTTTTCAGCAGGCGGGCGGAAAAGGCAATAAGCTGCTTGCCCTCTTGCCTGACAGCACCGGAACACCCCATCCTGTGCTCGGTATGACGCTGCATGCAGCACAACGCAGCGGGCTGCCGCTTCTGCTGGTAACGCGACCTGAATATACCGCGATACGGGCGCTGGCTGCCGCGCAGGCGATACCGGTGCTATGTGTCAGCAGTGCAGGCAGCGGCGAGACGATTGCCGCTGCCGTTCGCGCTGTGCCGCACTGGTCTGGCTGGCTGATTCAGCCCGGCGATATGGCATGGGTTACTGCAGAAGATCATCAGCGTATCGCCGGCGCACTCTCCGAAGGGGCCTCCCAGGCCCGTTTTTGCTGGCAGAACAAACCCGGCCACCCGGTAGGCTTTGCGGCAGAATATGGCCCGGCACTTAGTGAGTTAAAAGGGGACAGCGGCGCCCGCTCGCTGCTTGATACCGCGCGCCTGCTGCGTTTGCAGGGACACGCTGGCGTGATCCGCGACGCCGATCTCCCCATTACCGCCACGCCGCTCGCCCGCCGCAGGAAGTAGTGGCGCAGGGTGATAATTACCGCTACTCTCGCGCGGTCATATTTATGCGAACGGGTGACACACTACCCGGTTGACCGTCCCTGTTCAGAGTCATGGTACGCGGAGAGAGTGATGAGCGCAGTAGCCGATCCTTCAGTAATCCAGTCGCGGCGGGAAAGTGCCGCCATCTATCGAAAAATAACGTTAAAACTGATCCCGTTTCTCTGCCTGTGTTATCTGGCAGCCTACCTGGATCGCATTAATATTGGTTTTGCCAAGCTGCAGATGGCAAGCGACTTAGCGCTAAGCGAAACGGCGTTTGGTCTGGGTGCGGGTCTGTTTTTTGTGGGTTACATTCTGTTTGAAGTGCCAAGCAACCTGTTTCTGCAACGCACCGGCGCACGGATCTGGATCGCGCGGATCATGATCAGCTGGGGAGTGCTCTCGGCGTTTACCCTGCTGGTAAAAACTCCCGGTCAGTTCTATACGATCCGCTTTTTACTGGGCGTGGCAGAAGCAGGGTTTCTGCCGGGCGTGCTGTTTTATCTGACCCGCTGGTTTCCCTCCTGGCGACGCGGCCGCATTATTGCGCTGTTTATGCTGGGTTTGCCACTTTCCAGTATCATCGGCGGCCCTCTATCAGGCTGGATCATGACGCACTTCGACAAACTGCACGGGCTGCATGGCTGGCAGTGGCTGTTTCTGCTGGAGGGCCTGCCGAGTATTCTGCTGGGGCTGATGACGCTGCGAATGCTGCCGGATGGCCCGGCAGAGGCATCCTGGCTGAGCGTTCAGGAAAAACAGGTCATTGCTGATGAACTCCGCAGCGATGCGGGCGAAGCTGCTGAAGCGAAACACCGGCTGCGGGATGGCCTGCTTAATTTGCGGGTAGTGATGCTGGGCGGAATCGATTTCTCCATACTGCTCAGCGCTTACGCAATGGGCTTCTGGTTACCGACGCTGCTGAAAAAAGCAGGCTCCACCGATCTCACCACGATTGGTTATCTTACGGCGGTCCCAAGTCTGGCCGCGCTGGCTGGCATGCTGCTGATTGGAGCCAGCTCAGACAGGCTGCGCGAACGCCGCTGGCATATTATTGTTCCTTTTATCATCGGTGCAGCCGCAATGGCCTGCGCGCCCTTCTGGAGCAGTAATGTGGCTGTAACCGTGCTGCTATTTTCCATTGCGCAGGCGATGATTATTGGTGCCGTGCCGGTTTTCTTCAGCCTGCCCGCAACCTTTCTGACCGGTACTGCCGCCGCCGCAGGTTTTGCGCTCGCCTGCTCAATTGCCAATATTGCAGGCCTGGTCAGTAATTCTGTTATGGGAATCGCGCTGGATATGACCGGCAGCAGCGACGGGGCGCTGTGGCTGTTTGCTGCCTGTTTATTGCTCAGCTGCCTGCTGGTGCTGGCACTGCCGGCAAAACTGGTCAATCGCTGATCGCCATAAAGCGCGCCTGTTACGGGCGCGCTTTACTGATTACAGTGAACGTTGCGTACACGTCAGGCAGGACGCGTTTATTCAGGCTCAGGCGATATCAGTTCTGCTCAGAGAGTTGCACCGCCATGGTATCGGCTTCCAGTGCTTCAAACACGTGGGGTTCATCAGCGGGATAGCAGATGTAATCGCCAGGATTCAGCTCCACCGGCGCATCGCTGGGTCCTACCCTGGCCCGCCCGCGGGCAATGATAACGTGCTCAACCGAACCGGGCGGATGCGGCTTTGAAGCGCGCGGCGCGCCTGGCTGACTGGTCACCAGATAGAGGTCGCGTCGCCCGCCTGGCGGGCAGCTGGCGAGCAGAGCCGCCTGATAATCAGCCAGTTCAGCCGACACAATCATCCCTTCACCTTTGCGAATAACCTGCAGACGTTTTACCTCTGGTTCCAGCAGGCGGGCGAAAGGAATATTTAACGCGACACAGAGCGCCCAGAGGGTTTCGATACTGGGATTGCCGTTGCCCGCTTCCAGTTGTGAGAGCGTTGATTTTGCCACACCCGCACGGCGAGCCACTTCAGTCAGTGAAAGTCCGGCACGCTGCCGCTCGCGGATCAGCCCGGCGGCAATAGTATCAATCGGTGGTGTCACAGCAGCTCCTGTTCGTTTTATCGAACGTTTGTTCATCTTGTAAAACAATTTCTGAACGTTCATTATACTGTCTTTACTGTTCGGTATGAGATCAATATGTGATGCGTGCAGGGATTAACGTGCTTGATCGCGGCGTGATAAAAGCGATTGTTCTGGTTTGTCTGGCAGACGGTATTGTGGGCCTCTCCTATGGCTCGCTGGCCGCTGCACAGGGTTTTCCGCTCTGGGTGCCGATAGCGCTCTCTACGCTGGTGCTGGCAGGCGCTTCGGAATTTCTGTTTATCGGCATTGTTGCTGGTGGCGGAAGCCCGCTCACTGCCGCCGCCGCCGGGTTGCTGGTCAATGCGCGCCATCTGCCGTTTGGCATTGCGGTAAAAGATCTGGTGGGGCAGGGAGGCCGCAGCCTCCTTGGCTGCCATATCATGAACGATGAGAGCGTGGTATTTGGTATCTCGCAACCGGGGCTGCAGCAGCGCCGGGTTGCCTACTGGCTGTGCGGACTCGGTATTTTTGCGGTCTGGCCACTCACCGTTATCGGCGGCGCCATGATTGGCCGCTTTATTCCTGACGTTTCCGCCATCGGGCTGGATGCGGTTTTCCCGGCGATCCTGATTGCGCTGATTTTTCCGGCGCTGCGCAAACGGCGGACACGCATTCCGGCGCTGGCCGGGACCGCACTCTCTGTCGCGGTCACGCCTTTTGTACCGGCAGGAATGCCGGTGCTCTTTTCCCTGCTGGGGTTGCTGAGCTGGCGGGAGCGTAAAGATGGACAATAGTCTGGTCATTGCCGGTATCGCGCTGCTGGCCGTCGGAACGTACGCTATCCGTTTTGCCGGATACCGTCTCGGTAGCCGGCTGCCGATGTCAGAAAAAACGCGCAATATGCTGTCAGATGCTGCCACGGTCCTGTTGCTGGCGGTGGCGGTCACAACCGCACTGTTTGAAGGAACGCACTTTGCCGGCATCGCACGGGTAGCAGGCGTTCTGTTTGCTGTTTTTCTGGCATGGCGACGGACGCCGTTGATTCTGGTTATCGCAGGAGCCGCAGCGATGACGGGATTACTGCGTTATCTGGGCGTGCCGTAACGACTTTTCAGGCTGGCAATATCCGCCTGCCACGGCTTTTGCTACCCTAACAGTATAAGGCGTCGCTTCCGGATCCCTTCAGAGAGCGACAGAGTAAGCCAGAGCAGGATTGAGGCAAAAATGGAAAAGCAGGAACGAACCGACAATCATGCAGATGAGATCGTCAACTGCGTGGTCTATCGTCATGGCGAGCGGCAAGAGCATGTCGATGTTGCAGAGATCAGCGATATCCTGAAAGAAGATAAATCGTTCGTCTGGCTTGGGTTATACCAGCCCGAACCCGCTTTTATGCAAAAGCTGCAGGAGGAATTCGGGCTGCACGAGCTGGCGATCGAAGATGCTCTGCTGGCGCATCAGCGTCCTAAGATTGAACAGTATGGCGAATCGGTATTTATCGTGGTCAAAACGGCGTATATGCAGGCGCAGCAGCACATCACGTTTGGTGAAACGCACTTCTTTCTGGGCAAAAATTTCCTGATTACGGTACGCCATGGATCGCGGGAAGGCTATGCCGCAATCCGGGAAAAAGCGGAAAAGAATCACGCCATGCTGTCCCAGGGGCCAGGCTATGCACTCTACTGTATCCTCGATTTTATCGTAGACAACTACAGTAAAATCACACAAACGCTCAGCGAGCGTATCGGTAATCTCGAAGATGGGATGTTTTCCACGCGCTTTGATAACCACGCGCTGGAGCAGGTCTACCATCTGCGACGCCAGCTGCTGGCGCTGCGCAACGCCGCGATGCCGGTCACTGAAATCTGCCCGCAGCTGGTTCGTTTCCATGAAGATATTATCCCAAAAAATCTGCGCGCCTATCTGCGCGATGTGCAGGATCACGCGCATCACGTCATGATCGATGCAGAGGATATGCGTGAAACGCTGGCCAGTGCTATGCAGGTCAACCTCGCACTGGTCTCTGTACAGCAAAGTGAAGTGAATAAGAAGCTGGCGGGCTGGGGCGCCATTTTGATTGTGCCAACAATTGTATTCAGTATGTATGGCATGAACTTTTCCGACATGCCGGAGCTGCACAGCCATTTTGGTTATCCGGTGGCGCTGGGATCAACGCTGCTTATCTGCTGCATTATGTGGTGGCGGCTGAAGCGCGCGGGCTGGTTATAACGACGCCCGCGCGTCGATGCCTGAAATTTCAGCCTGAAATCGCCAGAATTTTTATGGCTTAAAACGGGCTGGCAGTAGGGCGCAGCGTGATTTCACTGACGTCAACCTCGCCAGGCTGATCGATAGCCCAGCTGACCGCCTGCGCTATCGATTCCGGTTTAAGGGCGATAGCCCGAAAGCTGCGCATCGCCTCCTGGGCCACATCGTCAGTGATGCTGTCAGCCAGCTCAGATTCCACTACGCCTGGATTGATAACGGTAACGCGCAGAGCGGACGACTCCTGCCGTAATCCCTCAGAAATAGCGCGGACGGCAAATTTAGTGGCGCAGTAAACCGCCGCGGTGGGTGAGACCGTAAGCGCCCCGATTGACGCGATATTGATAATGTGCCCCGCCTGCTGCTGCTGCATTGCGGGCAGTACTGCAGCGATGCCGTAAAGCACGCCGCGCACATTAACATCCAGCATCTGGTCCCACTCTTCAACTTTCAGTGAAGCCATCGGAGAGAGCGGCATCACGCCCGCATTGTTAATCATCACATCAATCCGTCCATATTTTTCAATAGCCAGACGGGCTAATGCCTGTGTATCAGCGCGCTGCGTCACATCTGTCGTCAGATAATCTATCCGGGCACCCTGCTGCTGCAGCTCATCACACAACGATGCCAGACGTGTGGCCCGGCGTGCACCAAGGATCAGCCTGTGACCCTGCCTGGCCAGATAGCGGGCGATGGCTTCACCGATACCGCTGCTGGCGCCGGTCAGAATAATTACTTTCGCTTTTGCATCAGTCATCTTTTTTTCCTCGTGTGAAGTACCCTGCTATTGTTGAAAAATGCCGCAATCGTCAACAGACCTATTCACTGCGCATCTTTGCCTGATCCTCTCGCAGAGCGAGCCGCGCGCTGCGCCTTGTGACTAAGCAGGAATTCAACTATCCGGGAGAACGTGTGATGAATGACGTGCAACAGCAGATTTGCACTTTGCTTAACCAGCTGGCACCGCAGGAGGGATATACAAAATCCCTGCTGGATAGCGTGTTATTTATGCGGGCTAATCAGCAGTGGGCGCGCACGCCGGTACTTTATGAGCCGGGCATCATCATTATCTGCCAGGGCGCTAAGCGTGCCTTTCTGGCGGATAATGTCTACCGCTATGACGCGCAACACTATCTGGTATTATCTGTGCCTCTGCCATTCTCAGCGGAGACTGAAGCGACGTCCGCTGAGCCGCTGCTGGGCCTGGCGATCCGTTTTGACGTTAACGTACTGGCGAAACTCATCGCGCAGGTGCCGGCAAAGCCTGCGGGTGAAGAGAGGGCGACGGCCGCTATTATCTCCACGCCGCTGGATAGCACACTGCTACAGAGTACGCTGGCACTGCTTCAGGCATTACGGGATCCGCTTGAGGCGCGGATACTGGGGCCGGCCCGTGTGGAAGAGATCTGCTTTCGCATTCTGATGGGGCAGCAGGGTGCCGCTGTACGCGCCGCGCTGGCGTATCAGGGCCATTTTGGCCGCATTGCCCGGGCGCTACAGCAAATCCATGATAACTGGCAGCAGCCTATAAACGTTACGCAACTTGCCCGTGAGGCGGGCATGAGCGTGCCGCGTTTTCATCTGCACTTTAAAACCGTTACACAAACTTCACCCATTCAGTATCTTAAATCACTGCGCTTACATCGTGCACGACTGATGCTGATCCAGCAGAACCTGACCGCAGCCGGGGCAGCTGCGCGTACAGGCTACGAAAGTGACTCACAGTTCAGCCGCGAATTTAAACGCCTGTTTGGCCGCAGTCCGGCAGAGGAGGCGCGCATAATGAAACGGGCATTTACGCTGCTGCCAGCCGAACCATACGACCTGTTTTAGCACCCTGCACGCGGGTAACGGCTGACTGAGCATCACCCCCTGCCACAGAAAGAAGCCTAAATGTTTTAAAGCGAATCCCCCAGTTAATCGTGGTATTGGCGGCTGCGTTATCCAGACTTGTGCCGATGGCGTTCCGGGAAGGGATATGAAAAGATCGCGCATCTTTAAGTGAAGCACCGCTGCCGCCTCAGGAACAGCGCATTGCGCTGCGCGCGACAGGTTTCCGGCAGCCGTGCTGCAGGCTGTTGTCAGCCATGCTGCAGGCACTTTTTATCGTTCAGGCTGACCTCTCTTATTGCACTGCAGCCTTACGGCAACATGTCGCTTCTGCTGCACGATAACGGAAGAACAACCCTGAGGCAGGCTACGAACTTTTCTGAAATAGAGGCTGGCAGCCGCAATCTGTCTTCGCCAGTCAGTACCAGGTTTTTCTGCAAATGCGCCCGGCGCTGTACCTGAACGGTCAGCGGGTGCTGATAAATCGCGCCAGATATGGTGCAGAGATAACGTTAATTTTCCCGGTGGCGGAGTAATGGAATGAGCGCGAAAGTGTGGTTAGTGGATGATGATTTGTCAGTAAGGGAGTCGCTGGGATTTCTGCTGAAAACCGTAGATTACGAGGTGGCTGACTTCGGCGATCTGGCGACGTTCGACGCCGTTGCCAGTGCAGAAGCGCTGCCGCTGCGCGGCTGTCTGCTGGTGGATGTGCGGCTGCCCGGCATGGATGGGCTTAACTGGCTGACCGAACAGCGCGCCCGTCATCCGCTGCTGCCGGTTATTCTTATGACCGCGTATGGTACGCTTGACGTCTGCCGCAGCACGTTTCAGGAGGGAGCGTTTGATATTTTTACCAAGCCGCTCGACATTGAACCGCTGCTTGCAACCCTGCATCGCGCGATGAATGAGAGCGAACAGCGTGCAGTGCAGCAGGGCTGACGCTTTCTGTTATCTCGCTCAGCCCGTCGGTAAGGTCTGTATTCCGCATAACGTTCTGCGCCAGATAAAGCGCCTCTGACAACTGTCAGAGGCGCTCCGGCTTTAGCTGGTTTTCTGCTGCTTAAATCCGGTGAGTACCTTTTTAGCACTCAGCAGCGGGAGCGGGTGGCGCGACAGCCTGCTATCGGATCACAGGGATATCGGCCAGGCGAGTGGTATAGCGGGGTGAGAGCATGTTGCGTTTCATCTGCCACGCCTGGTTTCCTGTCGTCTGGCTGGCGAAACCGATTTTGCCTTTCCCTGAACGGTTTATGGCGTCGAGAGCGGTCATCAGCGCATCCGCTTGGCACGCGGCTGCTGCTGGCTGAACATATCAAACTGCGTGCTGCCTGACTGCCAGAAGTCGCTCAGCATTACGCCCGCTTTGGCATAGCGAAAGCCGTCGCGCCAGATAGCGTTCAGCCCCTGCAAAGCAAAGGCGACGATGTCACGCGTGTCCGCCGTTGGATATTGCCAGCTGACGGGCGCGGTAGCAGAGTACCTGGGATCGTCGCCATAGCGGCCGGTCGTCACAGAGACGGTGAGATGACGGCAGCGGGAGCCCTGCTGGCGCAGCTTTTCAGCAGCCCGGGTCGCATAGGCCATAACCGCCTGCTGCATATCATCCAGCGTCGTGATGCGCTGCCCGAAAGAGCGTGAATTAACGATCTGCTGTTTTGGCGGCGGCGCATCCTCCAGTGCCAGACAGGATTCGCCGCGCAGCTCGCGTGCAATGCGCTCAACAATCACATCAAATTTTTTGCGGATCGTACTGGTATTACTTTCTGCCAGATGCAGCCCGGTGGTGATCCCCATCTCTTCCAGACGCTGGGCGATTCGCCAGCCAATACCCCAGATATCGCCAATGCGCGTCAGCTGCAGCAATTTTTGCTGGCGCAGGGGATCGGAGAGATCGACCACGCCGTTTGTTTTCGTCCACTGCTTGGCCGCCTGATTCGCCAGCTTGGCCAGCGTTTTGGTCGGGCCAAAGCCTACGCCTATGGTCAGGCCGGTTTCCTGGCGAACGCGCTCGCGCATCTGCTGACCAAAGCGCTCCAGCGGCATATAACTGCTAATGCCCGTGACATCAAGAAAGCTTTCATCGATAGAGTAGACTTCCTGCCCGGCAGCCATCTCATCGAGTATTGCCATCATCCGCGCCGACATATCGCCATTTATGTGGAATAGAAATTCAACACGAGACTTAAATCTTTCTGAGAGGATGTACACTACAAATTTGTACATTAATTATACAGGACTTATCCCCCGTTTTTGTGGATAAGGCAGAGGGCATATGTACCGACCGGCTGCAAAAACACGCCCGGGTTTTTACGATATTTAATACAGGGGGATGTCAGTTTAAAAAAGCCTGAACAGGGACGCGGCATTTCCCTTCTGGCTGTATAGCGGGCAGTCCGGATAAGAACGGTGATTTTTACCACCCTGACGCCGGGTGTATGTATCAAAAATCACCGGCTGGAATGAGACAGGCGGTACTTTCCGGAAGCTGCGACTGGACAGCTTCCATTTGCTGTCACGCTGCCATTTTCCGGCATTCTTCAGCACAGCGGTAACAGGCTTCAGCACATTTCTTACAGTGCTCGTGCTCATGTTTCGCGCACTCATCACCGCATTTCTGGCATGCTTCTGCGCAAACCTTACAAATCTGAGCAGCGAATTCACTGTCCATTGTCATCAGCTCAGCTGCCAGGCGGCAGATGCTGGCGCACTGCATGTCCGCCCGGATGCATTCGCGCATCATCTCAATATTTTCTTCTTTCAGGCAGGACGTTGCGCAGTAGTCACAGGTTGCAGCGCAGATATAACAGGCCTCAATGCAGTTGCGGTATTGTTCAGACATAATTTCTTCCCGTAATCGTTAAATGCAAAGAAGTGGTAAGCATGGAACAAAATGTTGATTGCTGCAAAAGCGTTTTATACAGACGGTAGCAGGAGTGGGATAAAACAGGGTTAAAAAAAGCCCGTCACAGTCAGACGGGCTGGCTGATTACAGCCTAAACAAAGTTGTTCAGATAACTCAGTGTAATGAGGGTTAACGCACAACACATTCCGTAACAACAGTAACCATGACAAAATCCGGATGATTTATGCCCAGGTTTTTTCAGCTAAGGCTACGGGCTGTCATCTGCGTTTATTTATCTTCCTGCATCATCTTGCGGTGCGTTTCAATAATGTTCTGATGTGCGGCAGAACTGCTGTTATTCATGCTCTGATGTGCCTGAATCGCCAGCTCATGTTCATTCATGGAGGCCGCCGGGGCTTTCTTGTTCATGCAGCAGGACATGTCCATGGGGGCTGGCTGAGCCTGAGCGGCTGAAACGGACAGAAGGACCGCAGCGGCGGCAAGCATAATCTTTTTCATTCGTAATTCCTTACGTTTAAAGGATAAAAATAGCCGTTAATTCCGGACAGGAACTTTACCGGCCTCAGTGATTTTCATCGTATCCGAAAAAAAACACCGTGAACGAAAATGACAAAAATGTAATTCAAAAACATCAGGTTCCAACATGACATAAATGTAATCAAGTCGGGATTCCTGTTGTGATAGCTTGCCGGTAACAAAAATAAAGTTCCTGACCGGATTGCATTAGTGATGCATCTGGTGTGGAGAGATTTTCTCCCGGGATAATCTGCATTTTGCCGGAGCACAGTCATGCAGCTTAAAAGTTCACGACGCAATTTTATCAAAGGGATCGCAGCGGCCAGCGTTGCTGGCGGTCTTGGTATGAAGACGTTCAATGCTTTCTCGGCGGTAAGTCTGGTACAGCCCCACATGCTTACCGGTAATGATTTCGACCTGTTTATCGCCGAAACGCCACTTAATATCACCGGCAACATCCGTTATGCCAAAACCATCAACAGCGGCCTGCCGGGGCCCCTGCTGCGCTGGAAAGAAGGTGATACTGTCACGCTGCGGGTTAAAAACCGTCTGAAAGAAACAACCTCCATTCACTGGCATGGCATCATTCTGCCAGCCAACATGGATGGCGTTCCCGGCCTCAGCTTTCACGGTATTGAACCCGATGATACTTACGTCTATTCATTTCGCGTAAAGCAGAATGGCACCTACTGGTATCACAGCCACTCCGGCCTGCAGGAGCAGGAGGGCGTTTACGGCCCGATTATCATTGATCCCGCTGAGCCCGAGCCATTTAAGTATGACCGGGAACACGTGGTAATGCTGACCGACTGGTCAGATGAAAATGCCTCTGCCATTCTTGCAAAACTGAAAAAGCAGTCCGACTACTACAACTTCGCCAAGCCTGCTGCTGGTGACTTTTTCCGTGATGCCCGGGATAAGGGACTGGGAAATACCCTGGCCGACCGGAAGATGTGGGCGGAAATGAAGATGAATCCGACTGACCTTGCAGACGTCAGCGGTGCGACTTACACCTATCTCATGAACGGTCAGGGCCCGGGTAAAAACTGGACCGGGTTGTTCCGTAAAGGCGAAAAAATCCGCCTACGCTTTATCAACGGCTCTGCCATGACCTACTTCGATGTGCGCATTCCCGGCGTAAAGATGACCGTGGTGGCTGCTGACGGCCAGTACGTCACCCCCGTCAGCGTGGATGAGTTCCGTATTGCCGTGGCTGAAACCTACGATGTCATTGTGGAGCCCGTCCAGGATGCCTGCACCATCTTTGCCCAGTCCATGGACAGAAGCGGCTATGCACGGGGCACGCTTGCCATTCGTGAAGGCATGACTGCCCCGGTTCCTTCCACCGATCCTCGTCCCTGGCTCACCATGGATGATATGGGAATGGGGGGTATGGATCACGGCAGCATGGGGGGTATGGATCACGGGCAGATGCAGGGTATGGACGGCGGTAGCATGCAGAGCATGGATGGTTCAGCTGTGGAAAGCGCCCCGGCAGGCAGTATGGCTGGCATGGATCACAGCAGCATGGCCGGCATGGACCACGGCAGCATGGCCGGCATGGACCACGGCAGCATGGCCGGCATGGGTGATATGCAGAAGCATCCGGCATCAGAAACGAACAACCCACTGGTTGACATGCAGGCCATGATGCCCACGTCGAAGCTCAGCGATCCGGGTATCGGGCTGAGGAATAACGGCCGCAGGGTTCTGACCTACGCTGACCTGAAAAGTACTTTTGACGATCCGGACGGACGCGAACCCTCACGCACCATAGAACTGCATCTTACCGGCCATATGGAAAAATTTGCCTGGTCTTTCAATGGTATTAAGTTTTCCGATGCAGAGCCGGTCACACTCCGCTATGGCGAGCGCGTCCGCATTGTCCTGGTCAACGATACCATGATGACACATCCCATTCATTTGCACGGAATGTGGAGCGACCTTGAGGATGAAGAAGGGAATTTCCTGGTGCGTAAACACACCATAGATATGCCGCCCGGCACGCGCCGCAGCTATCGTGTGACGGCCGATGCGCTGGGCCGATGGGCTTACCACTGTCACCTGCTTTTTCATATGGAAACAGGCATGTTCCGTGAGGTCCGGGTTAATGAGTGAGGTACTTCTGATGTCAGCTTCTGATCGTGGTGATATGAAACATAACTTTTGCAGCCCGGCGGCCGGGCTGCTGGTTTTCGCAGCGATTGCCGGCAGCGCACTTACGGCCGTCCCTGATGCCCGGGCTGAAGCGGCGCACAACATGCAGGAGCATGACATAGGTGCAATGTCGGGCATGGACCACTCCGCTATGGGCAATATGGAACCCATGTCCGGGATGGAAGGCATGGAGTCTATGCAGCCTGCTGCCCCGACTGAAAGCAGAACGCCTGTTCCGGTACTGACGGACGCCGACCGCCGGGCTGCGTTTCCTGACGTGCATGGTCATAAAGTGCATGACAGCAGCATGAACTGGTATCTGCTGGCCGATCAGCTTGAGTGGCAGAAAAATAATGAGGCCGGGGGATTCAGCTGGGACGTCAGCGGCTGGGCTGGCGGGGATATTGATCGGCTCTGGCTGCGCAGCGAAGGGGAAACCAGCGACGGAAAAACCGAGTCGGCAGAGGTGCAGGCCCTCTGGGGGCACGCTGTCTCGCCCTGGTGGGACGTGGTCGCGGGTGCGCGGCAGGACTTCAGGCCCGGCAGGCCCCAGACATGGGCCGCCGCCGGCTTTCAGGGCATGCCGCTGTATAACCTCGAAACTGAACTCACCGCGTTTGCCGGTGAGCAGGGACGCACCGCGCTCCGGTTTGAAGCAGAGTATGACGTGCTGCTGACCAACCGGCTCATCCTGCAGCCGTCTTTTGAAGCCAATTTTTACGGTAAGGATGATGAGGTGCGTGAAACCGGGAAAGGACTGTCCGGTACCGAGCTTTCCCTGCGCCTTCGTTACGAAGTAAAGCGGGAATTTGCGCCTTATGTGGGCGTATCGTGGAGCCAGCTTTATGGCAACACGGCCGATATGGCGACCCGTGAAGGAGAGAAGGACAACGAAGTGCGCTTTCTTCTCGGTGCCCGCGTGTGGTTCTGATGCAGTTAATTCTAACAAACAAGACAGGTATGAATATGAAACGTAATTATGCTGGCTACGTCATCGCTGTTGCCGCCTCTGTTGCTGCTTTTGGCGCGCAGGCGCATCCGGAACTGGCTTCTTCTGTCCCTGCTGATAAAGCGCAGGTGGCAGCGCCTTCAAAAGTGGAGCTGCACTTTACTGAGAATCTGGTCACAAAATTTTCTGGTGCACGTCTCGTCATGACCGCTATGCCCGGCATGTCCTCTCATGCCCCGATGGCGGTTGCGGCAAAAGTGGCCGCCGGTGGCGATCCGAAAACCATGGTGATCACGCCAGCCAAACCTCTGGTGCCTGGCACATACAAGGTGGAGTGGCGTGCGGTGTCTTCTGATACACACCCGCGCACGGGTAACGTCAGCTTTAGCGTGAAATAATGCCATGAACGATCAGACTTTTATTGTTATCCGCTTTTTCCTTTACCTTGACCTTATGGTTCTGTTTGGGCTGCCTTTATTTGAACTGTATGCCGTGAAGGGAACGCTTAAAAAATCGGTGTCATTATTCAGTGTCTGGTCGTTCTTCTTTATTCTGATATCCGTCGGCATTGTTCTGTCGCTGGCGAATATGCTGCTGGTCGCGCAGGCGATGAGTGGCGTGACCGACGCAGGTGAAATCACGCTCCACATCATAGAGATGGTTATCGGTGAGACTGCGGTCGGCCTCAGCTGGGTTATCCGGCTTGCCGCACTCGTGCTGGCCTTCATCGGACTGGGCCTGCGCCTGCGCAATGCCGTTCTGTCGCGTTACGTTCTCACGCTTTCCGGAGGCACAGCGCTGGCCACCCTGGCATGGGGCGGTCATGCGGCCATGAACGACGGTATGAGCTACTATCTGCATCTGCTGAGCGATATCATCCACCTGTCGGCAGCCGGTGCATGGGTGGGCGCGCTCACGGCCTTTGCCATTCTGTTATGCATCAAAAAGGCGCAGACGGCCAGCCACGTCCGGCAGCTTGCGGAAGCCCTGACGGGCTTTTCCCGGGCCGGCACGGTGATTGTGCTGAGTATTGTCATCACCGCCGTCATTAACTTTTTCTTCATTGTGGAAGACCCGGTCAAATCTTTGCCGGGCAGCCACTACGGGCTGCTCCTGCTAATCAAGACAGGCTTGTTTTTCGTTATGCTGTTGCTGGCTGCCGCGAACCGCTTCCGGCTTGCACCCGCACTGGAAAATGCGCTCGGTCAGGGCCACTATAAGACGGGTATTGCGTTGATGCGCAAAAGTATTATTACAGAGTTCAGCGTGTCTATCCTGATTCTGGCGACCGTAGCCTGGCTTGGCACGCTGTCGCCCGGTAACGGTATGGCGTAACGACACTCAGCTGCAGGGCCCTTATACCATGACCACTCTTCTGATCGTCGAGGATGAAATTAAAACCGGGACTTACCTGAAACAGGGTCTTCAGGAGGCAGGGTATGACGTCACCCTTGTGAATGACGGCCGTCAGGGGCTGGAGCATATCCTTCAGCAGCGCTACGACCTGATTATTCTTGATGTGATGCTGCCCTCCCTGGACGGCTGGGACATTCTGCGGCAGATGAGAATGGCCCGCCACGAAGAGCCCGTGCTGTTTCTGACCGCAAGGGATAACGTCAGCGAAAAAATCAAAGGCCTGGACCTGGGAGCCGATGACTATCTGCTCAAGCCGTTCGATTTTGCCGAGCTTCTGGCCCGTATCCGGACCCAGCTCAGGCGTAACCGCTCTCTGGCATCCGGCATGTACGAAATAGCTGACCTGGTGATGGACATATCCCGCCGGAGCGTCAGCCGTTCCGGCAAAAAAATTCATCTGTCCACAAAAGAGTTTGTTCTGCTTGAGCTGCTGCTGCAGCGTCGCGGTGAAGTGCTGCCAAGAAATCTCATCTCCTCCCTGGTCTGGAATATTAATTTTGAGAGTGACACTAACGTGATTGATGTGGCTGTCCGGCGGCTGCGCAGCAAGGTGGATGATGACTTCAGCCCGAAGCTGATCCATACCGTGCGCGGCATTGGCTACGTGCTGGAGATACGTGAAGAATGAAGCGTAACTGGTCTCTGACTTCCAGACTTAGCCTGGTCTTTGCCGGTGTCATGATGTCCGTCTGGCTGCTTACCAGCGTTCTGCTGGTTGCCGCGCTGGGCAGTTACTTTCGCAGCCAGGACCTTACGCTGCTGACCGGTAAGCTTGAGCTGGCTACCGAACTGCTGGAAAGTGAAGTCCGTACAGGAAAGCTTGATACCGTCGGGCTTGCCCGCAAGCTTGCCGACGCCATGGTGGGCCATAGCGGACTTTATCTGTCGATCAGGACTGCCGATAATCAAATACTCGCCGACTATTTCTCTCCCGGCTTCCCGGTTCCGGCTGAGCGCTTTGCCGGTGAGGCTCTGAAGCTGAACACCCTGCAGACGGTGGAGGAAGACGGCTGGCGCTATAACGTCATGATTAAAAAAATCGGTGCAGAGAACGCGGGCAGGCACCGGGACGTGCTGATAACAGCCGCCTACGATACTGGCTTTCATGATGAATTTATCGGCCAGCTGAAAGAGTGGCTGATGTGGCTTAACGGGGGACTGATTTTTCTTTCTGTCTTGCTGGGCTGGCTTGCCACCCGCATCGGACTCCGGCCGCTGAATGAAATAAACCGGCTGGCTTCGGCTATTACCGTTAATAATCTCAGTGAGCGCCTGCCGGCCCGACACCTTCCTTCGGAGCTTATGCCTACCGTAGCCGAGTTTAACAGCATGCTGGAGAGACTGGAGGGCTCTTTCAGGCGCCTGTCAGAGTTTTCATCTGACATAGCCCATGAGCTGCGCACTCCCGTAAGTAACCTGATGATGCAGACGCAGGTTGCCCTGTCCCGGGAGCGTGACGCTGCCAGCTACCGGGAAGTGCTTTTCTCAAACCTGGAGGAGCTGGGCCGACTTGCCAGAATGAGCAGCGACATGCTGTTTCTGGCGAAGTCTGAAAACGGGCTGCTGGCGCTGGAAAATGAGATTTTTTCCGCAAAGGCAGAACTCGAAGAACTAATCGAATTTTTCGAGCCGCTGGCCGCTGAAAACGGTAAAACCCTGACGCTTGAAGGGGAGGCCAGCATGAAGGGCGATCGTCTGATGCTACGCCGGGCGCTGAGCAACCTGATAACCAATGCCATAAAGTACTCTTCAGACGGCGCGGCGATCCTGATCCGGGCAGAACAGCAGATCGGGATGGCGTTTGTTTATATATCTAACCGCACGGAAGCCATCACGCAGGAAAATCTGGACAGGCTTTTTGATCGCTTTTACCGGGGCGACTCGTCCCGGCAACATAACACGGACGGTGCTGGCCTGGGCCTTTCCATCACGCGAGCCGTTGTTCAGGCTCACAACGGTACATTGCAGGTTTTTCTGGACGATGACATCGTTACGTTTACGGTAAAAATACCGGCAGCATAATTTATGTTGATGTGCGCTTTCTT
This sequence comes from Pantoea eucrina, assembly GCF_020079945.1. Lineage (NCBI taxonomy): Bacteria > Pseudomonadati > Pseudomonadota > Gammaproteobacteria > Enterobacterales > Erwiniaceae > Pantoea > Pantoea eucrina. Next base: position 265,143 of record NZ_CP083450.1, on the reverse strand, counting down.
CGGGCTGTCGCCCGTAATAATTCTGAACTGCTTTAAACCAAGGATTTCTTTCCCGGTTTAGTGAAACGAGCCCGGGTGCTTTACTAAACTAAATTCTCTTAGCCCAGAAAAGGAACGGATCATGAAAAAGTTACAGACAGCCCTGGTTTCCCTGCTGGTTGTTCTGCCAGTTGCGGCTATGGCACAGAAGCCAGATATGAAGATGACGCAGGACATGCATATGTCTCCAGCTTCAAAAGAATACATGGCCGGCATGCAGAATATGCACCGCAGCATGATGGATGCGATGAAGGAGCAGGATGCAGACAGGGCTTTTGCCAGAGGCATGGCTGAGCACCATAAAGGCGCGATAGCCATGGCCGAAACAGAGCTGAAGTACGGAAAAGATCCTGAAATGAGAAATATGGCTGAAGATGTCATCAAAGCACAGAAGGCGGAGATTGAACATCTGGAAAAATGGCTGAATAAATAGTTTACAGCTGACATCAGAAGACTGATTTCAACCGACCGGCAGGGCCCCTGAGAGGGCCCTTATTTATCTTTTTTCAGGCAGAAAAAAGAAATAATCTAAACCGGAATGACTGCGGAAAAAAGAGGTATGGCTCAGTGAATCAGCTTTGACTGCTGACTTTCTGTTACGACGCAGAACTCACGCACTGTGCTGCTACTTACCTGAAATAATATGCTGTCCGGACAGATGTTTTACCGGATGAGAACCTTACTGCTTTTTCTCAGAGCAGCCTCCAGTTTTTCCGTATCTCCCTCCACGATGGCTCTCTCGTCAACCGTCAGCGGCACCTCCTCCAGATATCTTTTTACGGACGCCTTACTTTCGAGCAGAAGTCCTCTTGCACTCTGTTTTGGCAGATTAAAGTCACAACCGATGCACGCCATCCGGTGCGGGCAGTTGCTCCAGAAAGGATTCATACAGTACGAATCGCCGAGATCATAATATATTGCCGGACCGGTGAGGCTGACGGCAAGCGGATCATGGTCAATCAGCACGCTCATCATATGCGCGACCCGGTCCGCCTTCACAAAAGAGGCTGCCAGCTGTGTCGGCCGTATACGAATATAATGCATCGTAGACTGCGGCGAAGAGTGACCTGACCACTGCATCAGCTCGTATAGCGACATGCCCTGAGGAACACTGGCCAGTGCTGTCACGGCCGATGCTCGCCCCCGGTGGCTGGTAATGGGACCCCGGCTGTCTTCCTCCGGCATCCCCGCTCTGGCACAGAGAACCGGAATAACGGTGCGGTTTATTATATCTCTTCCCACGGCTTTGCCCCGGTACTGAAACAGGAAACGGACCTTTTCACCGGTGCGTTCATCCGTCAGCGCTGCCTGCTCTTCTGGTCGCTCTGCCAGCCAGATATCGACATACTTTTTCACTGCAGCAGAAACCGGTTTAACAAAGGCTTTAGAGGTCTTGCCAGCTGGCACATTAAGGTAGCAAAGGGTCCCGGCAGGAATGGTACTGCCGTCGTCCCGGTTAATATCTTCCGATTGTGGAATGATGCAGCCTGCGGTCAGGCGCATCAGCTCATTCTGGCGCAGCCCTGCATGCGTCCAGATGACCGCCATAGCCTGCAGCATAGACAGGGGATAATGAATTTCACTCAGCAAATCTTCCTGACGCAGGTTCAGACTTGCCCATACCAGTTTCAGCCAGACCGGATCATCAATAACCCGGGGGTTGACGCCCTGACGAAACAGCGGCGTATCAGGCGTGGAGAGATGGCGGGACGGACTGAATTTCAGCCGTCCCCATCCCCAGCTCTCGTAGTCAATCATAAAGCGGCGGACGGCATACACAAAACCGGCGCGGGAGTTTGGCAGCATGGGTTCTCCGGAACGGGAAGACCGGCGCATCCCCTGTGCCGTGCCCAGAGAAAGTTCATCGACTTTCATTCTTCCGACTGTTGCAATGAAGCTTGCGCAGATCTCCATTGTCCAGTCGGACGGCTCGCGTATTTCCGGATGCTCCCGGGCGAGCCACAGGCCGCAGCGGAGGATAAAACTGTACTGGCTCTCTCTGGATCGGGGACGAAGCACTGAGGTTTCCCTCCACCGCCGACAGCATGCTACCCAGGCCTGTGCGATGTCTTCTGTCGGTTTTTCGCGCCACTCCTGGTAATTGCGCATACGCACGGGGCTTTTGATGATGCCCATTGCGGCAAGCGCATGCGAAACTCTGCCCACTGTCTTTGCGATCCCGCGATCGTGATATTTCTGCGCGCGCCACAGGAGATCAGTCGTGAAGCTTTCGAGCTGAGGATTACTGTTCATCATCATCAGTATGCCCAGCAGGGCTGACAGCTGATTTTTCTGGTTCCTGCGTTTGTATCCCAGTGAAACCAGAGCTTCCGTCAGCCGGTTAAGTTCCTGTGTGAAAAATTCCCGGCCATAGATGGCACAGGCGTACAGCGACGGGGCACCATGATGCGGCAGATCGAACGGTGAGGGGAACGGGCCAAGATGGAAGGCAAAAGCCGCAATAAGGGGCCTGCCTGAACGGTGCTGCTGGCACAGCGTCAGCCACTTTTCTGATCCCCACAGCCAGCAGGGTTGCCCTGTCCGGTGTATTTCCGCCAGAACGGCAGAAATGATAATCCTGACGAGTCTGTCACTTGTGCCGCTGCGGTCGGCAATATCCTGAAGAGGCCGCAGTAAAGATGACAGCGGACCTTGCTGGCTCAGAGCAGAGGTACGTTTGTGCCCGGTGCTTAACGCCTCGCGCTCTTCAGTGTTTAACACATTATTCAGCTGATAGTCTGAACGACTGAAAGGGACATAAATGTTATGAATTCCTGTTTCTGCTTTCATCACACTGCCCCCGCCTGAAAGATAAGCTCTGCGATCTTCCGGTCGGTTTCAGCGACGGCAGCAGCCATGCGGGCAGCCATATCCGTTCCCGACAGATGAATATAAATTTGTGTGGTACGCGGGTCCCTGTGCCCTGCATACGTAGCCAGTTCATGCAGTTTCCATCCGGCCCGTGCCAGGTGCGTCAGCCGGAGGTGACGAAAAGTATGCGTGGTGATGTCTGGCTGATCAGTCTCTGTCGCCCATTTCCGCACGGTTTTACTCCAGCTCCAGAACGAGAGCGGAGCGCCGTAATTACGGTCAGAGGCGGAACGGAACAGAGCACCGCCTGACCAGCCTGCCAGCCGTAGCTGTTGGAAATGATTTGCCAGTACCCGCGCAACGTCAGCGCTGTAGCAGACCATTCTTTCCCGTCTGTTTTTCGTCGTCTCTGCGCGGATGCGTATCAGGCGGTGAGCCAGATCAATGTCCTCAAGCCTCAGAGCCGTCACTTCCGTACGCCGGAGCGCGCCATAATACGCCAGAGCAAGCATCAGCCGGTCACGCAGGGACGCGGCAGAAACGTGTTTCAGGAACCTGAGCCACTGCCCGTCATCGGGAATAACGGGGAGGCGGGTGATACGTGGGATCAGGCCTCGCCCGGTATAAATGGCACCAGGCAAACCCGAACGGGGTAACGGGTTGAGACGGCAAATATCCTGGTAGATCAGAAAGTCATACCAGAGGCGAAGAGCTGAAATGCGCAACTGGAGTGTGGCGCTGGCAACGGGTGACGGCATATCAGGGAGCTGAGGGCGGATATATCCTGCAATGTCTTCAAAGGAAGCCCTTTCAGGAGCAATATCGTGTATTTCACAGAAGGCAAAAAAATGCGTCAGGGCACTTCGATAGGCTTTAATAGTTGAGCTGGCTCTTCCTAAATTCGAAAGAATTTTAAGCCACTGCCCGGCCAGCAGCAAAGCCGAAGTGGAATGTGTTTTTGTGTTCACGGCCTTCCCCTTTCAGTTCAGGACAACTGGCTAAAGTCTATACCGCAAATGTTGCATTCCACTTAACTTACTAAAGCTCATAGTTAGAACTGAAAACGTGTACGCCATTGTCACGAAAATAGCGTTCATGCTTAAACCAGGGGGCGGCCATCTTTATACCCATGCGCTTTGCTTCAGCTGAACGGGCAATCACGCAGCCATCATTATTTGATACCACGCAAACGGGTTTGCCGCGCAGATCGGGCCTGAAAATGGTTTCACAGGAGGCGTAAAAATTGTTGGCATCAGCAAGCGCAAACATACCTATTCTCCTGCAGGCCCGGTGAAACCCTGGCCCGCGATATCATTAAGCGCATAAGCCACCACGCCCCACACCGGCAGCGGCTGGTTCTCGTCGAGCAGAACGATAGCATCGGACCTCTCCAGCGACTGCAGCGCCGGAACGGGTTTCAGCAGTAACCTGCGCAGCACCAGTTCACCCTCAAATTCCGCCACAATAATCTGACCGTGCCGCGGCGTCAGTGCCCGATCAACTGCCAGCACTGAGCCTTTGACGATACCCGCCTCCGGGCAGGCTGTATCACTGCGCATCAGGTAGGTGGACCAGGGCGACAGCGAGACGATATCACCCAGGTTCAGGCGCGCTTCGATAAAGTTTTGAGCCGGATTCTGAAATGCCATATGCCTGTTTCGCTGAGGATAAAAAGGGTGGGCAAGTGTCCGGCTATTATACCCGATCTGCTTAAAAATAGCGCGGTTTACGCCGTGATCCTGCTCTGCCAGCGTGACGATACTATGAGCGTAATTATTTCTCTTTCGCCGCGGTTTCCTGCAGCCAGCGGATAAAGGTTTCTGTTTTTGGCCAGCGTCTGTCGGCGCGGGTAGCGATGTAATACCGTTCGCTGCACAGCAGCGCCAGGCGCGGGAAAGGCGTTATCAGTTCGCCAGAGGCGATACGCTGTTTCACCAGCGCCTTACGTCCCATCGCGATGCCGGCATGGTTTATCGCTGCAGCAACCGCAAGCTCTGCCTGATCGAATTCGGCACGGCGCGCTGCCGTAATATCCACGTCAAAATGCGCTGCCCACAACCGCCATTCATTTTCTCCGGAATCGATACTCCACGCCTGACGATCGTGCAGCAGGCGACAGCTCCGGAGATTCTCCGGGCAGTCCGTCAGCCTGAATTGTGCAGCGTAGCGCGGGCTGCAAACCGGAATAATATGTTCATCCATCAGCGGGTCCAGGTGAAATCTGTCCGGCACGTCAGCATCAAAACAGATGGCCAGATCGGCACCCATTTTATGCAGGTCGACCGGTTCGTTTCCGGTATTAATAACGAGATCGATAGCGGGGTTTTGCTCCAGAAAAGAGGCCACCGCCGGTGCAAGCCAGGCGTGCGCAAACGACGGGCGACTGTAAACCGTAAGCCTTCCGCTGGATCCCTGATTTCTGATGCCCTGAATTTCCCGGTTGAGGTAGTCGAGTGAGGTACTCATGGCATTGAAGATCCGCTCACCCTCTTCGGTCAGCAGCACCCTGCGGTGTAAACGGGTGAACAGCGAGATACCGAGCTCTCTTTCCAGCTGGCTGATACGGTGGCTGACAGCGCTGGGCGTCAGTGCCAGCGCCGCCGCCGCTCCGGCAAACGAGCCGTGGCGGGCAGCGGCTTCAAAGGTGAAAAGACGTCCCAGCTGGCCACCCTCTATTTCACGCATCTCAGAGAACACATTTTTCACCTTTACTGTTTAAGCTGCTGATTTAGCGATTAGTTATTTAACCGGCGTGGACGTTGCAGATAAAAATGCACAATGCGTGCTCGCCTGTTGAGTTAGCTGAGCTCATGTTAAGTTGAAAAACCATCGTTTGTCACCGCGCAGCCGCGTGCATATAAATAACGCTCTGTTTTCTTTTGATGCGTCGGGCTGAATGAGAGTAACCATGACTGATTTAACTGAAAAACTCCGGTCTGTACCGGCGGTAAGCGATCTGAGGGCGCTACGTGAAACCATCTGGTTTAACGATCAGGTGACGACGGCAGAGAGGGGGCTCCTGCATACGGGACTGACGCGTGAAGAGGCTGAAGATGCCGAAGCCCGCCTGCGCCGTTTCGCTCCGCTGATCGCCGCCGCCTTTCCGGAAACGGCTGAAAGCGGCGGTATTATTGAGTCAGATATGGTACTTCTACCCGCGATGCAGGCGCGGCTGGCGCAGCGTGCGCCGCTGCCAGGCAGACTCTGGCTGAAAAAAGATAGCCATCTGCCCGTTTCAGGTTCCATCAAAGCGCGCGGCGGCATTTACGAAGTTCTCGCGCACGCAGAGAAGCTGGCGCTGGAGGCGGGGCTTATCACGCCAGCCGATGACTACAGCCAGCTGCTTTCTCCGGCGCACCGTCAGTTTTTCAGCCAGCATAAAATAGCAGTAGGTTCAACGGGCAACCTGGGCCTTTCGATCGGCATAATGAGTGCCCGCCTCGGGTTTCACGTTACCGTTCATATGTCGGTAGATGCGCGTCAGTGGAAGAAAGCGCTGCTGCGCAGGCGTGGAGCGCACGTGATTGAGTATGAGCAGGATTACGGCGTCGCCGTGGAGCAGGGCCGCAAAGCGGCGGAGTCCGATCCCGACTGCTTCTTTATTGATGATGAAAATTCACGCACGCTGTTTCTGGGCTATGCCGTTGCCGGCCTGCGCCTGCCAGAGCAGCTGAAGGAGAAAGGCATTACTGTGGATGCCTCCCATCCGCTTTTTGTGTATCTGCCCTGTGGCGTGGGTGGCGGCCCGGGAGGCGTCGCCTTTGGCCTGAAGCTGGCTTTTGGCGATAACGTTCACTGCTTTTTTGCGGAGCCAACCCATTCACCCTGTATGCTGCTGGGAATGAGCACCGGCCTGCACGATGGTATTGCGGTGCAGGATATCGGTATCGACAATAAAACCGCTGCGGATGGACTGGCGGTGGGCCGCGCCTCCGGCTTTGTCGGCCGGGCGATGGCGCAGCTGATCGACGGCTGCTATACGCTCAGCGATCGCACCCTGTTTACGCTGCTTGCCATGCTGGATGAAACGGAAGGTATTCAGCTGGAACCTTCCGCGCTGGCGGGCATGCAGGGGCCGCAGCGCATCGCGGCAAGCCCCGCTTATCTGGCACAGCAGGGTATCACTCCGCAGCAGCTGCAGCAGGCCACGCAGCTTGTCTGGGCGACAGGTGGCGGCATGGTTCCTGCTGATGAAATGCAGCGCTACCTCGCTAAAGCCAGCTGCTGATAAACCCATGCAGCAGGGCAGTCACGCGAGCTGCCCTGCCGCCGTTACAACCCCAGCGCAGTCAGCCCCGGATGATCGTCCGGACGACGTCCCAGCGGCCAGAAAAATTTGCGTTCGCTCTCTTTAATAGGCATATCGTTGATACAGGCAAAACGGCGCTTCATCAGGCCATCGCCTTCAAACTCCCAGTTTTCATTGCCGTAAGAGCGGAACCAGTTACCTGAATCATCGCGCCATTCATAGGCGTAGCGGACAGCAATGCGGTTGCCATCAAACGCCCAGAGCTCCTTGATAAGACGATACTCAAGCTCTTTTTTCCATTTACGGGCCAGAAACGCTTCGGCTTCTTCACGGTTATGAGCAAACTCGGTGCGGTTGCGCCATTGTGTGTCCGCTGAGTAAGCCAGTGCGACTTTAGCCGCATCGCGGCTGTTCCAGCCATCTTCAGCCAGGCGCACCTTTTCGATGGCCGTTTCGCGGGTGAAAGGAGGAAGCGGCGGGCGTTGGTATGAATCAGACATGGTAAAACTCCTGTTAATTCAAATTTGATGAGTACGCAGGCTTCAGGAAACCTGCTCCAGCAGCATTTTCGCAATATCCCGTGCGTCGTCGGCCGCGCTCCCGCTCCCCATAACATAGGACGCGGTAATGGCGCCCTCTATCAGAATCAGCAGCTGTCTGGCCAGCGCCTCGGGATGTGCAACATTCATCTCTTTGCTGAGCTCCAGGGCGTAATCCAGTAACTTCTGCTTGTGGGTTTTCGCTATCTGGCGAACGGTATCGTCAGGGTTGCCTGTCTCACCGGCGGTGTTGATAAATGCGCAGCCGCGGAAACCCTCTGACTCAAACCAGCTTTTCAGCGCGGTAAACATATTCAGAATGCGATCCTGCGGCGTATTGCCTTGATCGGACGCGCTTCTGAACCACGCCATCCACTGCTCATCGCGCACGCTCAGCGCGGCTGATGCCACCTCCTCTTTACTGGCGAAGTGATGATAAATACTTTTTCTGGCGACGCCTGAGGTTTTGACCAGAAGATCCATGCCCATGGCGTGGATACCGTTCTGATAAATCAGCTGCTCAGCGCTCTTGAGAATTTTTTCCCGGGTACTGCCTGATGTTTTGTTCATGGCCTTAAGGTAGAACGATCGTTCTACCTCGTCAACGTTTTTTTAGCAGGAGGCTATCACCGGGGCGACAGACAGCTATGCAATGCTGACTGAGCGGATCAAAAAGGGAGAGCCGTAAGCTGGCTCTCCCTGATATTGCTCTGCAACGTTTTTATGCCTGAGACTCAGGAATGCGGGCGATAACCTTTATCTCAAAATCAAACCCTGCCAGCCAGTTAACGCCCACGGCGGTCCAGTTGGGGTAGGGCGGCGCCGGAAAAAGAGTCTGTTTTACCTGCATGATGGTTGAAAACTGGTTTTCCGGGTCGGTATGAAAAGTAGTTACATCAATCATATCTTTGAACGTACACCCTGCCACAGCGAGCGTGGCTCTGAGATTCTCAAAGGCAAGCTGTACCTGGGTTGCAAAGTCCGGCTCCGGGGTGCCGTCGTCGCGGCTACCCACCTGCCCGGAAACAAATAATAAATCGCCAGAGCGGATTGCTGCAGAATAACGATGCTGTTCATAAAGAGCGTGGCGATGAGCAGGAAAAACGGGTGTTGGCTGGGTCACAGGGACTCCTTTGTGGGAGAACAACAGGGGATGCGCAGCATAAATAAAACAATTAATATACGCGGCGTATGTAAAATTAATCACACATACGCTGCGTATGTCAAATGGCATGCGCGGCGTTAGCAGCAGGAGAAGTATATGGTTACCAGACGCCGCACAGAAACGATGGAAGAAAACCGGAAAAAGTTGATTGCAGCTGCGCGCAAAGCGTTCGCTGAAAAGGGATTTGCAGCTGCATCAATGGACGATTTGACTGCCAGTGTCGGTCTGACGCGCGGGGCGCTTTACCATAACTTTGGGGATAAAAAAGGCTTGCTCGCCGCGGTAGTGACGCAGATCGATTCTGAAATGGCGCAACGCGCTAAACGTGAAGCGGTTCACTCCGATAACGACCAGCAAACGCTCCTAGCTGAAGGGATAGCCTATATCAGGATGGCGCTGGATGAAGAGGTCCGGCGCATTGTGCTGCTTGATGGTCCCGCTTTTCTTGGCGATCCTGCAAAATGGCCGAGTCAGAATAACTGCCTCAGTGCTACGCGTGAGAGTATTACCGATCTGATTGAACGTCGCGTAATCAAATCAGTCGATGCGGATGCGGCTGCGTGGCTGTTAAATGGCGCGGCACTGAATGCCGCGCTATGGGTCGCTGCCAGCGGTAATCCACAACAGGCATTACCAAAAGCTATTCAGGCGTTTACTCTGCTCTTCGGCGGTCTGCTGGAAAGTGTTGCGCAGCCATAACGCCGCTTTAATTGGTCTGGATACCACAGCTTATCAACGAATATTGCAAAATCCTGCCTGCCTCAACCTGGAGGCAGTGCCTGCAGAATACGCTGCGCATCCTGTTTGCTCAGCGGGTAATCGTAAAATGTCCGGTAAAATTCCTGAGTGGCGTCAACCAGATCGCGCGTTGCAAACAGCGCCGGATGCAGTTTTTTGGCAGCCCACTGGATTTGCAGTGCGACTTCAGTGCCGTAGCGATCCCAGGGAAAGACACCCGATGGATTCTGCCACACCTGCTGCTGCTTCACGGCTTTTACGCTGGCGAACAGCGATTTGTAGTCAGAGTCAGCCAGGGTTCCCGCGCCGGCACCGATAATAATCACATCCGGATCCCAGCGTATCACCTCCTCCGGTGAAACAGGGCGCATATTGCCATCCACGGAGGCGGCGACGTTCCGGCCACCCGCAAGCCTGATCCAGGTATCAATCAGGGTATTCCGGCCATCTACCTTCAGCGGATGCAGCGACTGAATATGCAGCACGCGCGGGCGTTCACTCTCCGCAAGCGCGGCCGTTTTGGTCTGAATAGCAGCGATTTGCGTATCCAGATAGCGATTATAAGCCCGGGCTCGCGCGGCCGCTGCCGGTGTGCCGACCACCTGAGCCGTGGTAGTGAGTGAGCGTTTCATCGAGTCAAAATCATCAAAATTCATTGCCAGTACGGGAATACCGGCCAGACGATAAGACTCTGCATCGGGATCGTTAGCGGGTACAAAAATCGCATCAACGTTGCGTGCCACCAGCGCTTCACTGTTAAAGGTTTTACCGTGTGCCTGGAGCGCCTGATTTAACGATGGCTGTACCTTAAACATCCACGGCCGGTCCGCCGGATGGTTTACGGTTGCCACAATCCGATCGCCGGCGCCCAGCGTCATAAGCAGAGAGTGGTGGGCAAACCAGGCATCGGCTATGTGCAGCACCGGCTGGCTCAATTCAATCTTTTTTCCGCTGTCGTCAGTGACTGTCTGAGCCGATGCCAGAGCGCTTACGACCAGAAGCGGTAGTGCCCATTGCAGGCTTTTCATTAGTAAATATCCCTGTCAGAAGCTGAGTTGCCTGGAAATAACGTCGCTTTCCTGTCGGTTGCAAAAGGTGCGTCTGGCAAAGCATTAACGCCCATCGCAGGTTGTTCATTTACGGCATATACCGGCATAGCAGCGCAATAACATTGCGCAGGTGAACGTTGTCTTCACCAGGATCCACCGTTTAACCAACATGAAATTTTCGGAGAGCTGTCGATAGGGCAGGCATCATTACTTACCGCTATATCAGTGAGTATATAACGATTTTTGTAAGTTAACCGACTGCCTGGCGTATAAATGAAAACCTGCCCGTTAATATGGAACTGTATCAAATGTGATTAAGTCTGCGGTGCCCCTGGCATCCGGTAGCACCGGATTGGCCAGAAATATATCGGGTTCTTAAACCGGAGGGAGCTATCTGACACAGCAGGCTGAGCCTGCATCTGCATTTATCGAGTATATTTTAGGACCACTTCACAAAGAGAGAATGTCCAGAGATCCTGGCAAAGAAAAAGAGGATGCGGAGATGGCGGGTTTTAAGGTCATCGACTTACACACAGCACGCTGCCGGATGAGGTTTTTTGATATCAGGGTTGTTGTCTGAATTTTGCGGAAATGCATCTGTGGCTACCCGGCTTCTCCGTGAAGAAATACTACAAAGAATTGCAGCCAATGCAGCAGAAAATGCGCCTGGGCCAGCCATTTGTTGCGTATTCAACATCTGCATACATAGAATGCCAACCCTGCAGAAACGGGTTTTACTGCCTTTAGTTCTATATATCATACGTTTTCAGAAATGATTCATGACAGGAATTTAAACATGTGCAATGAGTTAGAGCGTGTGCTAATCATGGGAAACAGCGGTTCAGGCAAAAGCTGGCTTGCTGCACGTATCTCTGAATTCAAAAAGTTACCTGTTACAGATTTAGATACTCTTTACTGGGAACAAGATGGTTACGGCAGAGCCAGGGAAAAGGCTGAAGTGCTTAAAGATGTTCTTGCAATAGCAAATAAACAACTCTGGGTTATTGAGGGCGTTTATGGCTGGATTGCTGATCAAGTCTCTTTATACGCCTCTCATGTTATATGGCTGACGCCTAAGCCAGGTGAATGTGTTGAAAACATTAAAGTTAGAGGAGTAAGGAACAATGGAACTGTTGAAGATTATGAGGCCTTGCTGGAATGGGCCTCATTATATGAAATCCGAACCGGGTCGAGTAGTTATGAGGGCCATCTTTCTGTCTTTTCAAAAGTCAGTCCCGGGAACAAAATAAAGCTAGCTAGTCGCAAAGATATCCATCAATTCCTTACTCAACTTTGATTAAGGCAGTTCAGTAAACGGCCGCTCCCCGCTCTTAGCGGACATTGGCCTGTGCGTCAGTCCGCTTTGTGCCAGAAGCGGACGCTTCAGGTTTAAACATGGGCTGTTAAGCGTCTTTACTTATTAATCCGGTATACATACCCGGATACGGTGCCCGTCAGGATCAAGCGCAACGAACGTCCTGCCAAAAACAGCCTGTTTGGGCCGCTGCTCTATCTGCACACCGCTGTCTGACCACTGCTGATAAAGCGCATCAACCGCCTGAATATCTTTAACCATAAAACTCAACTCAGTTCGGTTACCCTTACCGCAGGATACAAAGTCACTAGCCGTTGTTGACCATAGTCCAAGATTCAGGCCGTTATTGAAGGAAAAAGCCGCCCACGTCGGAAGCATCACGTCTGGTTCTGTATTGAATAGATTTTGATAAAATCTGCTGCTGACAATCGGGTCATCAACATAAAGAATGATCAGGTTAAGTATCATAAGTCTCTCGCGTCAAAAAGAATGAGACTTCACTATTGCATGGAGCATTGACAGAACATGTCAGCATCGGGACCGAAGCGTGCAGAGCGCCTACTCAATCTTCTGCAGATTTTGTATCAGCATCGCTATCCGGTAAGCGGACACTGGCTTGCTCAAGAGCTTTCCGTCAGCCTTCGCACGCTTTACCGTGATGTTCACGCACTACGTGCTCAGGGGGCAGACATTCAAGGGGAGGCCGGCACGGGATTTCTGCTTTCCCGGAGCCATCATTTGCCGCCTGTGATGTTTACCCCTGAGCAGCTTGACGCGCTGGCGCTCGGTTTGCGATGGGTAGCTGTATATGGTGATGCGGGTATAGCAAAAGCGGCTTCTGAGGTGACGGGTAAGATCCGGCAAGGTCTGCCCCCACAGCTAAAGATGCTGTTTGATGACTCGACGCTATTAGTCGGAAAGACTCAGGTTGCCCATCACAATTTTGAAAATCTGAATTCTCTTCGAAGCGCCATCAGGCGAAGACAAAAAATCCGGACAGGTTATACAGACAGGTCAGGTAATGTGAGTGAAAGAACGATATGGCCTTTCGCTTTAGGTTACTTCTCCGGTGATATTGTCCTTGCGGCATGGTGTGAAAAACGTAATGCCTTCCGCCATTTCGACGTAACGCGATTCACATCTCTTCAACTTATGCGGTAAGGATACCCTCATTCCCGACATCGCTTACTCCGCATGTGGCGCAGTGCGGGTCTGGATAACATAATCCCTGGGCGTAGCTGAACTGAATGCCAGTGTTCCAGAATATTCAGGCCTGCCCATATCTATTAATTTGTCCGCTTTTCGCTCATAGCAGACGCTGGCCGACAAACCGGATTGTTCTATACGTTAAGCGTAGTGCCTTCAGCCGCCCTGCGGGCGGCTGCGGTTGATACTCATTTCCCGATAACGTTCCAGTCAGCCGCAGTGGATAGCGTAACAAACGGGCCAGCCAGCGTGACATTATGAAGGCTGACGATCTCTTTAGCTGACAGGCAGCAGTTATCCATTGTTGTATGCGCATCTGAAATCAGCACTGTCCTGAATCCGCGTTCCGCTGCACGGCAGGTCGTGTCCACACAAAATTCTGTTTTCATCCCGGCGATAACCAGCTCCTTAATACCCCGCTGGCTGAGCTGATTACAACCGATATATTCGTTGACCATTACCGGACTTTTCCTGTTATATCCGTGACGTTCAGTATATGTTTGCTGGTATGCGGATAAATACTCTTGCCCTTGATGGTGCTGACATGCCTCACATAACCCTGCATATTCTGAATGCCCAACAAAAACTGACCGCTCACCGTGAATGGCTTCAGGCCAGCCTGACCGCTACCTATCAAAAAGCTCAGCGGCTGATGCCGGTCCCTTCGCTGGATGTGGTGGTTAAAGCCGGAAAGTTTGTGATCCCTGAAAAAGGGCACACGGGTTTTTGTCCTGAGTCAGGCGTTATCTATTTAACGGTCGACCCTGAAAACCCGGCATTCTGTAAAAATGAAGCGCACTCGCTTGAGCGAATGTTTGCTCATGAACTGCACCATGCGGCCAGGTGGGCAGGGCCCGGATACGGCTCAACGTTAGGGGAAGCTATCGTTTCTGAAGGACTTGCCGGGCACTTTTCTCTTGAGCTTCTAGGCGGTAAACCTGAACTCTGGGAAAGCCTCAACTCAGATATTATTCAATCCTTCGCCCGGCAACTGCATGACAGCTGGCATCGCACCGATTACGATCACAATGCCTGGTTTTACGGAACCGGCGATTTGCCAAAGTGGCTGGGATACACCGCAGGCTTTGAGCTGATTTCCCGGTATCTGGCAGCCTCTCCGCATCTGAAAGCTTCAGCGCTGGCAGATATTAGCGCTGAGGATTTCAGGATGTTCATTTAAAAATATTCGTGTCCTGTTTATTCGGAACGTCCGTTTTGCAGGCAAAAACGGACGTTCTGGTTTTGACAATCAAAACAATAATGCAGCTGAGTTATAAGCAGGTTATTGCTCACAAAAATTCAACCCATAATTTCAATAAGATTGCTATCGGGATCCTTGATGATAGCTTCATAATAACCATCACCTGTGAGGCGAGCCGGACTCACTAAAATTCCATCTTCGGATGCTTTAATAACCATTTCATCAACCCGGTGGCGGGAGCCAACGTCGATAGCAACATGCGCCCAGCCGGTAAGCTCTGCACCGTGTTGTCCCTCTGCCATACCCTTCAGGTGCATTAGCTCAATAGTAGGTCCTTCACTTAAGCTGATAAAATAAGAGGAAAAACCGGGCCGGTTTTTGCTGATATATAACTCATTAGGGGTTCCGCCAAAATAGTCTCGCCAGAATATTTTTTGCGCTTCAATATTTCCCGTCCATAAAGCTAAATGTGAAATTTTCATTTGTTCGCTCCTGGGGAATTCTTCCGGCTAAGGTTAAGTGTGAATGATATTGCACTAACAAACAGCATTAAAGCTGTAATCACTGAGAAAGCCAGCGCAAGAGAACTAAAATGAGCGACAAAACCGATAATAGCAGGACCACTTAATACGCCCATATAACCCATCGTCGTTATTGCCGGAACAGCTACGGATTGAGGCATTACACTCTGCTGACCCACGGCCGAAAACATCACCGGGACAATATTTGCACACCCTGCTCCGATTAGAACATAGCCAAATAGCGACAGGTGCCATGATGGTATGAACGTAATCAGTGCCAGCCCAATAGCCGCAGTCAGCGATCCGCCCACAACGACAGCTAATTGACCAAGATATTTTACCACCCGATCCCCTGTGAGCCGGGTCGCTGTCATGGCAATAGCAAAGCAGGTATATCCAAGCCCACCCAATGATTCAGGCATGTCTCTTACCTGCGTCAGATAAATTGCGCTCCAATCAAGAACAGTGCCTTCAGTCAGGAACACTAATAAACAGACCATTCCCAGCGTCAGAACAACACCGTGAGGTACAGCAAAAGCCGGCCCTTCTTTAGGATTAGCAAAAGTCAGCAAACCCGGATAGCTCAGTAAAGCTAAAACAATCACAATGAGTACGATGAAGAGGGTAGCAGTAACAACATTAAGATCCGCAGACAGAAGCAAGGTCATCAAACCTGCACCAGCAATACCGCCAAAACTGTACATGCCGTGAAAACCGGACATCAGCGGAGCAGGCGCCTCTTTTTCCACCAGGATCGCCTGAATATTCATGGCGCAGTCTGTCACGCCAAGGCCTGTGCCAAAAAACAGCAGCACAACGCCCAAAAGCAACGGGTTATTAATCACAGCCAGCAGAGGTGTGCTGACAATAGCTAATGCGATAGCCGCCATAATAACGCTGCGACAACCAAAGCGGCTGGTCAGTAAGCCTGTTACTGGCATAGCAATTAAAGCACCCAATCCAAGACACAGCAGCAAAGATCCCAGCGTCGCTTCATTTACACCAGTATTAATACGTGCATAGGGCACCAGAACAGCCCATGTCGCTGTAATAAACCCGGCAATGAAAAAAGTTAGCCGGGTAGCCCGGCTGGAAGAGATTCGGTATAACTTTTGATTCATTATGTTCCTCATTGTGAAATCTGATGATGTCATATACATGGCATGCTGCCGACAGAACATACATTGACAATGTATAGCGTCTGCACGATCATGCTCGATGTGGCTCTTTTTGTGAATTTAAGAGGTGATAATTGCTCGATTATGCAGCTTTCCCCGATCGGCGACAAGACTTTATCAGACAAATATTGCGCGATAATGGAAGAGTCGTGTGTGCTGAACTTGCCCAGGAAATCGGGGTTTCAGAGCATACTATCCGGCGGGATCTTCATGAATTAAGTAAAGAAGGGGTTTGCAGAAAGGTTTATGGAGGAGCCGTGCTGCTGCTGCCTGATGCAGGAAGCTTCTCCCTGCGAAAAGAGCAACACCTGTCAAGAAAAGACATGATCGCGCAGAAATGTGCAAGTCTGATTGTTGAGGGCAACTGTATTTTTATTGATGCAGGAAGTACTAATCTGGCAATAACTAAGTTTATACCTATAGAGTTAGCCATAACGATAGTTACGAATGCACCTGATGTCGCAGCAGCGCTATTAAAGCACCCTAATGCAGAAGTCATTATGCTGGGCGGGCGTGTTCAAAAAGTAAGCGGCGGTTGTGCAGGAAATACGGCAATAGCGCAATTGAAAAACATCATGTTCGATCAGGCCTTTATCGGCGGGTGTGCAATGAGCGCGGAAGCCGGACTGACTGGTTTTGAGTATGAAGATTGCGAATTTAAAAAAGCAGCAATAGCCCGGAGTGAGCAGATTATCGTCGGACTGACAGCAGAAAAGATACCAGGCGTGGCACGATTTTTAGTTGCCGGCTGTGAGGAGATAGACATTTTGGTTATTGAGGGGGAAAGCGCTGAAGCGACCGGTATAAACCTCCTGTCGGAACACATGAAAATTTTATCTGTCTGATTTCAATATATTTATTCTGCGTGCTATAGAAAGCGGCAAAAGTGACATCTGAGTATGCAAAGTAAGCAATCCGCCAGGCCCAGGTCATTAGTCGTTGTTTCTGACAAATATATGACCACAAGCCGATGCTTAAATTAATGCCTGAAGGGTTGCTATGAACGCAATAAGTTTGCAAAACAGATATCACGCTGTGAATAACAATACTGCGGCGTTGTGGGCGGAAAATGCAGGTATCCGGAAGGTCAGAGAGGAAAACTACTACGATCCGACCCGGCTCGCGCTGGCAACGGGCATACGGCCCTCCGTGACCGCAGATATTTCACGCCTTATTGCGAAGTTAACTCAGCTCACCGCAGGTGACCGGCTTGCCGATACGTTGCCCGCCTGCGGTTTGCATTTTACTTTCTTACCCCTGACTCTGCCGCTCTATCACGCAGATGAGCCACTGCCAGCGAAAGTGGATCAGTTAATGGCAATCTGGCGTGAATTTGCAGCGGAAAAAGTTGTGATTACGCATCTGCGGCTGGTAGCGTTACCCGATCAGCTTTTGCTGGCGGGGATCCCGGCACATCCTGCGCTGGCGCTGCGCGAGCAGTTCTGTGCAAAGGTGCTCGATTCTCAGTGGAAAAATGAAATCCTGATGCGCCATGCCGGCAGAGCGTTGCCGGCTCCCTTCTGGCACAGCACGCTGCTGCGCTACGGGGCGGCGTTTTTACCTGAACCTGTGCGCGCGTTTTTCTTTAAGCATCAGGCCGCCACGTTCGGTGATGTAGCCGGGGAACTGACGCTGGTGAAAACTAACTATAACTGGACAGAGTGCTATCCCTTAAAATAGTCCAGGGCGAAAAGAGAAGAGGTTGCTATGAAATTGCCGGGAATGCCGGAAAATGAAGCTGCGCGGCTGAAGTCGCTCCACAAACTTGGCCTGCTGGATACGCAGGACGATGAGCGCTTTGAACGACTGACCCGCATTTCCCGCCGGCTGTTTCAGGTACCGATAGCGCTAATCAACCTTATCGATCGCGATCGTCAGTGGGCGCTGGCGTGTCAGGGGATCAACGGCCGCGAGATGAAACGCGACATCTCTCTGTGCGCGCATGCCATTATGCTGGATGAGCCTTTAATCATCACAGACGCGCGCGAAGATGCGCGGTTTTATGACAATCCGCTGGTGACCGGCACGCCGTTTATCCGTTTTTATGTGGGGTATCCGGTGCGGCTGCCCGACGGTGCCGTTGCCGGTACTCTGTGTCTGGCTAACAGCGAACCGCGCCGTTTTACCGACGACGACATTGCCGCAATGAAAGACGTGGCGGCGATTGTCGAAGATGAATTTCAGGTCACGCACATCGCAATGGTGGACAGCCTGACGGATATTCCCAACCGGCGCGGGTTTTATGCGATGGGAGAAAAGCGGTTTCAGCAACTGCAGCAGCAGGATCGCGACTTTGCCATCCTCTATTTTGACCTCGACAAATTCAAGCCTATCAATGACCTGTGGGGCCATGCAGAAGGCGACAACGTGCTGAAGATCTTCGCCGCGCTGCTCTATCAGCAGCTCGGACCGGATGACATTGCAGGCCGTCTCGGCGGCGATGAGTTTGCTGTATTGCTGGCCCGGCAAAGCGATGCTAAAGCCTACCTGTGCCGGCTGCGCGAGGCGCTGTCAGTATGGAATCAGCAGGCGGCTAAGCCCTACAACATTAATTACTCGTTTGGCATGATCGCCAGTGAGGCAGGCAAATATGCCTCGCTCGCGGAAATGATCGGCGAGAGCGACAGCGTGATGTATGCCGAAAAGCGTCGCAAAAAGCCGCGCTAAGCACGCGGCCAGCTGTGCAGGAGATTAGTGGCCGTGAACGGTTAGCGCCACCAGCCGGATAACCACCGGACGTACAAGCAGAATGCAGACAAAGGCAGCAGGCATCGCCACCTGATAAGCATTCATCACATTTGTCATATAATGCGGGCCTGGACCAGACTCTGCCAGCGTAATAACCAGGCTCATCAGAAACGCCATAATGGTCGCCATGTACAGAGAAAATATATAAGGGGTAACCCGATGTGGCAGCCGTAAGCGCACGCCAGCTGACGCAATTGCTTTAATCATTGCTAAGCAACATTTACGAAAAGAGCGGGCCGCTGATGGATATGCTGGGGTTGATCGACAATTTTGTTCGCGTAGTGGAAAACGGCACTATTGCCGCTGCTGCCCGCTCCAGAGGAATGAGTGCTGCAGCCGTAAGCCAGAGCCTGGCCCGGCTCGAAACGCACCTCGGCGTGCGTCTGCTTTCACGCACCACCCGCAGTATGGTCCTGACGGAAAGCGGTCAGCGTTATTACGCCAAAGTCCGCCATATACCGTATGATATTGCGCTTGCTGCGCAGGCTGCCGCTGTGGAAACCGGACCGCAGGGTCCGCTGCGCATTGCCACCACCGCGGCGTTTGGCCGCTACGTGGTTGCCCCTCTTATGCCGGCTTTTAATGAAATGTTCCCCGGAATTGACATAGAACTGATCGCTACCGATCGTGATGTCGATCACCGGCTGGAAAATATCGACGTCAGCCTGCGCATTGAGGCGCAGCTGAACGATCGGCTGGTGGCGCGAAAAATCGCATCCCTGCCGTTTATTTTCTGTGCGGCACCCGCTTACCTCTCCCGTGCAGGTACCCCGCAACGCATTGACGAGCTGAGCGAGCACGCCTGTCTGGTGTTTCGTTATCCCACAGATGGCCGGTTTCTTCCCTGGAGCTTCAGCGCAGACGGGGAGGTCGTTACCGCCCGGCTGAATCCCCGTTTTATCAGTGACGATATCGATATTATTGCCAGAATTGCCGTCAGCGGTGGCGGAATTGCACGGCTGGCAAGCTTTATCGCCCGGCCGCTGATCGCCAGCGGCCAGCTAATCCCGCTGTTTACTGACGACAAACAGGCGATTCAGTCGCTGCCGATGATCATTTACGCCTGCGTCAGTGAGCGTTCCGCCCTGAGCGCAAAAGTCAGGGCGTTTATTGATTACATTGCGGCAGCGGTTGCCACAGATGAAAAGATGTCATCGGCGCCGGTCCGGGGTGATTAACGCGGAGTGCGCAGCCGCAGTATGAACAGGCTGCTGACGAGCATCACTGCTGCTGCCATCAGCACCATCTTCTGCAGGCCGATAAGCCCAGCCAGATGTCCTCCTGCCAGCGCACCGCTGCCGATGGCGGCATTAAATATCGCGACATAGAGCGCAGAAGCGGGCTGCGCGGCCGTACCGGCACTGCGCAGCAGCCAGGTCTGCAGCCCGACGAATATTACTGCGATCCCGGCGCTCCAGAGTGCCAGCAGCAGCGCGGTCAGGCCGTGCGGCAATGCGGCGATGCTGAGTGCGCCCAGCGCCAGCGCGCTCAGCAGCAGCGCTGAAAGAATCAGGCCCCTGAGATGCCGATCGATCAACTTCCCGGCAATCATATTGCCCGCTACGCCGGCGATGCCGGCCATCAGCAGCAGGGCGGAAACCGCAGCAGGGGCAATACCCTGCTTTAACGTCAGCAGCGGATCGATATAGGTAAACGCGGCAAAGTGCGCGGTGATGACGGCTGCCGTTGCGCCAAACAGCGTCAGCAGCGTGCGATGACGAAAAATAGCCAGATAGTCATTCAGTTTTAAGGGGGCAGGAGGCGTCAGAGCCGGAAGCGTGCGCCAGAGAACCACGGCGGCGGCCAGTGCAAGCAGCGCAATGGCACCGAACGCGCTGCGCCAGCCGGCAGCAGCAGCCATAAAGCTGGCAAGCGGTACGCCCAGTACGCTGGCGGCTGAGACGCCGCCAAATATCACTGATGTCGCCAGTCCCAGCCTGCTGGCCGGCACCAGCCGGGCGGCAACGGTGCCAATCAGCGCCCAGAATACGCCATGGGCCAGCGCACCGGTAATGCGGGCGGTCATTAGCGCGGGCAGAGCGTAAGCGCGCATCGCCATCAGACAGGAGCCCGCCAGAATCACCATTAATCCAACCAGCAGCGCCTTGCGCGGAGTGCGTGCTGGCAGCATGCCGGAGCAGAGTGCAGCCAGCGCAGCGACCCAGCCATAAGCGGTAACAATCAGTCCGGTGGTGGCAGCAGGCTGGTGCAGATCGTTTGCCAGGGCGTTCAGCATCCCTACCGGCGCCAGCTCGCTGGTGACAATAGTAAAAGCGCTGAGGCCGAGCGCGGCAATAGCAATCCAGTTACGCGCTGGCACAGCGTGCGTAGCGATAACAGTGTCATTCATGGTGCAGTCTCCTTATGTTCAGATTCCGGAATTCTTAACCGGTTTAACTTCCCGGGGATGCGCAGTATCATCTGATCGAAATCGGGAAAACAGTGCGGAGAATGGAAGGCTATTTTCCATAAATGGAAACTATGAAGAGTGAATTTTACTGGGATGACATCAGGATCTTTCTGGCAATCGCCCGCGCCGGAACGCTGAGCGGCGCGGCGAGTGCGCTGGAAACCGGCATCGCGACCGTCTCCAGAAAGCTGGACCGGCTGGAGCAGTCGCTGGGACTGCCGCTGTTCAGCCGGCATCAGAGCGGATACCGGCTAACGGATGACGGCGAAGCGCTGCTGGAGCGGGCGGAGGCGCTGGAAGAGGCGGGGCGGGCGGTGACAGAAAAAGCGCAGCTGCAGGGAGCGGTGGCCGGACTGGTACGGCTGGCAACGTCGGATAATCTGGCCACCCATTTTATTCTGCCTTCACTGCCGTCTCTGCTGCAGACGCATCCGGCGCTTCGGCTGGAGGTGCTGAGCGGGGTGCAGTCAGTCAATCTGCACCGCAGAGAGGCCGATCTGGCGATTCGTCTGGTTCGCCCTGAGGCGGGCAACCTGACCATCAGACGGCTGGGAACCCTGGGATTCGGTCTGTATATGGCGCCGTCATTACTGCACGCTTCAGCACCTTTTACCCTCAATGAAGCGCCCTGTATCGGCTGGTCTGAATCACACCAGCATCTGCCTGCCGCCCGCTGGATCAAGCGCGTGCTGCGCGGCAGGCCCTGCCGGCTGGAAGCCAACACGCTGACCGCGCAGGTTGCGGCGGTGACGGCCGGACTGGGCGTTGGCGTGTTGCCGCACTTTATGGCCAGAGCCAGCGGTTTGCATTGCCTGCAGCGCGACAATAGTGCCGATCAGCCGCTGTGGCTGGTAATGCACGCCGATCTGGCAACGTCGGGTCGCGTACGCGCGGTGGCCGATCATCTTATCGGACTCTTCAGCGAATGCCGGGAGCAGCTTGAACGCTGAGCAAAATCCAGCGCGCGCGTCGGTAAGCGCAGCAATGTTCTACACTCCGGTAACGCGCAAAGTAACAGGAGAAAAGATGACGAACTCAAAAAACAGTGAAATCGTGCATGAACTGGTGTCAGAGAGCGGCACCGCATGGAACGGTCAGGCTTACGACTGCTATCCGTCAGGCAAGCCACAGATTTCCGTTATGCGCATGTCGCTGCCGCCCCACAGTGAACTGCCGTGGCATACGCATCCCATGCCCAACACGGCTTACGTGCTGTCGGGCCAGCTGATTATTGAAGATAAAGAGAGCGGCCGGCGCCAGCATTTTAATGCCGGTGAAGCGCTGAATGAGACGGTTAACAGTGCGCATCGCGGCTATACCGCTGAGCAGGGGACCGAGCTGATTATTTTTTATGCCGGGGCAGAGGGGCAGTCGCTCTCTGAGCCGCTGCCGGGTGAAGAGCCGGAGTTTTAGCGTTGAGCCGGGTGGAGAGTGACCGGAGGCGCAACAGCGCCGATCTGCACCCGGTTCGCTTTAACCCTTAATGCTTTTTGCGCCCCGCAGCGTTTTTGATCGGGCTGGTTGCCTGGTTGCTCGCCTAAATCATCACGGCGCCTCTGCTAAACTTGCCGGGTCGTAACTAAAAAACAGAGGACTGGAATGAAAATCAAAAGCTATGCCGCGATGAAAGCGGGCGAAGCACTGGTGCCGCACGAATATGAAGCTGGTCCGCTGAACGCGGAAGAGGTGATGGTCGAAGTGGACTACTGCGGTGTCTGCCACTCCGATCTCTCTATGATCGATAATGAGTGGGGCATCTCCTCTTTCCCGGTCATTGCCGGGCATGAAGTTATCGGCCGCATCAGCGAGCTGGGAGCCGCAGCGCAAAACAAAGGGCTGAAAGTGGGCCAGCGCGTGGGCATCGGCTGGACGGCGAAAAGTTGTCAGCACTGCGATGCCTGTATTAACGGCGAGCAGGTAAACTGCGAAAAAGGCTCTGTCCCGACCATTATGAACAAAGGCGGCTTCGCCAGCCACCTGCGTGCGGACTGGCAGTGGGTGATCCCGCTACCGGAATCAATTGATATCACGTCAGCCGGCCCGCTGCTCTGCGGTGGTATTACCGTATTCAAACCGCTGCTGATGCACAACATCAACGTTAACAGCCGCGTCGGCGTCATCGGAATTGGCGGTCTGGGCCATATGGCCATCAAACTGCTGCGTGCCATGGGTGCAGAGGTGACCGCGTTTAGTTCAAACGCCAGCAAAACTGAATCTGTTAAAGCGATGGGCGCCGATCGCGTGGTCAACAGCCGCGATCCAAAAGCGCTGAAGGCGCTGGCGGGTCAGTTTGACCTGATTATCAGTACGGTTGCGGTCGATCTCGACTGGCAGCCCTATTTCCAGGCGCTGGCCCCGCACGGTAAGTTCCATACCGTTGGTGCAGTAATGAAGCCGTTCCCGGTTCCGGCATTTACCCTGATCATGGGCGATCGCGCGGTAACCGGCTCCTCTACCGGCTCGCCGGGCCAGCTGCGTACGCTGATGCGCCTCGCCGCTCGTACTGATATCGCGCCGCAGGTAGAAGAGTTCCCGATGTCAAAAATCAACGATGCGCTGGAGCATGTGCGCGCCGGTAAAGCGAACTACCGCGTTGTGCTGAAAGCTGATTTCTGATGCAGAGATGAAAAGAGGTGGCTCAGCCACCTCTTTTTTTTACCCTTTGTTTGCTGAATCGTCCTGCTCGCCGAGAAAGAAGTACCAGAGCGGAATCGACATCAGTCCGGTAAATACCAGCGTGTAGAGCGTAATCATAAAGCCCTGCGTCAGATACATGGTCAGCGACCAGTGGCTGAACGGAATACCATACTGATCGATCACGCCACCGATAATCGCATTACTCATCACCGTACCGACAATCAGCGCCAGAATGAACAGGCCGCGCAGAAAATAGCGCATCTCTTTACGTTTGACCGTAAAGCGGGCGCGAATAATGCCCAGCGGCGACTGCTGTGCAGCGAGGATCTCCGCTTCAGTCATTGGCGTACGCTGCTGTCTGCGCCAGCGCAGATAATCGATGGCTAAAAACAGCAGCAGGCTGACACCCATGACCGGCAGCGCATACCCCAGCGCTACGGCCAGCAGCAGGGAGAGCAGGCGCGCCGTGAGCGGCAGCGCCAGCCAGCTTGCCGTTAGCGTCTCAAGCGGGCTGGTAGCAGCCGAAGCGGGGCGGCGCAGCCACCACATGCGGTAGCCCAGCACAATCATGGTGCAGAGGCCGAGACCAAAGAGAGCCAGCAGCAGCTGATTGGGCAGACCAAACAGCACACCCATATGAGCATCCACGCCCCAGCGGGTCAGTTTTGCCACCAGCGGAAAGCGGGCAAATTCAGCGCGATCCACGATCGCGAAACTGTGCGGATCCACCGACACCGCATCCACCTGCGTGGGCCAGCGGCGATCGATTTCCGTGACGGTCCAGGCGCTGCCGCTGTTTTTCGGCTGGCGCAGCTCCACTTTCGCTGCATCAATCCCGTTCGCGCGCGCGGCATTCAGCGCCTGGTCCCAGTCAGCATCGGGCATATTGGCGGGCGCCGGTTTCATCATGGGCATGCCGGGTTTGCGCATCGCCGCCATATCGGTCACTGACATACTGTGATGATCGGCGTGCGGATCGGCGGGGGCGACCGGTGCATCCGGATCGAGTACCGTTCTGACCTGCGGCGTCAGCCAGTTCAGCTCACTGCGCATTTTATCGATGTTCGCGCCTGCCCACTGTGACCAGGTGAGGCCGGTCGCAGAGAAGAACAGCAGCCCGAGCAGCAGCAGCAGTCCCAGGGTGGCGTGCCAGTGGCGGCTGAAAGCCAACCCGCTGCGTGCCGGTTTAAGCCGGCGCTTCGGCCGGGTCGCCAGCCACAACACCACGCCACCCAGCGCGGCTACCCAGAGCCAGCTTGCCGCCAGCTCGCTGTAGTTGCGTCCGGCATCGCCCAGCAGCAGGCTGCTGTGCAGCAAATCGAGCGTGGTGCGCAGCGGCAGTATGCCGCTGGTTCCGTAGACCGGCATATCTCCCTTTATCTGCAGGGTATAGGGATCGATAAACAGCGCGCGCGAGGTCGAGGCGCCCAGCGCCGGATCGCTGAACTGCACGCGGGTGGTCTCCTCTGCACCCGGTGCCGGTCGCACCGCGTAAATATGCGCATCTGCGCCAGCCCTGGCACGTGCCGCGCCGATCTGAGCCGACAGCGGCTGCGGTTCACCAGCGGGCGTTACCGTCAGTGCATCGTGATAGACCAGCTGTTCGAGCTGAGGCGTGAGCACATAGAGCGTGCCGCTCAGCGCAGCAATAAAGATAAACGGCGCAACGAACAGGCCGATATAAAAATGCAGGCGGCGAAGCAGATTGAGCACCGCGCCGCGCGGTGCTGCAGAATTAACAGCAGACAAAAGCGTCTTCCTTCTGAAAGTAAACAACCGGGGCGACGGGCAGCACGCTGCGCCCGCGCCACGTTAAAGCGGATTCAGTTAAGAAGCGGGGAAGGCGGTCCGCGCGGACGGGGTATGGCCACCCGCCTGCGCACTACGGGTGCCGCGCGCCGCGGCAGCGGTGGCGCACGGGAGTGAAGCAGCATCAGCCAGATAAAGGGAATAAACACCCAAATCATCAGCGGCACATGCACCAGCAGATCGCAGTAGCCGCAGGCAAGTTCGCCGTCGTCCGCGTCATGATGCATCATGCCCGGCATGGCGTGCTCCATCATCTGATGATGATCCATCTCCATCATGGCCGGGGCAGGCTGCGAAACGCGCTGCTGCTCAATCAGGCTTTTCGACACCACCGGCGCAACAAACAGCAGCAGCACCGCCAGAATGGCGAGGCAGGCAGTAAGGCGCTGGCGAAGTGCAGGTAAAACCGTCATAGCAGATAGCAGGTCACGTCAGAGAAGAGGCGGAATTGTAACGCGATTGCCGCTGCCGCGTTAAACAAACGCCGCCGGAGAGGGAAATAATTCGCATTTTTTGAAAAAGCTCACCCCGGACGCCGTTTTTGTTAACCTTAATGCAACCTGATGAGAACAGTGCAGAAACAATAAAGCGGAGCGAAGATGAAAATAGTGATGCTGGATGGTGATACGCTGCCCGAACGGCCGGCGCAGCCAGAATGGTGCAGTGCATGGGTCTGGCGCGGACAGACCGCACCCGCGGAGATTGTGTCTGCCCTGCAGGGGGCGACGATAGCCATGACAAATAAAGTCCCGCTGCGCGCCGACACGCTGCGGCAGCTGCCTGAACTGCGCTATATCTGCGTCACGGCTACCGGCTATGACTGTATCGACCTTGACGCCTGCCGGGCGCAGGGCATTGTGGTCAGCAATGTACCCGGCTACTCCACCCGCAGCGTGGCGGAGGGGGTAATCGCTGCGCTGTTCGCGCTGCGGCGACATCTGATGGATTACGCCATCAGCAGCCGCGACGCGTGGCCCGCCTCGCCGCACTTTTGTATCCATCGCGAGCCGCTGCAGGATATTCAGGGTGCGGTACTGGGCGTGGTCGGCAAAGGCGATATTGGCAGCGCAGCGGGTGAGATGGCGCAGGCGCTGGGTATGACGGTGCTCTATGCTGAACGGCCGGGGGCGGCAGCCGTCCGCGCCGGCTATACCGCCTTTGATGAGGTGCTGGCGCGCAGCGACGTACTGACGCTGCACTGCCCGCTGACGCCGCAGACGCAGCAGATGATCAACCGGCAGACGCTGGCCGCGATGAAACCGGGAGCGTTACTGATCAACACCGCGCGCGGCGGACTGATTGAAGAGGAGGATCTGGCGGCCGCGCTGCGTCAGGGAACCCTCGGCGGCGCGGCGCTGGACGTGCTGAGCAGTGAGCCGCCACCCGCTACGCATCCGCTGCTGCAACCCGGCGTGCCCCGGCTGCTGCTGACGCCGCATATCGCCTGGGCAACCCGGCAGGGCGTGGCGAATCTGCTGCGCGGTATTGAAGCCAACCTGGAGGCGTTTGCGCAGGATAAACCGCGTAATCAGGTGAGCTAAGGGTCAGAATACCGAGCGGCCCAGGCGGTCGCTCAGCTTCTCCAGCAGCGCGGTGCCGGCCAGTGAATTGCCTGAGCGATCCAGCGCCGGAGACCAGACGGCAATGCTCATCTCCCCCGGGATCACCGCAATAATGCCGCCGCCCACGCCGGATTTGGCCGGCATGCCCACCCGCCAGGCAAATTCGCCGGCGCCATCATACATGCCGCTGGTCATCATCAGCGCATTCACCTGACGCGCCTGACGCGGCGAGATCACCGCCCGGCGATTATCCTGTGTGCGTCCCTGGTTGGCCAGATAGAGAAATGTACGCGCCAGTTCGTTGCAGCTCATGGCCAGCGAACAGTAGTGAAAATAGGTCTCCATCACCTTGCTGACATCGTTATTAAAATTGCCAAACGATTTCATCAGCCAGGCAATGGCAGCGTTCCGGGCAGAGTGCTCATACTCAGAGCGCGCGACGCCGCGGTCATACAGAATATCCTCCTGCTGCGCCAGGCCACGGACAAATTCCAGCATGCGCTGGCGCGGAGCCGTCAGGCGGCTCTCCAGCAAATCGCACATCACCAGCGCGCCGGCGTTAATAAAGGGGTTACGCGGTTTGCCCTGTTCCAGCTCCAGCTGGACCAGCGAATTAAACGCCTGTCCGGATGGCTCTTTACCCACGCGCTGCCAGATTTCAGCGTCTTCATACAGCGTCAGGGCCACCGTCAGCGACAGCACCTTAGAGATGGATTGCACTGAAAAGCGCGTAGCGGCATCACCCGCCTGATAGCACTCACCTGACGGGGTACAGATTGCGATCCCCAGCTGGTCAGGCTCCACGTCCGCCAGCGCCGGAATATAATCCGCCACCTTTCCCTGCTGCGTCAGCGGCCGGACCTCGCTGGTAATCTCTTCAAGCAATGCGTTACTGAGTTCTGACACATCCCGCTCCGATAGTAATGAATCTGGCCACAAGGGCGATGGCCAGGATGATGGTGATTTGCAGGCGCCGCGTCAATCCGCCAGCCGCAATTCTGTGACACATTCTGTCGCGCGCGGTGACAGCGCGGTTGCGGACTGTATATGAATTAACCGCAACGTAAAATTCTGTTGCGAATGACCAGGTTACGGGCTGCCCGCTTTTGACTATGCTGGAACGGTGCAGGGCGCCGGGACGCTGCACATGGATTTCTGATTAGGAGAAACTGATGCCTGTTACACCTTCTGACGCTGAAGAGACTATGCGTCGCCCTGGCCGGTTTATGCGGCTGCAAACGCTGCTGCGCCGGGACACCACGCCGGTAAGGCTTTTGCTGCTGGCGGCGCTGGTCGGCACCCTGACCGGCCTGGTGGGTGTGGCATTTAACCGGGCGGTCAACCTGATGCTGCAGCTGCGTATCGATACGCTCACTGCACAGCATAGCGGTTTCGTGACCGGAGCGATCTCTGCCTTTGCCGCCTCTGCCATCATGGGCGGCGTGGGCTATTTTCTGGTGCGCCGCTTTGCGCCTGAGGCGGGTGGCTCGGGCATTCCGGAAATTGAAGGTGCGCTGGAAGAGCTGCGCCCGGTACGCTGGTGGCGCGTATTGCCGGTAAAATTTTTTGGCGGCATGGGCGCACTCGGTTCCGGGATGGTGCTGGGTCGGGAAGGACCGACGGTGCAGCTGGGCGGGAATATCGGCGGCATGTGCAGCGATCTGTTTCGCCTGCGCAGCGCTGAATCGCGCCACACGCTGCTCGCAACCGGTGCGGCAGCCGGTCTTGCAGCGGCCTTCAACGCACCGCTGGCGGGGATTTTATTTATTATTGAAGAGATGCGTCCGCAGTTTCGCTACAGTCTGGTTTCAATCAAAGCGGTATTTGTTGGCGTCATCATGGCCAGCATCGTCTACCGGCTCTGCGAGGGCAATAGCGCTATCATCGATATCGGCCAGCTCAGAGATGCGCCCACTGATACATTATGGCTCTATCTGCTGCTGGGGGTGGTGTTTGGCGCTGTCGGCGTCGCGTTTAACCGGCTGATCTTCACCATGCAGGATCGCTTTCAGCGTCTGCATCGCGGGCGCACCACGGCGTGGGTGCTGTGGGGCAGCGTGCTGGCCGGACTTTGCGGTGTACTGAGTATGCTGCTGCCGCAGGCGGCCGGTGGCGGGATAACGCTGATCCCGGCATTCTCTGGCGGCGAATATAGCGCGCTGATGCTGTTTGGTCTTTTTATGCTGCGCACGCTGGTGACGCTCTGCTGCTTTGCCTCCGGCGCACCGGGCGGCATTTTTGCGCCCATGCTGACGCTGGGTACGCTGCTGGGCACCTGTTTTGGCCAGATCGCTATAGCCTGGTTTCCGGCGTGGCATCTGGAAGCGGGCACCTTTGCGGTTGCCGGTATGGGCGCGCTGTTTGCCGCGTCGGTCCGCGCGCCGCTGACGGGGATTGTGCTGGTGCTGGAGATGACCAGCAATTATCAGCTGATCCTGCCGATGATCATTACCTGTCTGGGCGCTACGCTGGCGGCACAGTTTTTTGGCGGCAAGCCGCTCTATTCATCACTGCTGGCGCGCACGCTGGCGAAAACCCCGCTGAAAGAACCGCTGTCGCGCGATGCCAGCTGACCCGGCTGTGGCAGAGATAAGCGTGACCCTCGCGCTTATTTCACCTATGCTGACTTGCGGCATCCCGTATCGCAGTCCACCTTTACTCTTTGACCTTTTAAAATGGACGCACCATGCTCTGGTTATGGAACACGCTTATTTTGCTGGCAACCGTTGCACTGATGGAAGCAGTGGCGGCGCTCTCGCACAAATATATTATGCACGGCTGGGGATGGGGCTGGCATCTCTCTCATCATGAACCGCATACCAGCAGGTTTGAACTCAACGACCTTTACGCCGTTGTGTTTGCCGTGCTCTCAGTCGGGCTGATTTACTATGGCGTGCAGGGCATGTGGCCACTGCAGTGGATCGGCGCCGGGATGACCACCTACGGCGCGCTCTATTTTATGGTGCATGACGGGCTGGTGCATCAGCGCTGGCCGTTTCGCTACATTCCGCGCAAAGGCTATCTGAAGCGTTTATATATGGCGCATCGGATGCATCATGCGGTGCGCGGGCGTGAAGGTTGCGTCTCGTTTGGTTTTCTCTACGCACCGCCGCTGCATAAGCTGCAGGCTACGCTGCGTGAACGTCACGGTCGCAAACCTAACGCGGCCGCTGCCACAGATCGGCAGGACGCGGCTGCGGACGCGCCACGCGAGAAGTAAGCGCAATCCCCGCGCCTTTGAGCAGCAGCGCCAGCTTTTCCCCTTTGCTGGTGCGCTGCCGGGCATCCCAGGCACGCATACCAGCATCCTGCACTTTGACCCCGATTTCGCGATACACCCCGTGGGCCGTCGCGATAGCCCATGCCGAACGCAGCGGCAGATCGGGCAGCCCGCTGCGGGCCGAATGGTAGTAAGGCTCCGCTGCTGCCACCAGGCGTGCAGCCAGCAGCGCTATCGCCGCACGATAGTGCGGATCGGCCAGCTGACTGGCGCATAACCCGGCCTCCGTCAGCCAGCTTTGCGGCAGATAGCAGCGCCCGTTTTGCGCATCTTCAACAATATCACGTGCGATATTTGTCAGCTGAAACGCCAGGCCGAGATCGCAGGCGTGATCGAGTACGTTCTCATCGCGTACGCCCATTACGCGCGCCATCATCAGACCCACGACACCCGCCACGTGGTAGCAGTAACGCAGCGTGTCATCAAACGTGATGTAGCATTCTTCACGCGCATCCATAGCGAACCCCTCCAGATGATCAAACGCCAGCTGGGGCGGGAGTTCATGCATCAGCGCTACTTCCTGAAACGCACGAAAGGCGAGTTCATCCATATGCGCGCCGCTGTATGCGCGGCGGGTCTCAATCTGCAGATGCTGCATGCGCGTTTGTGCGTCTGCCACCTGATGTTGCGTGCCACCTTCGCCCAGCGTCTGACCGTCAATCACATCATCGCAGTGACGGCACCAGGCATAGAGCATCAGCGTGCTGCGGCGCGTAGCCGGGTCAAAAAGCTTAGCTGCGGTAGCGAAGCTTTTCGAGCCCGCCGCCATGGTCTGCGTGACCTGCTCAATCAGGGGTGGCTGATTCATCCGGCAAGATCCTCTACCATCAGCTGCGCGGTAGCTTTAGCTGAGCCGATGACACCCGGCACGCCAGCGCCGGGATGCGTGCCCGCACCGACCAGATAGAGATTACTGATGTCGGCGTCGCGGTTATGCGGCCGGAACCAGGCGCTTTGGGTAAGGATCGGCTCCAGCGAAAACGCTGAGCCCTGATGTGCGTGCAGCGTGTCGCGGAAATCTTCTGGCGTGAACATACGCTGTGTCACTATCTGATCGCGCAGGCCTGGCATGTAGTGCTCCTCAAGATAGGCAAAAATACGGTCGCGGAAACGCGGACCTTCCTGCTGCCAGTCGATTGCGGCAGTGCCAAGGTGCGGAACCGGCGCCAGCACATAAAAACTGCCGCAGCCTGCCGGTGCCAGTGACGGATCGGTGGTGCAGGGCGCGTGCAGGTAGAGCGAAAAATCGTCCGCCAGCTGGTTGCTGTTAAATATCTCATTAATCAGCTCGCGATAACGCGGGCCGAAGCAGACCGTATGGTGCGCCAGCTGAGCGTGCGGCTGGTTAAGGCCAAAATAGAGTACAAACAGCGAATTACTCATTCGCTTCCGCTTCAGCGTGGCGGCACGCTTACGGGCAACCGCATGATGCTGCAGCAGCCGGTCATAGGTGTGCACGACATCAGCATTGGAGGCCACGGCGCTGGCGTCAAAGCGACGTCCATCTTTTAGCTGCACGCCGCTGATGCGATTACCCTCTGTTTCCAGCTGGCTGACTTCGGCATTAAGCAGCAGCTCGCCGCCCAGGTCGCGAAACAGCCGCGCCATGCCGTCGACCAGCGCGCCGGTACCGCCTCGCGGAAACCAGACGCCCCATTCGCGTTCCAGCGCATGAATCAGAGTGTAGATAGAGGATGTTGCAAACGGATTACCGCCCACCAGTAAAGAGTGGAACGAAAATGCCTGTCGCAGATGATCGTCCTGAATAAATTTTGCCACCATATCGTATACGCTGCGCCACGCCTGCAGGCGGCCCAGCTGCGGACCGGCGCGCAGCATATCGCGGAAATTCAGGAACGGTACCGTACCGAGTTTGAGATACCCTTCTTTAAATACTGCCTGTGAATAGGCAAGAAACCGGCGATAGCCTTCGACATCCTGCGGATTAAACGCGGCAATCTGCTGCTCCAGCAGGGGCTGATTATTGTCATAATTAAGGACCTTGCCATCTTCCCAGCAGAGACGATAAAAGGGTGTGACCGGCATCAGCTCAACGTAGTCGCTGAGTTTTTTTCCCGCCAGCGTGAAAAGCGCTTCAATGGCGCTGGGATCGGTGATTACCGTCGGACCGGCATCAAAGGTAAAGCCCTCATCCTGCCATACGTAGGCGCGCCCGCCGGGTTTATCACGCTGCTCCAGCAGCGTGGTCGGAATACCGGCTGCCTGCAGACGAATAGCCAGAGCCAGGCCGCCAAAGCCCGCGCCAATCACATAAGTACGTTTCATTCTTTCTTCCCTGGTAGCGAAGGAGTCATCAACAGTGCGCGCAGCGCTTCTCCCACCGGCACCGGTGGTTTGCCGCATAATATGCGTGCTTTATCCCTGAGAAAGAGCTCTCCGGCGTAAAAGCGACTAATAAGACCGGCATCAAGCCGGTAAAAACGTTGCATAACCTGCCAGCGTTTTTCCGGTCGTCCGGCGAGGAACAGCATACGATTGAGCAGGCGGAAAAAATGCTGCTCGCGCCACTGACGTCGGGCAAACCGTTCAATACGCTGGCTAAGCTTTTCTGCATTACAGGGCAGGGCAGCCGCTATCTCATCCGCCAGCGCAACGGCAGAGGGCAGCGAATAGCCCGTGGTCGCATGAAACAGTCCGGCGCGCAGCCCGCTGCAGGGCTGACCCTGCTGTTGCTGCCAGAAGCGTTCAATATCACCATCAAGCGTGATCGGCAGGGAACCCTGCTCTTCGCGTAACAGGCGGCTCAGCTGCCAGCCCTGCTGCTCTGCATATTGCATGATGTTTTGTCGCGCCTGTTCGCTATCGAGCGTGGCATGATTGATATAGTGGGTATCTTCAATCAGCAGACGTTCAGCGCTGAGCGGCAGGGTATACACAAAGCGATAACCGCTGTGCTGATCGACCGTGGCATCCATCAGAACCGGCTGCTGCAGGCCGTGCGGACGCGCCAGATGCCACTCCTGACCGACAAACGACTGATAACCAAGCCGCAGGTGCGGCGTGGGCTGCAGGCCGCGTCCGTCAATCACGGCACGGGCATGCAGCACGTCGCCGTTTTCCAGCGTTACGCTTTGCGGTGTTACGCTGCGCACGGGTGCTGCAGTGCGCAATCTGTCTCCCAGCGTTTCGCGCAGATGGCGGGCGAAGTCCTGTGAAGCGACGGAACAATACTCCCCGCGCAGATTACGCCGCAGCGCCGGAAAGCGGACCTGATAGCCCGGCCAGCGCGCGGAGAGCAGCGGCTCCAGCCAGGCAAACTGTGCGTCACTGACATCGTCGCGGTGAAACGACCAGGTGTGATTACCTGCCGGCTGAGCGGCACTCTCCAGCAGCAGAATGTCAGGGGCCGGCTGCAGCTGCATCAGCCGCAGGGCGATCAGCCCGTTTGCCAGCCCCGCCCCCACCAGAATAAGATCAACATGCGTTTCAGACATCAGGTCGCCTCCGCCAGCACAATCTGTTGCCGGCACAGCGCCTGTTCAGCGATATCAGCCGCGCGCTGACAGCCGCCGGCGCGCTGCAGCTGCGCCTGGATCGCGGACATGCGCAGACGGTAGTGAGAATCGGACAGCAGCAGTTGCAAATGCGTCTCCAGCTGATGAGTGCGGCTGAACCGTGAGGCGCGACGCCCCACGCCATGCCATTCGATACGCGATGCCACACCGGGCTGGTCAAACGCAATAGGCAGCGCCAGCATTGGAATGCCCTGCGCCAGCGCTTCCAGCGCGCTATTCAGTCCGGCGTGCGTAATAAATACCTGAGCATGCTGCAGAGCAGCGTGCTGGTCGAGAAAATCGGTCACCCAGGCTGCCCCGGCCAGCTCCAGCTTGCGTACCTGATGCGCGCTCAGCCCGCCACAGTGGGCAACAACCAGTGATAATCCGAGATTGCAGCAGGCGCGCGCCAGGCGCAGAAACAGCCGAAAGCGGCGTCCCTGAAGCGTACCCAGCGAAGCGTAGACCACCGGCTGACGCAGTGCGGGCCACGGCGGCGGCAGATGAGTAGTGATACTCTGCTGACGCAGCGGCCCGACGGCGTGATAGCAGGCGGGAAGCTGATGGCGCGGAAAATCAAATGCCGGCACCAGCTGGCTGATTTGGGCCAGCGATGAGAGACAATCCTGCAGGCCTGAACGTGGCGATAAACCGAACGCGCGCGCATGATAAGCGATAACGTGGCGATGACGGCGCATGATGCGGTCATACATGCGGCTGCTGGCCGCAAAACGCTTCAGCGCCTTCTCATCCTGACCATAGCGAAACGACATCACCGCCAGCGGAATGCCCGCTTCGCGATTAACCGGCAGCGCGCAGGCAACGGAAATAAACGGCAGGCCCAGCGCCTCAGCC
The DNA here is from genome assembly GCF_020079945.1 of Pantoea eucrina. Taxonomy (NCBI): domain Bacteria; kingdom Pseudomonadati; phylum Pseudomonadota; class Gammaproteobacteria; order Enterobacterales; family Erwiniaceae; genus Pantoea; species Pantoea eucrina. The sequence goes on along the minus strand of NZ_CP083450.1, from coordinate 230,316 downwards.
ACCAGTCCGCCAGCCGCTTCCATCTGATCCGCAATGACGCCATCCACCTGCAGTTTTTTCAATACCGCCGGTAATTCACGACACAGCATATCGGTGGTTTCGGCCATATCGTTAATTACGCGAAACAGGGAAAGGCCGCCGGGTGCAGCCAGCCGCTGCAGAGCCGCCGCCAGAGATCCGGCCGGATGAGTTTGTTCACCCACCGGAGTAAAGGCGATGCGCTCATCGGTCAGCAGCGTACGTGCGTCGGCCTGCTGGATAAAAGTAATACGATGTCCGCGGCTGATAAGGGTCTGTGCCAGTGACTGCAGCGCGTGAAAATGGCTATAGAGTGGCGGCGCAATAACGGCAAAATGCCCCATAGATGATCCGCGTTAGTTGAACATTGCCAGCTGCTGATTAAACAGGGCATGCATATATTGACGGGTTGCAACGCCGCGATGACAGGCGCAGGCAAGATGTTCATCAGCGCTGCGCAGATGCTCACGCAAACGGCGCTCCGCACCGTCAGCACCCAGCATCTGCACCAGCGTCGATTTGCCCTGATCCTGATGAATATCTTTTCCGGTGTGTTTGCAGCCATCAGCGAGATCGTCCAGTAGCTGAAAAGCCTGGCCCAGATCCTGCGCAAAGTAGCTGAGTTTCTGACGCATTACCGGCGCAGCATCGGTCACAATGGCTGCCATCTGCAGCGCAGCGCGAAAGAGCACGCTGGTTTTAAGTTCGTTGGTGATGGCAATCGCTTCCGGGCTGCGGCTCTGACCCCCGTCATGCAGATCCTGAAACTGCCCCTGAACCAGCCCCTGCAAACCGACCGCCGCAGAGAGTTCAGCAATGGCGTCTGTTTTGTGCTGGGAGGGCAAATCCGGCGCGAGCGCAATGACTTCATATGCGCGGCTGAGCAGCGCGACTGCCGCCAGAATGGCCACGTTTTCGCCAAACTCGCGATGCACAGTGGGATGTCCACGTCGCATCAGCGCATCGTCCATGCAGGGAATATCATCCAGTATCAGCGAGGCCGCATGCACCATCTCAACCGCGCAGGCGAGATCGAGAATGCCACGCTTTGTCAGGTCGTAGCCCATGTCACGCGCCGCCAGTAACAGCAGCAGCGGACGTATGCGCTTACCGCTCGGCAGCGTGCCGGCACGCATAGCGGCCCGCACGCGATCGGAGGGCTGTCCGTCTGGCAGTAGCAGCTCAAGATTCTCCTGCAGAGCATGGCAAAGCTGGCGAAGATCGTTTTCCTGATTTGCTGCAATTTCGGCATGGGCGGTCATAGCGGCTATCCATGGTTAATAAACGTGGCGCTTTTTTTATTAACCGTAGACTGCGCAGGGGAAGAATGCCAGCGGTGATGACTCGTTAAGTCTCAGAAACCAATTATTTATATTAATTTACCGTTCCGGCTGGCTGGTATGGCATCAGGCCCGGCAGATCGGAATACATTGCTGTCAGCATCCTCAGAAACAGCAGCGCACAGAGCAGGGAAGAGAGGCAGGAGAGGTTATTTTTTGACCTGAAAAAACGAACTTGCCGATCGCGATCAAATTTCAGCCATCAGCATTGCAGGAAGATACCTGTAGTCAGGAAATAACCGGAGGCAGCAATGAGCAAATCACTAATGCGTTTATCGGATATGGCGCGCTACCTGGGCGTCTCTCCCGCCGTGTTGATTCGCGCTATCTGTAATCGCGGCACGCTGGAGAAGGTGCCGCTCCCCTCTGCAATTGATGAAGAGCTGCCGCTCTCCAGCCGGTGCTGGTCACCGCAGGAGGTCAGGCAGTTTCGCCATCAGCTACAGCGTCAGCGGCATCAGCACAAGTAAGCAGGCAGAGCCGATGTCTGTTCATCGGCTCTGCTGTATCAGGCGGCGACGCCTGCAGGATGAGAGGCCAGGTGACCCGCCCACAGGCTTGCAACCCATTTCACGCCTTTCGCGGTAAAGCGGGCCTGTGAGAACGCGTGCTGATTTTCACCCGTACCGGTGCGGAAAGAGAAATAGCCCGCCTGCACATGGTGTTTCTGTGGCGCCAGCGTATTTTTCTCCCGGTACATAATATTGCGTTCAAGCAGGAACTGCCGGAAGTCAGTCTCTTTGACCTTCAGCATTTTACAGAGCTGACGAAATCCAAGCGCTTCATTGACCTCAGTGAAACGGTCAAAAAACTCCGCTTTTGGTGCAGAGAGTGCCAGCTGCTGCTCTGCGCGCCGCCGCTGTTCAAATTGCTCCGCCCAGGCACGGGCTGCTTCGGCCGGATCCGTGAAGTCCGGCAGCTGAGCGATCTTTTCTTTCTCCTGCCAGCGATCGAGCAGATCGGCAGTAAAGCCGGGCGAAAGTCGGGCTACGGCGAGTAACGAGTCGCGTTTATTGAGCAGAAACTCCTGACGGCTCTCACCTTCATGCTCGTAAAGACTGACCGTAACAGGCTGGGAAAGGCGCTGTGCGGTTTCCAGGCTTTTAATCAGGCGCTTCACTTCGCCGTGCGTGATGCCAGTCAGTCTGGCAAGGTCACGGCTGCTCATCAGCAGAGACACGGTTTGAGCAGCAAGAATTTCCGTTGAGATCATCATTCGTATCACCTCTTAAAACGTCATTCAGTCATCAAGACTGCTGGATAAGTATACAATTTACTGTAGTTATATCCAGTGTTTTTTTAACCAATTCGGTAGTTTTTCTGCTGCTGTGCGCCACGTTCCGACACCACTGCAACCCGGTTGCACCACGCGGGCAGAACTGCCGATGCGCTTGCCTAATCAGCAATTGATGCCAGGCTCAGGCAATTCGCCTTAAATAATGTCAGGCACCTGCTGCGCTTATTAATGAGGAGTTAAGAATGAAAGCGTTAACCTATCATGGCCCGCACAAAGTACGCGTTGAAACGGTTCCCGATCCGGTATTGCAGGAAGCGGATGATATTATTCTGCGTGTCACTGCAACCGCTATCTGCGGTTCTGATTTGCATTTATATCGCGGTAAGATCCCAAAAACTGAACATGGCGATATATTTGGTCATGAATTTATGGGTGAAGTGGTGGAAGCTGGCAGTGCCGTAACCAATGTAGCGATTGGCGACCGCGTGGTGGTGCCGTTTGTGGTCGCCTGCGGCGACTGCTTCTTCTGCCATCTGCATCAGTATGCCGCCTGTGAAACCACTAATCCGGGTCGCGGTGCGATACTCAATAAAAAAAATATCACGCCACCCGCCGCCCTGTTTGGGTTTAGTCATCTTTATGGCGGAATACCCGGTGGACAGGCAGAATATGTTCGCGTGCCGAAAGCGAATACCGGCCCGTTTAAAGTGCCGCTGGCGCTGCCGGATGACAAAGTGCTGTTTCTGTCCGATATCCTCCCGACCGCCTGGCAGGCGGTGCAGAATGCCGGGCTGGATAAAGGCTCAAGCGTCGCGATCTTTGGTGCCGGCCCGGTAGGTCTGCTTAGCGCCGCCTGTGCAAGGCTGATGGGTGCCGAAGATATCTTTATGATTGATCATAACGCCTATCGTCTGGAGTTTGCCCGTCAGCGCTATGGCGTTACGCCGATAAATTTTGACGAGATTGACGATCCCGCAGCCTGGATTATTGACCATACCAAAGGGAACCGCGGCGTGGATGCGGTGATTGATGCAGTGGGCTTTGAAGCCAAAGGCAGCCTGACCGAAACCGTCCTCAGCAATCTGAAACTTGAAGGCAGCAGCGGCAAAGCGCTGCGTCAGTGTATTGCGGCCGTGCGTCGTGGTGGGGTGGTCAGCGTGCCGGGCGTCTATGCCGGTTTTATCCATGGCTTCATGTTTGGCGATGCGTTCGATAAAGGGCTGACCTTCAAAATGGGACAAACGCACGTGCACGCCTATCTGCCACGGCTGCTGTCGCTGATTGAACAGGGATTATTAACGCCGGAAGAGATTGTTACGCATCATATGCCGCTGGATGCGGCGGCAGAGGGGTATGAGATCTTTGATAAACGCAAAGAGGATTGCCGCAAAATCATTCTGGTGCCGGGAATGAAATCGGCTACTGCTGAAGCCTGACGCTATGGAGGCTGCCGCGTGGCAGCCTGCATAACAGAAATTCAGCGTACGCTGCCTTCGTCACGGTCGCTGAGTTCAGAAAGCGACACTTCAACAAACGGCATGTTATCCAGCCTGTCGCCGTAATCTTCACTGACATCAGGCAGGCTGGTGAACTGACCATCAACAAACAGAAAACTCAGATGCCGTTCAACCTCTTCCAGCAGCTCATCCACCTCTTTTGCGGTTTCACCCTGAGCGTTTTTACCATCCAGTTTCCAGCGAAAATGATTACCCACGATTTCTGCGCTGCCAATATCAACTACTTTGGCATCGATATTTTCTAACAGCAGACGCTGGCGGGCAAAATAAAGCAGATAGGGCATCCGATCGCGATTAATTTCAGACATACATTACTCCTGAATAATATTTCAGTGCGGGAAATAGTTGCGTACAGCATATACCGACCAGTAAACCGCGTTCAGGCCCAGCCAGGCCCAGCAGCCCCAGTAAGCAACGGGTTCACGCCGGGTACGCAATTTAGGCAGAAATGCCAGCAAATAACCCGCCGCCGCAATAAGCGCAACGAAATAAAGAAATTTCATGCTCTCTCCTGATTATTTATCATGAAGTAAGCATAGTCAGATTAACGCATTTGTGGAGCGCAGCGCCTGATATCCGGCAATGAGTTTTTCCAGTGCCGCTGCGCTTGTTTCATCTGCCGGGACGTAAACCAGCAGGCGGTCGCCATTGCGTGAAGCGGACCACCAGTTATTCTGACGCAGCGTAAATTCCCCGGTTTCCGCCCGCCAGAAACGCTTGATCCGATTCTCCACTTTTCCCAGCTCGTAACGCTGCCAGGTCTGTGCAAATTCATCAGAACTGTTAATCAGCCGGGTGAGAAAGCTTTCCCAGTGCGGATCGCCAAGGTGTTCTCCCATCTGGCCGCGAAACATGGCCACCATCTGCGGCATGACTTCATCCCAGTCGCGTATCATGCCGCGCCAGCCGGGATGATTAAACGCCAGCCAGATACAGTTGCGATCCTCAGCCTCTACGCTTGCCAGATCTATACCCATCAGCGCACACCACGCAGCGTTATAGCCAATGATGTCAAAACGCGGTGTCTCAATAATGGCCGGCAGCTGGATAGCATCCAGCATCTGCTGATTATGCTCAGCGAGTTTGCAGCAGGCGGCAACCTGAAGGGCGGGCAGTTTATGACCGGCGAGCGAGAAAAGATGTTGCGTTTCAACGTCATTACACTGCAGTGCTGATGCGATCGCCGTCAGCGTTTTCAGCGACGCTTTAATATCGCGACCCTGTTCCAGCCAGGTGTACCAGGTGACGCCGACATCAGCCAGCTGGGCGACCTCTTCGCGGCGCAGGCCCGGCGTGCGCCGCTGGCGCATACGCGGCAGACCCAGCCTGACAGGATCGAGGTTTTCCCGTCGGGAACGCAAAAAGGCGCCCAGCAGTTTGCGATTCGTATGAACCTCTTTTTCAGCATATTTTACAGCGGGTTGAATCGACATCAGCGTCATTTCTCCGGCCAGACGGGTGGTTTTAATACCATGATAATCAAAAACTGGTACCCGGTTATTTTTCAGCAGATGCTATGCCGCAATGAACACGAAAACAAGGTGAAACTGATGCACACTCCGCAACTTCGTCAGGCGGGTCTGATGGTACTGCTGGCCGGACTCTTACTGCCTATGATCGACTTTTCAATCGTTAACGTGGCGCTGGATGCAATGGCGCATAGCCTGCAGGCAACGCCCACCCAGCTGGCGCTGATTGTTGCTGTCTATGGTATTACTTTTGCCGTTTGCCTCGCGATGGGAGGGCGGCTCGGAGATAACTATGGCCGGCGCCGGGTTTTTATCAGCGGTGTCGGGATCTTTGCCCTGGCTTCGCTGCTGTGCGGTATGGCAAGCGGGGCCGGGATGCTGATGTTTGCCCGCGCGCTGCAGGGAGTGGGTGCGGCACTTATCGTGCCGCAGATCCTGGCAACGCTGCATATTACGCTGCAGGGCAGGGAGCATGCGCGGGCGATTGGTCTCTATGGCGGAATGGGCGGGCTGGCGTTCGTGATTGGTCAGGTGCTGGGCGGCTTTCTTATCAAAGCCGATCCGGGTGGGTATGGCTGGCGCAGCGTGTTTCTGATCAACCTGCCGATCTGTCTGGGCGTACTGGTGGCTGCGCGCCGCTTTATTCCGGAAACCCGCAATGCGACCCGCGTACCGGTTGATATCAGCGGTGCGCTGCTGCTGGGCGGAGCCACAGGCGCACTGTTGCTGAGCCTGGCGCTGGGGCCGGTGCTGAACTGGCGCTGGCCATGCGTGCTGTTACTGCTGCTGGCGCCGCTGTTTTTGCTGCAGCTGCGGCGGGTCTCTGTGCGTGCTGAAGCGTCAGGCCATTCACCGCTGCTGCCCCCGTCACTGCTGCGTTTACCCGGCGTGCGTTTCAGCCTTACGCTTGCCGTTATCTTTTTCTCCTGCTGGAGCGGGTTTATGTTTGTCATGGCTCTGACGCTGCAGTCCGGGCTTGGCTTCAGCGCCTTTGACTCCGGTAACGCTTTCATAGCGCTGGGGGTAGCCTATTTTATCGGTGCCATGCGGTCGACCGCACTGGTCACGCGCTTTGGTACGCGCACAATGCTGCTGGCTGGCTGTGCTATTCAGATCACCGGCCTGCTGGCTCTGATGGCAACCCTGCAGCTCCGGTGGCCGCAGGCGGGTATTCTTGCGCTGGCGCCAGCCACGGCACTCATTGGATTTGGTCAGTCTTTTATCGTCAGTACCTTCTACCGTATTGGCATGCGCGATATTCCGCATCATCAGGCGGGCGCTGGCAGCGCCATGTTGTCGACCGTGCAGCAGTCGGCGATGGGGCTGGGGCCGATGCTGCTGGGCGGCGTATTCAGCCATTTCAGCCAGACCGGATCCTGGCTGAGTGCTATCAGCGGTACGCTGGGGACTGAACTGCTCTCCATGCTGGTACTGGTGGCGATCGCCTTAATGCAGCATGACAACGTGGCAACCACACCCGCAGAAGGATAACGTTCACGGTAACGGCGGCGCTTCCGGCAGACGCTGGCCACTCTGCGCATCGAACAGGTGGATTTTTTCCATGCGCAGCGCAATCGTCAGCGGATCGCCGCTGCCGGCTGCGTGACGGCCAGGTACCTGCATATGCAGCGTATGCCCGTGCCACGTCAGATGCAGCAGCGTGGATTCTCCGGTGATCTCCGTAACGGCGACCTGCGCCAGACTGTCCTGCATCGCCGGTATCAAATCGTGGGGGCGGATGCCAATCATCAGCGCAGCCCCTTCCTGTGCCGCGTGCTGCCAGCGCGGAGGAAGCGGCTGCCAGAGATCTTCACATTCAATGCCCGGCACGCCATCACGCGTTACCAGGTGCGCCGGCAGCAGATTCATCGGAGGCGAGCCGATAAAGCGGGCGACAAACAGATCCGCAGGACGATCGTAAATGCTGAGCGGGGCGCCCTGCTGAACGATTTGACCTTCGCGCATTACTACAATCTGATCGGCCAGCGTCATCGCCTCAACCTGATCGTGTGTGACATAAATCATGGTGGTTTTAAAACGCTGGTGCAGTGCTTTGATTTCAGCCCGCAGCTCCATGCGCAGCTGAGCATCAAGATTAGAGAGCGGTTCATCAAACAGGAAAACCTGAGGATTTCGCACCATCGCCCGGCCCATCGCCACGCGCTGACGCTGGCCGCCGGAGAGGGCGCGCGGGTAGCGCTGCAGCAATTTATCGATACCCAGAATAGCGGCAACGCGCGCAATCTTACTCTGCTGCTCCGCGCGGCCCACCTTTTTAACCTGCATATGAAAGGCGAGGTTTTCAGCCACGGTAAGGTGCGGATAGAGCGCGTAGCTCTGGAACACCATCGCCATGTCGCGGTCGGCCGGATCGCGATCGCCAATCGGTATATCGTTCATCAGAATGGTTCCCTCTGACAAACTATCCAGCCCGGCCAGCAGCCTCAGCAGCGTGGACTTACCGCAGCCGGACGGGCCAACCAGTACGGTAAAACTGCCATCGGGAATGCTGAGACTGAGCGGATGCAATACCGTCTGTTTGCCGTAGCGTCTGGCGACGCTGACGAGCTCAATACTGGCCATAAATTACCTCTCCTCTGCAGAAAATGGCAGCTGTTGCCAGCCGGGATAGCGGCGTGGCTGCGTGCTGATCGCCTGTGATGCCACGGCAATGCCCCACTGCAGCGCGCGGCTCAGCGGCTGCTGATGTAACAGCGCGGTGAGAAAGCCGGCGTTGAAACTGTCACCGGCTCCTATGGTATCCACGACGGTGACGGGAGTGGCAGGCTGTTCCAGCCAATGCGCACCCTGCCAGCAGGCGGCACCTGCACTACCGCGCTTCACCACGCAGCCGCCACGTCCGCTCAGGGCTCCCGCCAGCTGCCGTGCGCTCTCCGGCAGCGTTGCCGCCGCGCCGAGGCCCAGCGTCTCTGCTTCATTCAGTAACAGCCAGTCGCAGTACGGCAGCCACTGTGCAACCTGCTGCCGCACCGCCGTATTCCAGCCCTGCGGAGGCCAGCCGGTGTCAACGGCGGTTATAAAGCCGCGCCGCTGCAGTTCTTCCAGCAGTGCGGCATAGTGCGAACTGAGTGCCAGGCAGAGAAAGGTGCCGCACAGCAGAACAATATCTCCCGGTGCAGCACGCAGCGGAATTTGATCCAGTACGTCATCCGCGCTGAGTTGCGCCACGTGACCAAAATTGCTCAGAAACGAGCGCTCGTGATCGCTGTGCGTAATGCCAACGGTGACAGACGTTTCGCAGGCGTAGCGTCTCCAGTGCGCCGCACTGTTTGGGAAGTAGCCCGCCAGCCAGGCGCTGAGGCCATCATTCCCCTGATTAGCGACAGCGCGATGGCGAACCTGCATCGCTTCCAGTGCCAGCGCACAGTTACCCGCCGAGCCGCCCGGACGCAGTTCACTCTGAGGGAGCATGACTTCAGTGCCGCGCTGTGGCCAGCTATCCAGCGTACCCATGATCAAATCGGCGTTAACGTTGCCAGCGACGTAGAGCGTTGCGTTACAGTCAATTGTCATCCTTTACTCCCGCCGCTGGCCAGACCGCTCACCAGCGTTTTCTGCAGCCAGACAGCAATTAACAGAGGGGGAACCGAAGCCAGAATGCCAACCGCAGCAATCAGGCCGTCATCGGTTGCGCGTCCGGCAGTAAAGCCGGCAATGGTCACCGGCAGCGTTTGCGCCGTAATATTGCTGGTGAACAGCAGGGCATAGAAAAATTCATCCCACGCCAGCAGCCAGCCAAACAGCGCTGCGGCGCCCAGAACCGGTTTTGCCAGCGGCAGCGTGATGCGCAGCAGCACCTGCCACACCCGCAGGCCATCAAGCCGCGCAGCCTGTTCAATATCACGCGGCAGAGTGTCAAACTGGTTTTTGAGCATCCAGGTCAGAAACGGCAGGATCAGCGAACAGTAAACGATAATCAGACCCGGGCGGGTGTTCAGCAGATCCAGCTGCTGCAGCAGAAAGTAGAGCGGCAGTACAAAGGCCACCGGCGGCACCATATAGATGGCCAGTGACGCAAACAGCCAGCCGTCGCGTCCGGGATAGCGCGAAAAGCTGAAAGCGGCCGGGATCGCCAGCAGCAGACAGACCAGCGTTCCTCCCGTCGCCACCAGCAGACTATTACCCAGCGCATGCAGAAACAGGGTTCCCGGTTCACCCGGCGCCAGCGACAAAAGCCGGCCGTAGCGGCTGAAATCCCACTGGCGCGGTATCCACTCCAGCGGCACGCGCGTCAGGTCGCTGGTGGCGCTGACGCTCATCAGAAACAGCCAGCCCATCGGGGCCAGAACCGACAGCGCCACGGCGGCTGCCGCCACATATTTAGCCACAGATATCATCTTACGTTTCATGGGCACTCCCCCGGCGACGCTGCCGCCACAGCAGCAGCATATAGAGCGCAATCAGTACGGCACACAGCAGCGTCATCAGGATGGCATAGGCCGCTCCGCTGCCGGCGCGCAGATAGCTGAAGGACTCCTGATAGACGTAGAAACTGAGCGTTTTGGTGCTATCTACCGGCCCGCCCCGGGTCATGACATAGATGATGTCGAATATTTTGAACGCATCAATGGTGCGCAGTACCAGCGCCACGCTTAGCGCTCCGACGATGGCCGGAAAGGTAATGGCGCGAAACCGTCGCCAGGCTGAGGCACCGTCCAGGCGCGCCGCCTCAAAAAGATCGTCCGGAATCGACTGCAGCGCAGCCAGCACCAGCAGCGTAACCAGCGGATAGTTCTTCCACACATCAGCAAACATCACGGCGTTAAGCGCTGAGTCGGGTGAACCCAGCCAGCTGCGATAGCCATCCAGGATACCGAGCTGTGTCAGCAGCGCGTTGACGCTGCCGTAGTCCGGATTAAAATTAAGCCGCCACATCATCGCGTTAACGATTGTCGGCAGCGCCCACGGCAGGATCACCAGCACGCGCAGCACGTTGCGGCCGGTAAACCGCTGATTAAGCAGCAGCGCCACCAGCACGCCAATGACGCCCTCGAAAGCAACCGACACCAGCGTAAAATAGAGCGTGCGCCACAGCGAAAGCCGGAAGTCGGGATCGCTTAAGGCGTACAGGTAGTTCTCCACGCCGATCCAGCCGGGCGCATCGCCGCTGCCTATCAGGGCTGCGTCGGTAAAACTCAGCCAGATGGTCCGCATCAGCGGCCAGGCGGTAAGCAGCAGCATGACCAGCAGCATGGGGGCCAGTAGCACCCATGCCTGCCGTCGCTCACGTTGACGCAAACTCAGCATGCCCGCTCCTTAGCGCAGCCGCGCGGCACTTTTATCGACCGCCTGCATGGCGGCTTCCGGGGTCGCGCCGCCGGTCAGCACCTGCTGCAGCTGCTGCTGCAGCGTGCTGGAGAGACGCGAATAGTCTGCGGTTTCAGGACGTGACAGCATTACGCTCAGCGACGTGTCCGCTGCCTTAATCAGGCTCTCCTGATCTTTCATCACCGCCGCATCCTGATAAGAGCTTTTCCAGATAGGCAGGCTCAGACGGGCATAGTTGTTCTGCACCGGCTGAGAGGTCATGTACCGGATATACTGCCACGCCTGATCGGCATGGGTGCTGCCGCTGGCGATACCGAGCCCCATTGAGCCGTTGACCGCGCCCGCTTTGCCTGGCGCATCGCCGGGTGCAGGCATAATGCCAACCTGACCTGCAACTTTGCTCTGTTTTGCATCGTTGGCCATGTTGTACATATAGGTCCAGTTCAGCGCGAACGCGGCGTCGCCATTGGAGAACGCTTTGCGCACATCTTCTTCCAGATACTCACGTGAGGCGGGGTTAGTCAGTCCGTCATCAAGCGAGCTTTTCATCAGTTTTACCGCCTGCAGTGAAGCGGGGCTGGAGAAGCTAAGCTTGCCGTTCTGATAGAACTGCCCGCCAAAGCCGGAGACCAGCGTGGTGTAGTCGCATACCAGCGCTTCCGCCTGAGACCAGCTCCACACCAGCGGATAATTCACGATCTTTTTCTCTTTAATAATGCGCGCGTCATCCATTACCTGCTGCCAGGTTTGCGGCAGGTCGCGGATGCCCGCTTTCTCCAGCATCGCTTTGTTGTAGTACAGATATTTGGTGTCCAGAATCCACGGCATACCGAGCGTTTTACCGTTGAACACCACGGTTTTAAGCGCACCGGGGAAAATCTGCGCCTTATCTTCGGCACTGATACGGCTGCTGATATCCTGCAGCAGGTTAAATTTTGTGAATTCCGCCGGCCAGATCGCATCAAAAAGCACCACGTCGTAGCCATTTCCGCCCGCACCCCGTGCCGCGACAATCTTGTCGTGCAGCGCTTCATACGGCACAAATTCAAGGTTGACCTTAACGTCCGGATTCGCTTTTTCAAACGCCTGCGTCATGGCGCGAATATCGCTCTCACTATAGGCTGCCTGAGTCATAAACAGCGCATTGAGTGAGGTGGCCGCCGTCGCGCTGGCAGCGCTGGCGAGCAGAAACAGTGCCAAACAACCGTGAACCGATTTTTTCATGATATGTCCGCCTGAAAGCTGTGAGAGATTAATTAAATCAATTTGATTGATTTAATAACGTGCGCAAAAGTGTGCGTCAGTTGCCATGCCACAGAAAGGTAAGCAAGCGATGTGCCAGAAACGATCTGCTGCGGGTCCTGCTTCTACTTTGCACGTTTTCCCGCCGCTGTCAGGTAAACAGGTTGTAAAATGTGCCAGCGATCATAGATATTGTTGCGGTGGCAGAGCGGCCAGGCGTGAAAAGGAAACAGTACGATGAGAACATCAGGGACTAACCTTGAACACGCGCGGGCGCATAACCGGCGCGTGATCATTGAGGCCATTCGCCTGCACGGTGAACTGACACGGGCTGAGCTGGCGCGGCTCACGGCCCTGACCGCGCAAACGGTATCCAATATTGTCGCTGAACTTGAACAGGCTGAACTGCTGATAAGCCATGGACCGCGACGTCAGGGACGCGGACAGCCCGCTATTCCCGTCACGCTGAATCCGGCCAGTGCGTTTTCAATCGGTATTCATCTTGATCACCAGACGCTGCTGATGGTGCTGGTGGATTTAACCGGCGAAATTCATTTTCGCCGTCTCATTATGGTGCAAAAACCGGAGCCTGCTGCCACGCTGGCGCGCATCGTCTCGGTGCTGGATGAGATTAAGTCGCAGCTGGGTGCGCGCTGGCGCAAAGTGCTGGGTATCGGCGTTGTGATGCCCGGGCCCTTTGGCGTTGAGGGACTCTCTTCACTGGGGCCGACCACGCTGCACGGCTGGGAAGATGTCGATATTGCAGGAGAGCTGGCGGCACTCAGTCAGCTGCCGGTGACGCTGGAAAATGATGCCACGGTAGCGGCAATTGGCGAGCGCTTTCACGGCGTGGCGCGCCATCTTAATTCGTTTATCTATCTCTACATTGGTACCGGGCTGGGTGCAGGTATCATTGTTGATGGTCACGTCTGCAGCGGTGATGCACATAACGCCGGTGAAGTTGGCCATATGGTGGTGGATCCCGGCGGGCGCGACTGCTACTGCGGCAATCAGGGGTGCCTGGAACGCTATGTCTCGCTGCAGGCAGCCTATGAATTCTGCGGGCTTGATCCCATGACCGCGCTGCCGGACGATTTGCTGGCGGTGCCGGCAGAGCTGTTTGACGCGTGGATCGCCACTGCGCTGACGCCGCTGCGCCAGGCCATCAATATGCTGGAGTGCATCTTTGACGCGGAGAGCGTGATCATTGGCGGTATGATCCCCGCTGCCCTGCTGGAGAAAATCGTTGCGCGCCTGCCGCCGCTTTACCAGTCTGTGCGCGGGCGCTACCTGACCGCCACGCGCATACGGACCGGAATGAGCGGCAGTGATACCGCCGCGCTGGGTGCGGCAGCGCTGCCGCTGTTTGATGAGTTTAATCCGCAGTTTCAGGTATTAATGAAATGAGCATGATGATGCGCCAGGCTGGCGCCGGTAATCCTGCGCGGCGTCTGCATACCTTTTAGCCGTTTATTGCGCCGATGCGAAAAAACCTGTGCGGCCCGTTTCCTGCCGGCGTTATTTTATTTACATTGCCAGCAACTTTTTGCTGACCCAGCGGACTCTGCAATGACTATTCCTGCCTTACCGGTAATCTGCCTCGATCTTGGCGGTTCATTTATTAAACTTGGCGTGATGACGCAGGCTGAGCAGATCCAGCTGCTCGATCAGCAGCCGATGCCCGCCCGCTCCTGGGAAGCGTTTTGCGCTACCGTCAGCGATACGATCGCCAGACATCAGGCACATTTCAGCGCGCACTCCCCGGTCGCGGTTTCCACCGCCGGAATTGTAGCGCCACTGAGCGGCGAGATGTTTGCCAGTAACATACCTGCCTTTCACGGACGTCATATGGCGCAGGAGCTTGGCGCATACCTGCAGCGTCCGGTCACGGTCCATAACGATGCCGACTGTTTTGCCGTTGCGGAGGCGCTGGCCGGGGCTGGACAGGGGCATAAAGTGGTGCTGGGCGCTATCCTCGGTTCAGGCGTGGGCGGCGGACTGGTTGCAGATGGCCGGCTGATCACCGGTCAGAATGGCTTAACCGGTGAGTGGGGACATGGCCCGATCACGCTACGCGAAGTTGATATCGCAGGCAAAACGGTTGCCATACCGCGTCAGCCGTGCCCGTGCGGTCAGAGCGGCTGTCTTGATACTTATGGCGGAGCGCGCGGTCTGGAAACCCTGCACCGCGTGCTGCATGATGAAACGCTCAGCAGCAAAGCGATCGTTTCACGCTGGCAGGCAGACGAAAACCAGGCGCAGCAGACGCTGGAGGCGTGGCTCCAGCTGGTGAGTGAGCCGCTGGCCTACACCGTTAACATCACCGGAGCGAGCTGCGTCGCCGTCGGCGGCGGGCTGGCCTCCGTTGTTCCGCTGATAGCTGCCCTTAACGAGGCGGTGCAGCAGCGGGTGCTGCGCCGTACGCCGCAGCCGCTGGTGATCCCCGGCCGCCATGCTCATCAGGGTGGCATGCTGGGTGCAGCGCTGCTGGCGCTGGCTCACTGAGCCGCCAGTTTTTGCTGTAAAAACGCAATAAACTGCCGGTGGATCTCGCTGCGCTGGCGATGCTGCGGGTAGAGCGCATTAAGGTGCAGCGAGGCGGGCTGCCACGCATCCAGCACGCGTATTAATTCACCGCTGGCCAGCGCCGGCGCCACGATAAATTCCGGCAGCAGGATCAGCCCCAGCCCGGCAATCGCCGCATCGCGCAGCATTTCACCATTATTACTGACCATCGGCCCCTGAACTGCCACGACGCTGCGCTGCCCGTCCCTGAACAGCTCCCAGCCCTGCTGACTTTCCCGGCCGTAGCGCAGGCAGCGGTGCAGCGACAGTTCCGCAGGCGTCTCCGGCGCTCCGGCGCCCTGAAGATAGGCAGGGCTGCCGCAGATCAGCCGCCGGAATTCGCCCAGCCTGCGTGCGATCAGGCTGGAGTCGGGCAGGGTGCCGATGCGAATAGCCATATCAAATCCTTCTCCCACCATATCGACATGGCGATCGGCCAGCTCAACCTGAAACTGCAGGCCGGGATGCAGCGTGAGGAATTCAGCAATGTAGGGGGAGAGATGCGTAATGCCAAACGACATCGGCACGCTCAGACGGAAGTTACCCTGCAGAGCCTGATGACGACCGGATACTGCCAGTTCCGCTTCCTGTACATCATCCAGTATGCGCTGTGCGTGATGCGCAAACAGCAGACCATTTTCTGTCACCGAAAGCTTGCGGGTATTCCGGTTGAGCAGGCGGGTGCCCAGCGCCGCTTCCAGCGCCGCCATGCGGCGGCTGACATACTGCTTTGAAAGCATCAGCTGTTCAGCGGCTGCACTGAAGTTGCCCGCATGGATAACAGCAACGTAAATACGAAGATCGTCTATCTGCATAGTGTCCACTAATTCGTGACAGTGATTGTCATGTCAGCACATTGTTGAGCAAATCAGTTTACGTATACTGAATCACATCAGGAAGCAAAATCGTTTCCCTTACTTATTCAGGAGCAGATCATGATTGAACAACGCCTTTCAAATCAGCGCGGCACCGGCGATCACGGCTGGCTGTATTCACGCCACACCTTTTCCTTTGCAGGCTACCGCGATCCACAGCAGGTGGGCTTCTCTGATCTGCTGGTGATTAACGACGACCAGGTTGCACCCGGTCGCGGCTTTGGTGCCCATCCGCACAATAATATGGAGATCATCTCCTATGTGCTGGAAGGTGCTCTGGAGCACAAAGACTCAATGGGTACCGGTTCTGTTATCGTGCCGGGTGATGTGCAGCTGATGAGCGCTGGCAGCGGCGTGACGCACAGCGAGTTTAATCACTCGAAAAGCGACAACGTGCATTTTCTGCAGATCTGGATTGTGCCGGCAGAGCGCAATACCGCGCCAGGCTATCAGCAGGTTTCCGTGGCGGAACAGGATAAGCGCGGCAAACTGCGCCTGATTGTCTCGCCGCAGGGCGAGTCCGGTTCGCTGCAGGTGCGACAGGATATGCGTATTTATGCCGGCCTGTTCAACGATAATGAGCAGCAGACGCTGACGCTGGCAGCCGATCGCTACGCCTATATTCATGTTGCGCGCGGCAGTATTGAGGTTAACGGCGTGCGCTTCAGCGCGGGCGACGGCGCGCGGGTGCGTAATGAAACGGCGCTGACTTTTGCGAATGGTAATGATGCCGAGGTGCTGGTGTTTGATCTGCGTCCGCTTGAAGTGAATCATCCTCAGCGTTAATAGCCAAAAAGGGTAGCGTGCTGCGGCGCGCTACCCTTTATTCATAACTATTCTCCATTATTTCTTCACCATTGGCTGTTTTATCAGCGCTTAATTCGGAACCCGGACAGGGCCAGACTAAAATAAGAATTTTTACCTTTCTTAAATTTCTGCAGCACTTTAAATTCGCATCCTGAGACCCATGCCGCCTGCTGGCAAAGGGCGATCAAATAACTAACAACATTAACCTGATTGCATTCCATTATTAAATGGTAATGAGGATTTTGATGACTTTAAAACGCAGCTTTAATATTGCCGCCGTACTGGTGCTGGCTTTGTCTGTTACCGCATGCAGCGGCATGTCTCATCGTGGTAAAAATACCGCAATTGGTGCTGGTGTCGGCGCCCTGGGCGGTGCTGTGCTGACCGGCGGCAGTACCTTCGGTACGCTGGGCGGGGCGGCTATTGGCGGATTGATTGGCCATGAAGCAAGTCGTTAAACAGTAAATATGACAGGACGCGCATAATGGTATTATTGCGCGTCCTGTAAATAAGCTTATTTCTGCATTGCACGCCATTATTAAACAGGCGGAACAAACGTAATGCTTTATCAGCCTTAATCAATATTAAGCTGATGGATAGCCAGCACGGCTCGTGCAGCTTCTTTTCCTTTCTTAATAAAATGCTCGGTATAAAATGATTCCAGTTCATTGACCGGCTGAAAATTATGTGGCGTCAGTGAAACAGAAAACACCGGTACGTTGGTACTGAGCTGCACGCTCATCAGGCCGTCAACCACTGCCTGCGCAACAAAATCGTGACGGTAAATCCCGCCATCCACGACCAGCGCGGCACAGACAATGGCATCAAAACGACCGGTTTCGGCCAGGCGCTTTGCCAGCAGCGGCATCTCAAAAGCACCGGGCACATCATAGGTTTTCAGCACGCTGTCTGCGCCCTGCTCATTGAATTCACTGACAAATCCTGCCAGCGCATTGTTCACAATATCTTTATGCCAGCCAGCCTTGATAAAGGCGATTCTAATCTGTTCCATAAGTCTTCCGTCATTTGCCAAAGTAGAGTAGGCGGATAATTATCCGTAAAATCTCATCATTTTCATTAACATGAGTGTGTATAACATAGGCTGAGAGCGCGATCCACTCCGTTGCGATGCAGGTTTTTCATGTCATCTTCGGGCCGAAATCACGCTAGCGAATCTTGTGAAAAGTTGGCGCTGAAACTTTCCATTTGAGCTCGGTCTTCTCGCGTGCGCGGGTAAAGGCAACCATGATCTGATTTAAGCTCAACGCCGGGACCACGCGACCTGAGTCGTTGCTGAGCTCTCAAAGCTGATCAAGAACATCCAGGACTGAACGTTTTGCACCCATTAGCATGTTGGCCATATCAATGACGATTTTCATCCCTGTTTAACTTTGTTCGATGCAAATTTTCCGATCCCGAATATTCGTCCATTTCATAGAATAAACATCGGTTATCAAATAATAGTATCAATATCAGTTGCTTATATAAAATATGGCCACTTGACCACTTTTATCAGGTAGGTGATAATATGACCTCATGACCGCAATTAATGAGGTTAATATGAAAGTCCTGAATGTAGCCGAATCGAAAGCTCGTTACTCTCAGATTTTGAGTTCAGCGAGTAGCGGTGAAAGTTTCATCATTGCTAACCACGGCGATCCGATAGCCATGATAGTTCCTTATAAATCAGCGCCTCTGTTAAACCGTGTTGGCTTTTTAGATCATAAAAAGTATGCCATTCCTGATAATTTCAACGATTTCATGTCAGATGAAATCCAGTCGATGTTTGAAGGTGGCAATGACTAGTCCTGTAAGAACGCGGAACATCTTTAATCGCTATCTACTTGATACTCACTATCTTATCTGGGCTTGCGCAGACTCTAAGCGTCTTCCGCAAGCCTGTTTCGATCTGATTGTTGATCCCTTAAACGAGCTATATTTTTCCGCCGCATCTATTCATGAAATCGCCATAAAATTCGCGTTAGGTAAACCTCATTTTACGGTTGATCCAGAGGAGATTTTGCGCGGCTTGCTCGCAAACGGTTATAACGAACTTCCCATTTCATCACATCACACCGTAAGTCTTAAACGTTTGCCTCGTGATATGCATGGCGATCCGTTTGACCGGCTGATCGTTGCTCAGGCGAACATGGAGGCGCTGACCTTAATCACAGATGATGAAAAAATTATTCGATATTGTTCAGATTACATTCCGATGAAAACTTTCTGATAAAAACACACCCGTCCCGAGCGGGTTTTTTATGGGCTAAATTCATGCATGAAACAATGACCGGGATCGAGCTGGGCGGCGTGCCCGATCGCACCTTCGGCAAAGTTTATTACCGCAGCATTACCGACCCACAGGAAGCAGCCAAAGCCCTCGCCGCGACGAATTAAGGCTTTGAGTCTTTCATGATCCCAGACGTAAACGTGGCATTACATTCGCTGTTTTCCGTAGAAAATATATTAATTTAATGTGATCTGATTTCTGGTCTCAGACGCCGATAAGCCAGAAAACCGCGTTCAAAACGGCTTCTAAGTTATTGTTTATAAGTAAGGAGAAGCCGTAAATAATCGTTTTTTGCAGCGCAAAATGTAAGCTCCTGAAGAGAGCCTTAAAAGGCTCTCCTTGACGGCGTGATGCGGCTTGAATAAAACTAAAGATGTCGGGGGAGTCTCGCCACAGAGACTGAGAGGCTGATAGCGCAACCGCGCGGTTCAGCGACCCTTTGAACCTGACCCAGTTGATACTGGCGTAGGAAGACTGAGGGCGCCAGACCGGTGCCGTCCGGAATGCTGCAGCAAACGGCTGCACCTCCTTATCTCCCTTCCTGTATCCGCGGGTCTCAGTCAACACTGAGAGGCCGATGTGACCCTTCTTTTTTATCCGGAAAACCGACAATGAGCCGCTGGAGCGTGTTAGGCGCAGGCGTCAGCGGGCTATGCGTGGCAACCCTGCTGGCGGAGCGCGGTGAATCTGTTGAAGTGATCGATGACGCGCAGCGTCCGCCCGCATCCTGGTATGCCGGTGGCATGCTGGCACCCTGGTGTGAAGCAGAAAGCGCCCCCGCCGACGTTATTTCACTGGGTCAGCATGCCGCTCGCTGGTGGCAGCAGCGCGTAAGCTGCGTTGAGCATCAGGGCACGCTGGTGCTGGCTCCGCCACGCGACAGTCAGGAGCTGAACCGTTTTGCGCGCCTGACTCACGCGCATCAGTGGGTCAATCCGGCAGAGGTAGAGCCGGCGCTGGAGGATCGCTTCGCACGGGGGCTGCTGTTTGCGGGCGAAGCACATCTCGATCCCCGGCTGGCGCTCACTGAGCTGCGCCAGAAGCTTGAGGCGCACGGTGTAACGTTCCATCACTCCGCGCCTTCCGGCCAGATCATCGATTGTCGTGGCATTCATGCCCGCGACGCGCTGCCCTCGTTGCGGGCCGTGCGCGGTGAAATGATTATCTTACAGAGTCGGGATCTGCACTTTTCACGACCGCTTCGTCTGCTGCATCCGCGTTTTCCCTGCTATCTGGTTCCGCGGCGTAACGGCTGCTTTATGCTGGGTGCCACCATGGTCGAGAGCGATGATGACAGCGCCATCAGCGCGCGCGCCATGATGGAGTTGCTGAGCGCCGCCTGGGCGATACATCCGGCGCTGGCTGAAGCGCGCATTATCGAGAGCGCCAGCGGCCTGCGGCCCGCCTGGCCGGATAACCTGCCCGAAATTCGTTATGAAAACGGTATTTATTATCTTAACGGCATGTATCGCCACGGCTTTCTGCTGGCGCCGATGCTGGCAGAGCAGCTGATGCAAAAACTGATTCAGGAGACCCCTTATGCAAATCCAGCTTAACGGACAGATCGTTGAAACCCAGGCGCAGACAGTCAGCGAACTGCTGCAGGAGCAGCAAATCGATGCCAGCTGCGTGGCGACAGCGCTGAATGGCAACTTCGTGCCCAGAAGCGCTTACTCCCGTCAGCCGCTTGCGGCAGGCTGCCAGCTGGAAGTCCTGTCACCGATGCAGGGAGGGTAACGCATGTTTTACGACTTTACGGGCACATCGCGCTTTCTGCTGGGTACAGCAGGGTATCCGTCACCGGCCATTCTGCAGCAGGCGATAGCGGCGGCGGGCAGTGAAATTATTACCGTAAGCCTGCGGCGGGAGGGCAGTGCGGGTGCCGCGTTTCGCGACCTGCTGGCCAGCCTTAACGTTCGCGTACTGCCCAATACCGCAGGTTGCCACACGGTGAAAGAGGCGGTAACCACGGCGCATATGGCGCGCGAGCTGTTCAATACGGCCTGGATCAAACTTGAGGTGATTGGGCATGCCGATACGCTGCAGCCCGATCCGTTTGCGCTGGTGGAAGCCGCACGCATCCTGTGTGCTGAAGGATTTAGCGTATTTCCCTATACCACGGAAGATCTGATTGTTGGCGAGAAACTGCTGGCTGCCGGCTGCGAGCTACTGATGCCCTGGGGCGCACCGATTGGCTCAGGGCAGGGCCTGCGTAATATTGACGGATTGCGCGCCATGCGGGCGTGGTTCCCGGATACGCCGCTGATTATCGATGCCGGGATCGGTGCTCCTTCCCAGGCGGCGCAGGCGATGGAGCTGGGCTTTGACGGCATTCTGCTTAATACCGCCGTCGCGAAAGCGGGCGATCCCATCCGCATGGCAGCGGCGTTCAGCCAGGCCATTGCTGCGGGGCGCAGTGCCTGTGAGGCAGGGCTGATGGAAAAGCGCGATATGGCGATGGCATCAACGCCGGTATTCGGTCTGGCCACACTAAGCTGAGGAGAACAGGATGGAACGCTATCAGCGACAGATGGTACTGCCGGAAATTGGTGCGTCAGGGCAGCGTAAGCTGGCGCAGGCGCGCGTGCTGGTAGCCGGCGCGGGCGGTCTGAGCGCGACGCTTCTGCCGCAGCTGGTGGGGGCCGGCGTGGGGACGCTGCGTATTTATGATGCCGATGAAGTGGCGCTGCATAATCTGCATCGCCAGACGCTCTTTACGCAGCAGGATATCGGGCAGTCAAAAGTGCTCAGCGCGCGTCAGGCGCTGACGCAGCGCAATCCTGAGGTCAATATCGAAACCTGCGCACAGGCCCTGACGGCCAGCAACATCGCGCAGGCTATGGCTGACTGTTCGCTGGTCATCGACGCGGCCGACAATTTTGCCGTGACCTGGCAGCTTTCAGACGCCTGCTATGCGACCGGTACACCGTTTATCAGCGCTTCAGTGCTGGGCCGGCAGGGCTATGCGGGCGGATTTTGCGGAGGTGCGCCCAGCTACCGGGCGCTGTTTCCCCGGCTGCCGCGTACGGCTGCCAGCTGCAACACGGCAGGGGTGATGGGGCCGGCTGTGGCCGCGCTTGGCGCCATACAGGCGCAGATGGCGCTTACGGTGCTGCTTGATCTGCAGCCGTCTCCGCTGGGATTACTGGTCAACTGCGATTTTGTGAACTGGCACTTTCGCGCGTTTCGCTTTGATGAAGCGCAGGAGCCTGTCGTGCCGGGCGTGCCCTTTATCGACTGCTCGCTGCTTACCCCGGCAGATTGTATTGTCGAGCTACGCAGCCGGGATGAAGCGCCCCACAGCGTGGCAAGCCAGGCTGAGCGTATTTTGCCGGCAGATCTGGCGGCCTGGCAGCCACCCACTGGGCGGCGCATCGTGCTGGTTTGCGCCAGCGGTATACGCGCCGCACAGGCGGCCAGCGAGCTGGCGGAGCGGGGCTATACGGACCTGGCGATTCTGGCGGCCAGCAGCAGTTAGCCGGCGGCAGGTTTTTCGGAAAATACTGGAATCCTGTGACTGTTATCACATGAGAAGCCACGCTAAACTAAACGCTTCTCATTTTGCTAAGGGATGATCGTCACAATGCTTTCACGTTTTACACTGGCTTCTTTAACCGCTGCCTTACTGCTTACCGGCTGCGCCCGTCATCACGCTGATGAGACTGCCAGCACCGCGCCGGCAGAGGTGAGTGCTGCCGCACCGATTGAGAACAGCAACACCGACACGCCCTTTGCCAGCGGACCTACGGTAATCAACGTTTCACACCTGGTTACGCGCACGGATGATGGATCGGCAGTGTATGTTACCGTTGACGGCCAGGAAGCGGGCATGCTGAAAAAAGGTGAGAATAAAGAGATCCGCGTGGCGGCAGGCAAGCATGAAATCGGCGGCTATGTACAGACGCTGTTTGGTTTTGGCAAAGTCACCATTCCGGGCGTTGATATCACCACGGATACGGCTAAGCCGAAACATGTGGTTTATTCAGTGACCCGCCAGCGTCCGCAGTTCAGTGAAAGCAGTACGCCTCCCGATAACTCCTGAGAAAGTGCGGTGCTGCAGCACCGCTCCCTCCCGCGATATTCATCTGGCTGTCTGACATCAGCTCAGCAGCGCATGAATAACATCAATGACATTGATTACCACAATAAACAGCACGATGTGTGTGAGCAGGTTGCGCGATCGGGGTCTGGAATAAGACATTATCTATCCTGAATAGTTAGCCTGACAAATATGTGCTGTGGCTTACTATTACTGATTCAGAATAAGAATACCATGCCAGGCCATCTTAAACCGGAGGCGGACAAGGGTTACGCGTCAGGAAAAGCTGACCGGCTCTGGTTTGATAGCGTAAAGGCAGCAGAGAATAGAGAGAAATCCGAACGGGATTATTCGTGATGCTGGCGCTGATAAGCGTGAGAGTAGCGGTTAACCGCTGGCTCACCCATTAATCTTTGCCCGGCAGCGACACGCTGTTTTGCAGATGCTCACGTAAGTGATGGTGCAGGGCGCGAATCGCTGGCGAGAATTGCCTGCGGTGCGGACAGATCAGATGCAGTGGCGTCGCCTCACCTTTTACCTCAGGCAGAATCAACTCCAGCCTCCCCTGATGTACATCCTCAGCCACGTCCAGCCAGGACTTATAGGCGATACCCATTCCTGCCAGCGCCCAGCGGCGTGCGACTTCCGCGTCATCACACATAAGGCGGCTTTTTACCGTGATAAGCTGCGCGCCCTCCGCCTGCGGAAAGCTCCATTTATCATATACGTGGCCTCCCATCATAAACGGCAGACAGTGATGGCGGGTGAGATCGGTCAGCGCGGCAGGCCGGCCATGTTCAATAAGATAATCGGGTGATGCGACCAGTACCCGCCGGTTATTTTCAGCCAGCGGCAGCGCAACGTAGCTGCTCTCCTCTAATTTGCCGTAGCGAATAGCGATATCTACCGGATCGCGGAAGACGTTACTGACCTGATCGGAGAGTGAAAGGCGCAGCTGCAATCCGGTATGCTGACGGCAGAAACGGGTCAGTAACGGCAGCAGGATATGCCGCCCGATATCGGATGGCATCGCAATTTTCAGTTCACCGCGCAGTTCGTCGTCATGACGCTGCAGACTCTCTGCACCTGCCTGCATCAGCGCCAGCATCTCCTGTGCAAAAGGCAGATAGCGCTCACCCTCGGCGGTCAGCCGCAGACTGCGCGTTGAGCGCGCAAACAGGCGGCGATCGAGATCGCGCTCCAGCCGCTGAATTGCCGCGCTGACCTGACCCGGCAGCAGGTTTGCTTCGCGCGCGGCACGGGAGAAGCTGCCCAGCGCAGCTGAGCGGACAAACAGCGTAATATCTTCGAGACGAACCATGACGTTTTTACCTGGCAAACCGGATTTTCACTCTACGAGTGAAAGTCTTCCCCTGCAACGTCGATTTTTCCATGCGCCATTGCCCGCTATGCTTGATGGGTATTCAGAAAATCTGTCAATCACCATGGAGATAAGGCATGAAAGCCATTGTTTATAGTCAGAACGGCTTACCCATTTCGGATGAAAATGCGCTGTATGACGCTGATGTCGCCAAACCTCAGCCCGGCGCCCGCGATCTGCTGGTCAAAATCAATGCCATTGCGGTGAATCCGGTCGACACCAAAGTACGTAAAGGCGCCGCCACTGAGCAGCCGCGCATTCTGGGCTGGGATGCCGTCGGTGTGGTAGAGGCGGTGGGTGAAGCGGTTAGGCTGTTCCGGCCGGGCGATGAGGTGTTTTATGCCGGCGATATCAGCCGGGCCGGCAGCTACGCAGAGTATGGTCTGGTGGATGAGCGCATCGCCGGCCACAAACCGCGCTCCCTGAGCGATGCCGATGCGGCTGCGCTGCCGCTGACGTCACTCACCGCATGGGAGCTGCTGTTTGACCGTTTTGAGGTGCAGGCGGATGAGAACGCAGCGCTGCTGATTGTGGGCGCGGGCGGGGGAGTGGGTTCTATTCTCACCCAGCTGGCACGCAAACTCACCGGGCTGACAATTATCGGTACGGCATCCCGTCCTGAGACTGAAGAGTGGGTGCAGCAGCAGGGCGCGCATCACGTTATCAATCATCACCAGCCGCTGGCGGAGCAGCTGCGTGCGCTCGGCATCGACACGGTGAAGTATGTTGCGTCGCTTACCCATACTGACAGCTACTATACGCAGCTGATTGAGGTGCTGGCGCCGCAGGGTAAGCTGGCGCTGATTGACGATCCGGAGACGCTGGATGCCATGCCGCTCAAGCGTAAAGCGATCTCATTACACTGGGAGCTGATGTTTACGCGCTCGCTGTTTGAAACGCCGGATATGCAGCGCCAGCATGAGATTCTGCAGCGTATCAGCCAGCTGATTGATGATGGCACCCTGCAGACCACCGCCGGGGAGCATCTCGGCAGCATCAATGCTGCTAACCTGCGCAAAGCGCATGCGCTGATCGAGAGCGGACGCGCGCGCGGCAAGCTGGTGCTTAGCGGTTTCTGATAACGTGATTCACCCGGCACGGAGCGGCCGCTTCGTGCCGGGTTTCAGTCAGGAAAACGTCACCCGCCGCCTTAAGTTAATCTGATGGCCGTCGTAATTTTCGCTAACCCCCTAACTATTATAAGAATTTGCTCTGCAAATCGCGGCTGCCGCTCTGGCTGAATGCTGCGGGTCATGATATGACTGCTCTCTGTGCTTTCAGCCTTCCGGAGAGAATTATGTATAAGCGAATTTCACTGGCTCTGCTGCTCTCGTACTGCGCTATTCAGTCAGCCGCGGCGCAACAGACGCTGCGTTTTGGCGTCGATCCCACCTTTCCCCCTTTTGAATCCAAAGCCAGCGATGGCTCGCTGCAGGGGTTTGACATCGATCTCGGCAACGCCATTTGTGCCCAGGCCAAAGTGAGTTGCAAATGGGTTCAGATTGGCTTTGATGGCTCTATTCCGGCGCTGCAGGCAAAGAAGTTTGACGCGATTTTGTCAGCCATGTCGATGACGGAGAAACGACGCGAGCAGGTTGCATTCAGCGATATGCTTTATGTCACCCCCAGCGCGCTCATCACCCCGGCTGACAGCGCCCTGACTGATGACATCGCCACGCTGCGCGGTAAAAACATCGGCGTAGCGCAGGGGACTATTCAGGAAACCTACGCGCAGACTTACTGGGCACCCAAAGGCGTCAGCGTGGTCTCCTATCCCAACCAGATGGAGATTTATCCCGATCTCGTTGCCGGACGCCTTGATGGCACGCTGGCGAATGCGGTGTCTGCCGATCAGGGCTTCCTGAATACCGCAGAAGGAAAGGAATATGTGAATAAAGTGACCCTGACCGATAAAGCTGTATTAGGTAACGGCGTGGGAATCGGGCTGCGCAAAGATGATGTCGCAAATCTTAAACTGATTAATGCGGCCCTGGCAGAACTGCACCGCAACGGTACCTACGATCGCCTGGCGCAGAAGTATTTCAAATATAAAGTTTATCCCTGATCGGGATGTGTGAATCCGTTATCTGCCAGCAGGAGAATTATGCGTAACCTGACCGATTACCGCACGCAACGGGCCCGCTTCCTGGCTGCCGTTGAGCATAAAAAAGGGGCGCTGCACACCTGGCAGCATCCGTTATGCGGTCCGGCCGGTGAAGCGCTGTTTACCGATCTTGCCGTGATTGGCAACCCGCACGCCTCGCGCGTCATGCTGATTATCTCCGGCACGCACGGCGTGGAGGGATATTACGGGTCGGATAATCAGATAGAGTGGCTGAAAGATCTGGATGCGGCCCGCTTACCGGCAGAGTGTGCTGTGATGCTGATTCATCTGCTGAACCCGTGGGGAGCGGCGCATCTGCGGCGCGTCAATGAAGAGAATATCGATCTGAACCGCAATTTTATTCCGTTCAGCGCGCCGCTGCCGGATAACGCTGACTATGCACGCTATCACGCGTTTTATCACGGCGAGCGGGCAGAGGCGGATCGGCTGCTGGCTGCCGCGCTGCAGCGCGACGGCTGGCCGGCGATCAAGCGGGTGGTGGAGGCCGGACAGTATCAGCACGCTGATGGCCTGTTTTATGGCGGAGAGCACGCCACCTGGTCGCAGCGGACGCTGCAGAAGATCGTAACCGGCCATCTGCTGCGGGCAGAACAGATCCTGAGTTTCGATCTGCATACCGGCGCAGGCGCATGGGGACATCCGATGCTGCTGGGCATTGCGCAGAAGCGGGTTCCTGCGCACGCCTGGGGACGCGAGCTGTATGGTGAATGGCTGACGCTGATCGATACCGGCAGCGGGCAGGAGAGCGCCACCGGCATCACGGCAACGGCCACCGGTTACGTCTCGCAGTTTCTGCTGGATCAGCTGCCGCACGGTGCCATCCTGCCGCTGGTGGTGGAGTGTGGCACTTACGCAGGTGAAGAGATGCACCGGCGGGTGCGGGACGATCACTGGCTGCACTTAGAGGGTGATGTGCAGAGTGCGGCCGGGCAGGCCCTCAAACAGCAGCTGGTTGAGGGATTCTGGCCACAGGACCGCGACTGGCGTGAGCTGACGGCATTCCGCACGCAGCAAATTTTCCGGCGCGGCTGGCAGGCGCTGCTGTCACAGCCGGCCGTAAAACGTCATGCGGGCGGTCTCTGACAGCGCAATTCCCGGCTGCGTATTGTAAGCGAGCACCGCCAGCATGCGGGTGATATCACCTTCGGTCGGCGTCACGCGATGAAGCGAATTGCGTCCGCGAAACAGCACCAGATCGCCCGCCTCAATCGCCAGCGCATCCGGCGTGCAGGCTTCATTGAGCACAGCGGCGACGCCGTCGTAGTTCATCTCGCCCGCGTCAGCATCGCGCAGATCGCGCACGTATTGGAATATGCCGCCCGCCTGCGGCTTCTGCAGCAGCAGAGTAATGGCAAAGGAGGAGTTGTCGAAATGCCAGCCCAGCTCCTGCCCCTGTGCGGCATAGTGCAGGTTGATTGACGAGAGCGGATCGGCATAAGGATAGAGGGCGCTCTCGTTCAGCACCTCGCAGAGAAAGTGTTTAAACAGCGTATCGTTGTACAGCTGACGCAGCGGTGAGTCGTGAGCAATCGCCTCATCGGTAATACAGCCTTTGGTGCTGATGACATCGCGGTTACGGGGATGATCTGCGCTCAATGTCTCGTCTGTTTTCAGCAGATAGACGTTATGGTTGCTGCGCGTATGCCAGGCAAGATGGCGCTGCGCGTTCCCTTCTGTAATGATAGCCTGCAGCGCTGCCGGCTGCAGAAACTGCCGCAGCACCAGGGCGCCGTGTTGTTCCAGCTGCGCGCGACACTGCGCGCGCCAGTCAGCGTCCGCCAGAGGATGCAGGTCAAAACGTATTAATCCAGACATAGTGCGTTTCCCGGTAGCAACAGTGTCATAAAACTCTACGATGCTGCGGCGGGAATGCGTAGCGATAAATCATTACTGCCCTGCTAAGGAAACGTTAATGTCCGTCAGTGCTTCGCGTCTGCCAAAAATCAGCCTTATTCTCGCGTTCAAAGCTGCTGCAGAGCTGGGCAGTCTTGCAAAAGCAGCCGCGCACCTGGCGCTGACGCCGGCGGCGATCAGCCAGCAGATCCGCCAGCTGGAGACGCTGCTGGGTCACGCTCTGTTTGTGCGCACGCAAAACGGGGTCATGCTGACAGAGAGCGGCCGGGCCTATCTGCGCTATGTTTCAGAAGCGTTTGATATCCTGCGGATGGGACAGCTCAGTCTGCGCCAGGCGGCCAGCCGGCCTGCGCTGACTCTGTACGCACTGCCGGCGCTGGCGTCAAAGTGGCTGATGCCGCAGCTGAACCACTGGCGCGCGTGCTGTCCCGCGAGCGACCTCTGCCTGCATGGCACCCATGCACAGGTCGATTTCAGCGCCACGCCGGCTGATTTCGCTATCGTATTCGGTGACGATCGCTATCCGCAGCTGGAGAAACAGCGGCTGTTTCATGACGAGGTGCTGCCGGTAGCCAGCCCGGCGCTGCTGCAGCGCTTCCCGCGCGATCGGCTATTTAACCAGGCGCCGCTGATCCATCTCGACTGGGGCAATGAGGGGCGTTTTCTGCCGGACTGGCAAAGCTGGCTGCAGGCGCGCGGCCACGGCGAACCCGCGCAGCAGCCCGCTTTCACCTTTAACCTCACGTCGCTGGCGATAGATGCTGCGGTTGCGGGGGCCGGGCTGCTGCTGGGCCAGCGGCGTCTTATTGCCGCTGAGCTGGCGCGGGGCGATCTGGCGATCGCAGATAGCTTCAGCCTGCCGCTCAGTAAGCCCTACTATCTCGCCTGGCCGCAGCGCACGCTGCAGCAGCCCGACGCCCGGGCGCTGATAGAGTGGCTCACTGCGCTTGCGGCCGCCTGATTTTACCCGCACGCTGTAGCCAGATAATCTGCACCGCTGCCGGAAGGGACGAGACTATGTCAGAAAATAAAGATTGGGTTGAGCTGCGACGCGACCAGGAGACCGGCATTGAGAGTATCAACGCCCACTTCAGCGGTCACGCTTACGACGCACACGATCACGATGAGCTGCTGGTCGGGGTGACCCGGCAGGGACTGCAGCGCTTTAACTGCCGTCGCGCACTGCATACCAGCACCCCCGGCCGCGTCATTCTTATTGAACCGGGCGCGGTGCATGATGGCCACGCGCCGGAGGCTGCGGGTTTTACCTATGTCATGCTTTACCTGCCGCAGCCGTGGGTGGCTGACATGATGCAGCAGCGCGGACAGGGAGATATCGCCCGGATCGGCGGCGCATTCCGGCATACGCTGACGGATGACGTGCAGCTTGCCCGCGCCACGGAAGAGGCGTGGTATGCCATTCACCAGCGCGAAGGGCGTCTGGCGCGCGATCAGACGCTGGAGCAGTTGATAACGCTTCTGTCGCGGCATCTTGAGCGGCGTCCGGAGCGACCTGATACGGTGGCACAGCGTCAGATGCTGCTGCTGCGCGACTATTTGCATGATTTTATGGCGCAGGATGTCGGACTCGACGAGCTTTCACGCCTGGCCGGGCTGGATCGCTTTCGCCTGACGCGCCAGTTCCGGCAGGCGTTTGGTCAGACGCCGCACGCTTATCTGGTACGCCTGCGGCTGCGCGCGGCGCGCGCGCTGCTGGCGCAGGGCGTGGCACCGGTTGAAGTCGCTGCCCGCACCGGGTTTGCCGATCAGAGTCATCTCGGCCGCTGGTTCCGGCGCGCCTGGCATATGACGCCGGCGGCCTATCAGCGGGCGTGCACAAACGTTCTATACGGCGCACGGCCGCATCAGGAATGATAGCGTTTTCCTTTCTGAAGAGAGCGTTATGCCATGTCTGACACCAAAATTGCCCTGATCGTACGCGATGATTTAGCCACCTGGCAGCGTCTGAACGTGGTGGCGTTTATCGCTACCGGCCTTGCCGCCGGGGCACCGGAGATGCTGGGGGAACCCTACATCGATGCGCAGGGACGTCACTATGGCCGGATCGCCGGACAGCCGATGCGGGTGTTTTCCGGCAATCTCGCTGGCCTGCAGCGCGCGCATCGCCAGGGGCTGGAGCGTGAACTGACGCTGATACCCTATGTAGAAGCGATGTTTTCTACCGGCAACGACGCGGCTAACCGCGAGGTGTTTCTGGCAGAAAACGCGCAGGAGATGAATCTGGTTGGCCTGGCGCTTTTTGGTCCGAAAAAAGCGGTCGACAAAGCGATCAAAGGGCTGGCGCTGCATGAGTAGTCAGCCCGGCTGACGCGGCGTCATCCGCCGCGCACCGAGCCGCGCCAGATCACCTCTGCCTGATAAAGACGCGACGCGGGCGGCTCTCCATCCGTACCGGAGGCGTCATGCTCGCCCGATTCCGTGGCGCTAAACCAGGCCACGGCGTCACGTGCAAACTGCTCTACTGGCTGTGCAAAGGTTGTCAGGTTATAGGACGCCCAGCCCGCCTGCGCAATGTTGTCATAGCCGAACAGGCAGAGATCGTCTGGCACCCGTAGCCGGAAGCGGTGACGCGCTTCATCCATCACGCCGCAGGCGATAAGGTCTGTCACGCAAAATATCGCATCAGGCCGCTGCGCGCGCGTCAGCAGACGGTGTGCCAGAATCTGTCCGCTTTCATATGAGGTTGTACCAAATCTCTCAACGGTAACGTGCAGGCCAGCGTCTTGCGCAACGGCCAGAAACGCCGCTTCACGCTTCTGCAGGCTGGGCGTGCCGGCCAGCGAGTTAGCAAAGGCAAGATGGCGGCAGCCTGCGCGCTGAAAGGCCATAACGGCGGTTTCAGCAGCGCTTTGCGCGTCCAGATGAATGCTGAGCGAGCCTGGCAGCGTTTCATCGCGGTTAATCAGAATGATGCGCTGTCCGTGCCGGTAGCACTGGGCGGTGATGGCACGGTCCGGCATGCCTGACAGGATAATCGAGGCGTCGGCGCGGAAATTGATCGCCTGCAGCAGCGCGGCCGACACGCTGCTGTCAGAGCGATCGGTATTGATCACCATCGCCACTTTGCCCGCCTCCTGCAAAAATTGTGTCAGCCAGCGCACCAGCGTCGCGCGGTAGGGCGTGGCGATCTCTGAGACAATCAGACAGACAATGCCGCTGCGGTTACGCACCAGGCCGCGTGCCAGATGATTTACGTGATACCCCAGCTCTTCTGCGGCTTTCATTACTCTGGCCCGCGTAGCGGCAGAGACGCTGGCACCCGGCGTAAAAGCACGTGAAACGGCTGACCGGGAGACTCCGGCCCGCGCTGCCACATCCTGCGCGCTGACGCCCGCTTTATCGTTATGCATGGTTACATCCTCAACTCCCGTCGCTTAACTGAGTCTGCCGCAAATTGCAAAGCTGTGCAAATTATCCTTCGGCTTAAATGTTGCATTTTTGTGACGCAGGCAGTCAATTGCAGAGTACAGCGTTTGACAGCCTATTTTCTGTCCGTTACTAATTTGCACACACGTGCAAATAACAATTAATGCGCACCCTCTGCCCGACAGGAGACTACTATGCGAACCCTATCCCTTGCCGTTGCTCTCACCCTCTCAGCGGCTGGCCTGCCGATAACCGCCTCAGCTGCAGGCAATCTTAATATGATCTGTTCAGCGGATGTCGTGGTGTGCGAACAGATGACGCGTATTTTCAGCCAGAGCCATCCTGACATCAAAGTGAGCATGGTGCGGCTGTCAGCCGGTGAAGCCTACGCTCGTCTGCGCAGTGAAGCGCGTAATCCGCGTACCGATATCTGGTGGGCCGGCACCGGCGATCCGCATATGCAGGCGGCGGCGGAAGGACTGACGCAGGTCTACAAATCACCGCTGCTCGATCAGCAGCAGCCGTGGGCACAGAAACAGGCGGAAAATGCCGGTTATCGCACCGTGGGGATCTATGCGGGGGCGCTGGGCTGGGGATACAACACGAAACTGCTGGCAGAGAAAAAACTGAAAGAACCCACCTGCTGGGCGGACCTGCTTGACCCGGCCTTTAAAGGCGAAATTCAGATCGCTAATCCGAATTCATCCGGCACGGCATACAACACGCTGGCCACGCTGGTGCAGATTATGGGTGAGGACAAGGCTTTTGATTATCTGAAAAAACTCAATGCCAATATCTCACAATATACCAAATCGGGTTCGGCACCGGTGAAAGCCGCAGCGCGCGGTGAAGCGACGGTCGGTATTGTGTTTATGCACGATGCCGTCGCCATGCAGGTTGATGGATTCCCGATAAAAACCGTTGCGCCGTGTGAAGGCACCGGCTACGAAATCGGCTCGATGTCAATTGTGAAAGGCGCACGCAATCTGGCCAATGCCAAAGTCTGGTATGACTGGGCGCTCAGCGCAGAAGCGCAGTCGCATATGAAAGAGGCGAAGTCATTCCAGCTGCCCTCTAACCGCACTGCGGAAATCTCAGAATATGCGCCGCGTTTTGAGAACATCAAACTGATCGATTACGACTTTAAAACCTATGGCGATACGGCCAAACGTAAAGCGCTGCTCGGCCGCTGGGATAAAGAGATCGGCTCTGGCGCGCAGTAAGCCCATCTATGCAGACAGATATTCCGGGCTGGTGCAGATCGCGCCAGCCCGCTCCCTCCCGTTCGAGGTGTTATATGAATGCACATAATCGCCGTCTGACAGGCGCTCTGCTATCGGGGGCCGTAGCGCTGGCGCTGCTGCCCTGGTACAGCCTGGAAGCGGGTTTTTTTGATACCGGCTGGATCCTGTCGCTCTGGCGTGATGAGGCCAGCGCGCCGGCGCTGTGGCAGCTCGCGGCACATCCGTGGCTGTGGGGCGCGCTGACGCTCTGGCTGTTATGCGGTGTCAGTGGCCTGCTGCCGGGCAGACAGCGCAGCGCGCTGCTGCTGTTATTCAGCGCGCTGGGGATTCTGTTTCTGGTGATTGAGGGCCATGCCATTGGCTACAGCGGCTGGAGCTGGCTGTGGCTGGAGAATCAGTTTGGCACGCTGCAACAGGGGCAGCCTGCAATGGGAGCTGGCGCAATTTTACTGCTGACCACCTTTCTGCTGCTTTTTGCCTTTGCGCTGGCCGAGCGCGGCGTGCTGAGAGGAGATGCCTTTGTGGTGGCAGCGCTGGTGCTGATCACCGCGCTGGTCAGCGTATTTGTGCTCTACCCGGTGCTGAGTATGTTTGTGGTCTCCGTACAGGACGTTGACGGCAGCTTTCAACCCGATGGCCTGTTAGCTAACCTGCAGGATCCCTCAATCTGGAGCCTCTCCTGTCTGGCGGGCGGCAGCTGCGGGACAGCCTGGCGCACGCTCTGGCTGGCGCTGATGACGGCGACCGGCTCCACGCTGCTGGGGCTCGCTTTCGCGCTCGCCGCCACGCGCACGCCGCTGCCCTGTAAAAAAGCGCTGCGCATGCTGACCATTCTGCCCATTATCACGCCACCGTTTGTTATCGGACTGGCGCTGATCCTGCTGTTTGGCCGTTCGGGAGTGGTGACAGAACATCTGGCCGCGCTGTTTGGCATAGAGCCCGGTCGCTGGCTCTATGGCCTGACCGGGATCTGGATCGCGCAGGTGCTCTCTTTTACACCCATCGCTTTTCTGGTGCTGATTGGCGTAGCCGAGGGCGTCAGCCCCTCGCTGGAAGAGGCGTCGCAGACGCTGCGTGCCGATCGCTGGCGCACCTTCAGCCGCGTTTCGCTGCCGCTGATGGCGCCGGGCCTGGCAAACGCCTTTCTGATCAGCTTCATCGAAAGCATGGCCGATTTCGGCAACCCGATGGTGCTGGGTGGCAGCCACGGCGTGCTCTCGACAGAAATTTTCTTCTCGGTGGTAGGCGCCCAGAACGATCCGAGCCGCGCGGCGGTGCTGGCGATGATCCTGCTCTGCTTCACGCTGGCGGCCTTTGTGCTGCAGCGCCTGTGGCTGGGGGGCAAAAACTTTGCCACCGTAACCGGCAAAGGGGATGGTGGCCAGCACAGCCAGCTGCCGCGGCTGCTGCGCGGCGGCGTCTATGGGCTGGTGATCCCGTGGGGCCTCTTTACCCTGGTGGTCTACGGCATGATTCTGGTCGGAGGTTTTGTGCAGTCGTGGGGCCTGAACAGTGTGCTGACGATTGAGCACTACGTGCGCGCTTTCCGCGTGAGCATCAGCGACGGACACCTGCTGTGGAGCGGGGTGGCATGGAACTCCTTCTGGACCACGCTGGAGATAGCGCTGATCGCCGCGCCGCTCACCGCAATTGTCGGGCTGCTGACCGCCTGGCTGATTGTGCGCCAGAAGTTTGCCGGGCGGCAGACGTTTGAGTTTCTGCTGATGCTGAGCTTTGCCATTCCCGGTACGGTTATCGGCGTGAGCTATGTTATGGCTTATAACCTGCCGCCGCTGGAGATCACCGGGACGGCGATGATCCTGATCGCCTGTTTTGTCTTCCGTAATATGCCGGTGGGCGTGCGCGGCGGCATTGCCGCCATGAGCCAGCTCGATAAAAGTCTGGATGAAGCGTCGCTGACGCTGGGTGCCAGCAGTTTCCGCACGCTGCGCAAAGTGGTACTGCCCCTGCTGAAACCGGCCATCAGCGCCGCGCTGGTCTACGCCTTTGTGCGCGCGATTACCTCTATCAGCGCCGTGATTTTCCTTGTCAGCGCGCAGTACAACATGGCGACGTCCTACATCGTTGGCCTGGTGGAGAACGGAGAATATGGTGTGGCTATCGCGTACTCCACCGTACTGATCTTTGTCATGCTGCTGATTATTGGCCTGTTCCAGTGGCTGGTGGGTGAGCGCCGGCTGCGCCGCGTGGCGCGCCCGGTAGATGTCGCCGCTCCGCCCGTTGCTCCATCCTTAACCCAGGAGAGTGCTGTATGAGTGCCATCAAAGCAGGTTCCGTTGTATTTGAACACGTCACTAAGCGTTTTGCCGGGTTTAACGCGCTGCCGGATCTCTCGCTCATCGTGGAGCCGGGTACGCTGGTAACGCTGCTGGGTCCTTCCGGCTGCGGTAAAACCACGACGCTGCGCCTGCTCGCCGGGCTGGAACATCCTACCTCCGGACGGATACTGATTGGCGGGAAAGACGTCACCCATCTGCCCGCTAACGAACGCGATGTGGCCATGGTTTTTCAAAGCTACGCGCTGTTCCCCCATATGAGCGCGCTGGAAAATATCATGTACGGGCTGCAGTCGTCCGGGATGACGAAGCGTGAGGCGCAGGATCGCGCGCGTGAAGGCCTGAAACTGGTAGGACTGGAGAGTCAGGGACAGCGTCTGCCTTCAGAATTGTCAGGTGGCCAGCAGCAGCGCATTGCGGTGGCGCGCGCGCTGGTGCTGGAGCCGCAGGTGCTATTGCTGGATGAGCCGCTTTCTAACCTGGATGAACGGCTGCGTCGCCAGGTGCGGACCGATATCCGTGATTTGCAGCAGCGGCTTGGCTTTACGGCAGTGTATGTCACGCACGATCAGGAGGAGGCGCTGGCGGTATCCGACAAAATTATTGTCATGAAAGAGGGAGATATCGCTCAGCAGGGCGCGCCGGAAACGCTCTATCGCAGTCCGGCCTCCGAGTTTATTGCCGATTTTATGGGAGAGGCGAATATCCTGCCGTGTGAAGTTGAAGAGGTCGCAGAGAGTGAGGCGCTGATTCGGCTGGGAAATCAGCGCTATCGCGTGCCGGACAACGGCGTCCTCGCCGGCACCGCCCGTCTCTCCGTGCGCCCGCAGTTTATTACGCTCAGCACTCACCGCGCCGGGGCGCTGACGGGGGAGATCACGCACTGCACCTGGTTGGGCGACCATATCGAATATGAAGTGACCACTGAGCTGGGCGCCTTGTTTATCGTCGATGCACAGATGGAGCAGCAGCTGCCGCTGGCGGCACGGGTCGGCGTCGATTTCAAACCACAGGGGCTGGCTCTGATTGCCGGCTGACAAGAGGAAGCGTCATGAGTGAGACAGTAAGCAGTGCGCTACAGGCGCGACGGGAGCTGGCTGAGCAGGTTGCGCGGGCGGGGGGTGAAAAGGCTCTGGCCTGGTTCCGGCAGCGCGATTCGCTGGTGGTGGAAACGAAATATGATCTGCAGGATGTGGTCTCCCGCGCCGATCGTGAAGTTGAGCAGCTGATAGCAGAGCAGATCCGCCTCCGGTTTCCGCAGGATGGTTTTCTGGGAGAGGAGTATGGCCTGCAGCCTGGTTCGTCAGGTTATACCTGGGTGGTTGACCCTATCGATGGCACCAGCCCGTTTCTGAACGGTATGCCTAACTGGTGCGTGTCGGTGGCCGTACTGCACGAGGGGATACCGGTGGTTGGCATTATTTATGCGCCGGTTTATGAAGAGTGTTATGCCGCCTCCCTCGGCGCTGGCGCCACGCTTAATGGCACAACACTGCAGGTTGATCCCGCACGCACTTTGCAGAATCACGTGACAGGTTTTGGTGCAAACAGCCACGTCAGCCCGGAAGAGGTGGGCAGGCTGCTCGCGTCGCTGCTGGCGGCGGGCGGCAACTTTATCCGTATTGGCTCAGGCGCTCTGATGCTGGCCTGGGTCGCTGCAGGACGGGTGGTAGGCTATTTTGAACCCTATATGCACGCCTGGGATTGTCTGGCGGGATATTGTCTGGTGAAAGAGGCGGGAGGCTGGTATCACCCGTTTAATACCGAAGGCGATCGCCTGCTGAAAGGCGCTCAGGTGCTGGCAGTGGCGCCAGGCGCTGAAACCGAGCTCAGGCAGATTGCCGGCGTGTAACTACCGTTAGCGGATGCAAATTATTGCATCCGTTTTTTAACGTAACCGGAACGCTGGTATGCCAGCATACTGCATCAGTAAATATCCGATTCATCAGGCTATTTTTTATTAATAAAAATACAACAAGAAAATATAGCGTAAAGGCGTGAAATAGCGCTTAAAAAACTCCGTAATTAAAATTGTATAAATTTGTCATCGCAAACCTTCGTTTTATTTTTGTTTAATATAGGTGCTATAAAAATGATTTCTCTTACACGAAAAGGAGAATATCATGATTAAAATTGATTATAACAGCTATCGTTCTGTAAAAGGCTTTAACCGCCGCGTACGCTTTCTTATTATGCATTACACTGCATTAAATTTTAACGGTTCAGTGAATGCGCTAACGGGTGCTTCCGTCAGCGCCCACTATCTGGTCCCGGATTTTACAGACAAAACGTATATCGACGCCGGATTTACCGATGAACGTATATTTAACCTGGTGGATGAGCACGAGCGCGCATGGCATGCCGGCGTCAGCACATGGGCCGGACGAACAAATATTAATGACTCATCCATCGGCATAGAAATTGTTAATGAGGCTAAAAGTAGCAGTGAAGGATTTATTTTTCCTCCTTATCCCGACAGTCAAATCGAGGCGATAATTTCTCTGGCATATAATATTCTGCAGCGTTATCCCGATATTACACCTACGCAGGTAGTAGGGCACAGCGATATTGCTCCGGGTCGCAAAAGCGATCCGGGCGCAAGCTTTCCGTGGCAGCGATTATATGAAGCGGGCGTGGGTGCCTGGTATGATGAAAGTACGAAACAGATGTATAGGGAGCGTTTTGCTGCCGGATTGCCGGATAAAAATGAAATTATCAGCAAATTTAAAACATATGGCTATAACACGCAGGAGGCTGCATCCGCTCACGGCTATCGTGTGCTGGTCAGGGCGTTTCAGCTGCATTTTCGTCAGCAGGATTATGCGGGCGTAATGGATGCAGAAACGGCCGCAATCCTCTATGCGCTGGTAGATAAATATTTTGCTGGCTAACAGGCGCTGCTCTGCCGCACAGATAGCGGCAGAGCACGCTTCAGGATATGACAAACTCCTGATACCCGGAGTAGATCACATACACCGCGAAATAGCTGAAAATCAGCGCTGAGGCGAGATAAGAGAGCCTCAGCAGCTTCCCACCCAGCATTTTGCCGCCCAGCGCGCCGGTCAGGCAAATCACGCCGCTCCAGAGCAAACCTGCAATAAAGAAGCCGCTCAGGAATTCTGCCGTGGCGCCTGCTCCCTGGTTACCCATACGCGCAATCAGCGCGCCGCCCACGCTGGCAAACCAGAGAATGGCGGTAGGCGATGACATTGCCAGCACCACTCCGCGCCGGAATTCCCGTGACAGCGGCTGTCGGGGCGCGGTTTCAGCTGCCGGCATGGCAACAGACTTTATCAGCGCGGCGTAAAGCATACGCCCGGCAAACCCGATCAGTAGCAGGCCACCGCCAATCCATAATGCCCAGCGCACAGGCGCAAATTGCAGCACCATAGCCATACCCGCCAGCGCCAGCAGGGCATAGATCAAATCGCCAATGCAGGTGCCGACACCCAGCCAGAAACCCTGCAGAAAACCGCGCTGCATCGCCAGGGTCAGCATGGCGATATTGGCAAGACCAATATCGAGACATAAGGAGAGGCTAAGCAAAAATCCATTTGAAAACGGCAACATAGATCCGTCCCGGGCAGTAAAAAAGCTATTAAATCATCTCTGGCAGGCAGTGTTAATCGCAGAATCAGATTGTTGACTAACTCCTATAGACGGCTTGCAGAATCGTTGCCAGATTGCCCGTTTCCTGACTACGCTGTATCACACCTCTGGTCTGCAGGATAAACATAACGATGTCTATACCTTTCAAACCCGCTGCGTCTGGCGCATTGACGCCGCTTTCCGTAGCACTGTCACTGGCTCTTTTTACTTTTGGGGGAAATGTAATGGCACAAAATAGCGAAGATCAAATCGCCCTGGTGGGCACCTGGACCAGCGTGCCTGATGCTCCGGCGGCTGAAAAACCGGCGCAGCCAAGCGAGGGGCTCTACCGGCTGAAGCTGAACCGTGACGGCACGCTTACTCCGCTGGATGTGGTGAAGATGAAGAGTCCGTCATGGCTGGTGAAATCTGCCGACGGGCGTTTTCTCTATACCACCAACGAAGAGAAGGCAGGCAGCGTAACCGCACTGTCGGTTGCGGCTGATGGCACCGTAAAAGTGATCAACACGGTAACCAGCCACGGCGATGAGCCAACACACGCCACGCTCAGCCCCGATGGCCGCTATCTGCTGGTCGCCAACTATTCCGGTAATAAAGGCGGTGCAGGCATTGCCGTACTGCCGGTGAACCAGGATGGATCGCTGGGTGCGCCGGTGCAGCACTTTCCGTTTGCTGAAGGCAGCGGCGTCGTGGACGAGCGTCAGGAGAGCGGACATGCTCATTCAGTCACGTTTACGCCGGATGGAAAGACGCTTTATGCCGCTGACCTGGGGGGTGACAAGCTTTATGCTTATCGCTACGACGCGCATTCAGCCACGCCGCTGCAGCCGGATCCGGCACGCGACATGACCTTTTCACCCGGTGCCGGGCCGCGTCATATGGTATTTTCAGCCGATGGTCACTACGCCTGGGTCATTGCAGAAATGGCGGCGGTGGTCGAAACCTGGCGGTTTACGGGAGAAAAACCGGAACGCATTGCGAGTACGGACATAGCGCCCGATAACGCTACGGCGGATCAGAGAAGCGGCGGCGCAATCATGCTCAGCCCGCAGGGCAAATTTCTGATTGTGTCCAACCGCGTTTCGCATAACCATCTGCTGGTATTCCGGATTGGGCGTGACGGCAAACCGGAGGCGCCCATACGCTACCCGGCAGGCGGCATTGAGCCGCGGGCGTTATCTTTTGACGCCACCGGCCGCTATCTGTACGTGACCAATGTCTTCACTAACGCCATTTCGCTGTTTTCTTTCGACGAAGAGAGCGGCGAGCTGGAGGCGAAAGGGAAGGCGGCAGAAATTGCCACGCCAACTGATATCAAATTTGTGACCACAGAACGTCCCTGAGCGGCTAACGGATAGGCAACTGTTCAAGCGCCGTCAGCAGCGCATCAACTTTCGGTAACAGCTGCTTGCGGCGCGGCCAGATCAGCGACAGCGCAAAGCCGTCTGGCTGCTGCTGTGGGAGAATAATTTCGAGCTCGCCACGCTGCAGCGGCCCGGCGATGAGCCAGGAGGGCATCTGCGCCACGCCTAATCCGGCACAGACTGCCTGCACCTGTGCATCCACATCGCCCAGCGCCATACGATGCGGGACATTACGCCAGTAAGCGTGCCCCTCTGCGGTAGTCAGCAGCCAGGGCTTGG
This sequence comes from Pantoea eucrina, assembly GCF_020079945.1. Classification (NCBI taxonomy): domain Bacteria; kingdom Pseudomonadati; phylum Pseudomonadota; class Gammaproteobacteria; order Enterobacterales; family Erwiniaceae; genus Pantoea; species Pantoea eucrina. Next base: position 190,088 of record NZ_CP083450.1, on the reverse strand, counting down.
TGGTGCCATCAACCCGTTCATACATTACCGCCGGATGCAGCAGCAGCTCATTTTCCGTTGCGGGATAGCCGTGATGTGCCAGATAGTCCGGCGCTGCGCAAAATACCATACGTTCACGCCCGAGATGACGGCAGCCCAGTGACGCGGGCAGATCCGGCGAGCCGCCGATGCGCACGGCCAGATCGATTCCCTCCTCAAACAGATCGATAAAGCGATCGGAAAACGTCAGGCTTAGCTCCACTTCCGCGTGCTGCTGGCAAAAAGCGATCAGCAGCGGCATCACCGCCAGCCGGCCGTAGGTGCTGGGCAGGGCCAGTCGCAGGCGCCCTGACGGGATCGTTCGCTGCGCGGCCAGTACCGATTCCGCTTCGGCCAGCTCCTCCATGACGCGCAGGCAGGTCTGATAGTAGGCGCTGCCGGCATCGGTCAGCTTCAGACTGCGCGTGGTGCGCTCCAGCAGGCGTGAGCCGAGACGCGTTTCCAGCCGGGTAACGCTTTTACTGATCGCTGAACCGGTCAGATGCAGCCGCTGCGCCGCCGCAGCAAAGCTGCCGCATTCCACGCTGGCAACAAAAGGAACAATATCTTTCAGGCGATGATCGTGCATCTATTCATGAACTCAATTCAGAAATGAAGTGAATTTTTACCAGAGATAAGAACTGATTTCTCTATTAGGCTAAATATTAATAAACCGACGGGAGGATAATGATGAAAAAACAGGCACTCATTGTAGGGGTCAGTGGCGTTATCGGACGTGCGCTGGCAGAACAGCTGCAGAAAGAGGGCTGGGACGTTACCGGCTTATCGCGCGGACGTGGTGCAGTACCGGATGGCTGCCGTAGCCTGACTGCTGACCTTACCGACAGCGACGCGGTACGCGATGCGCTGGCGCAGGAAAAACCCGATGCGCTGTTTTTCAGCGTCTGGGCACGTCAGGAAAATGAGAAAGAGAACATTCGCGTTAATGGCGGCATGGTGCGTAACGTCATTGAGGCGCTGGGCGAACGGCTGCAGGGTGCTCACGTGGCGCTGGTAACCGGCCTTAAGCACTATCTGGGGCCTTTTGAAGCCTATGGTAAAGGAGCCGTACCGGTTACGCCGTTCCGCGAAGAGCAGGGCCGCCAGCCGGTAGATAACTTCTATTATGCTCAGGAGGATGAGCTGTTTGCCGGGGCCGAAAAATATGATTATCGCTGGAGCGTGCACCGTCCGCACACCATCGTCGGCTTTGCACTGGGTAATGCGATGAATATGGGCCAGACGCTGGCCGTCTATGCCACCCTGTGCCGTGAGAAAGGCTGGCCGTTTATCTTCCCCGGCTCGCCTGAGCAGTGGAATGGTTTGGTCGATGTGACGGATGCTGGTTTGCTGGCTGAGCAGCTGGTCTGGGCGGCTACAGCAGAAGGCGCAGCGAATCAGGACTTTAACGCAGTAAACGGCGACGTTTTCCGCTGGAACTGGATGTGGCCGCAGCTGGCAGCCTATTTTGGTATCGAAGCTGCAGACTTGCCGGCTCAGACGCTGCCGCTGGAAGAGAGAATGCAGGAGGCGGCTGAAATCTGGCAGGAGATCGCTGCACGCTATCAGTTACGTGAGGCGGATATCAGTAAGCTGGCGTCATGGTGGCATACCGATGCCGATCTCGGTCGCCCGATGGAAGTGTTTACAGATATGAGCAAAAGCCGCAAAGCAGGTTTTACCGGCTATCGTTCGTCCGTTGACTCTTTTATCCAGCTGTTCGATCGCCTCAAAGCGGAAAATATCATCCCGCGCTGATGCACTCAGGTTCTGCCGCCGCCTCTGGCGAGCGGCAGACGTTGCGCATAAACGCTATTTTTTACCGCACTGTTTTTATTTTGTAAAACTGACGTGCCTGGTCTGTTTTCAGCCTGTGAAGTTACGTGCAAAACGCACAAATGCCTTAAGCCAGCGGCAGATTAGTGCGGTTTGTTTATTTATTTTTAGTACCAGATCCTTACAATAACCCGCTGATACATTTCACCAGGTTATTGCGTTATGACAACACTTCTGAAAAACAACAACAGTGACACACAGCAACTTTTGGCCGTCATCGAACATGCTGTCAGCGATCCGGTTCCGCTGGTTCAGTCTCTGCCTGAGAATTTCTGGCAGCAAATTGAGTCGCTGGCCGTCGCCGCTGCAGAAGAGTAGCGATTGAGTCCCGGCTGGCTGTCAGAGTTAACCGGGACATCCTCTTTATCACTTCACAAGACGGCTGAAATTTTTCTTTTCCCTCCTCCTCTTTTCTCAAACACCCGCTAAAATTAGCTCGTTCAGCACGCGCGACCCACGGCACCTGTCAAAATTACTGTTTATCCTGTTTTTATACGTATAAACATGATGCTACCTTTATGTAAATTAAGGTAAATAACAGGGAGGGAGTGAGGATTTTCCCGCTGCGGGTTTAACTGTGCTGCTTTTTTACGGTATAAATCTTTCACCAATAAGCCGGGCGAAACGACAACCCATGACTATCACCGCAAGCCGTACTCTTTTTACCAGTCTGCTGCTCTTTACGCTGGCTGGATGCGCGAAAAAGCATCATGAAGCGCCTCCGCCTGACAGCGCTGAAATGAATCTCTCTGGTGATAAACAGCCCGATTTAATCCCGGTTATTGCTGCACTGCACGATCAGATGCACTCCTGGCAGGGCACAAAATATCAGTGGGGCGGCACGCAGCTCTCCGGCGTGGACTGTTCAGGCTTTGTCTGGCGCACGCTGAAAGATCGCTTTAATATTCCGATGGAGCGCGTGACGACACGTGAACTCATCGCCATGGGCAAGCCGGTCGATCAGGCCCATCTGCAGCCGGGCGATCTGGTCTTTTTCCGCATCAGGCATGAGCTGCATGTCGGCTTCTATGATACTGACCGCCAGTTCCTGCATGCGTCGGTGAGTCAGGGTGTGATGCGTTCATCCCTCAACAATCCTTACTGGAAGTCTGTCTATCTCCAGGCGCGGCGACTGCCCCGCGAACAGGGTTCGCAAATCAGCTTCAACTATAAAAACAAAGTCTGAGCGCTACCTGCTTCTCTGATCCAGGAATAACAGCCGTACCCCTCTCCGCCTGCTGAGGAAAACCGCCTGATGGCGGTTTTTTTACGCCTGTTTTTATTCAAAAAATATGAACATAAACGGCAAAATGCTTAGCTTTTAAACTCTCCTCAACACCTTTATTCTCTCTTCATCGCAACAGAGGCAGCGCTGATAGCGTTTCCGGAGTGATTCTCCAGCTGCTTTCTTAAGTGAAATAAACTGCTTGAATTGCTTGTGAATTTAGTTAGCAAGATCACAGTAACAGCATTAATTATCAAAATGTATATAGTTTACAGTGTTACTATATTTCTCATCAAAGGCGTGCGGCCTTTAAAACAGATATTAAGGAAAAGATTATGAAAACCATGAAAGCTCTCTCAATTGCTGCTGTAACCGCTCTGACCCTGGTATCCGGCGCAAGCTTTGCACAGAGCATCTCTGTGACCTCCGGTACGCTGGATGGTGCAGAAGCGAAAATTGCCGCTCAGGCGCAGGAGCAGGGCGCGCAGTACAAAATTACTGAAGCCAATACAAACAACCGTGTGCATATGACCGCTGAGCTCTATAAATAATCTGGCGTGAATAAGCGTTAAGGCCGCCTTCGGGCGGCTTTGCTGTTCTTGTGGTTAAAAAATAACCAATCGATGGCGGCGTATCTGCCATGCGGCCTGCAGAAGGTTATCCACAGGTTTGCGCCTGCTCTTTTCACGCGGAATGTGGATAAACTCGCAAGCATAATCCACTCTCTTTGTCAGGTAAGGCGCACGTTTAACTGTGCCAGGCCGATCTATCTATTCGCCTCATTTTTATTCTATTTTATTCCCTGACTGCAGAACGCATAGCAATGACACGCTTCAACGCGAATTTTAACCTTTAGTAACTTATTTCTGGTTACACATTATTGCGGCGCAACTCAGGTAATTCATTCGATATTCCGGAATTTCATTACTATATTCAGCATGAATGCAATCTGCATTTATTTTCGGGGATAAGAATATGCGTAAAATAGCGTTTGCTTTATTAACTGCCGGCGTGCTGTTATCAGCGACTGCTCAGGTTCAGGCTAAAGGCTGTCTGAAAGGGGCTGCGGTAGGCGGTGTGGCAGGGCATCTTAAGCATCACGGTGTAGCCGGTGCGGCAGCAGGATGTGCAGTAGGTCATCACATGGCGAATAAAAAAGAGAAAGAAGCGAATAAAAATACGCAGTAATACTTATTGGGCAGGGCGCTATTTAGCCCTGCCTGAGCGCGCTCAGTGCTTCTCTTTATTTCCCTGCGTCCACGGATTAAATCCGGCGTCAGCAAGATCTTTCTCAGGCTGTTCAGTTAACATCTCCCGATAGAGCGCTTCAACTTCTGTACGCGCCCAGGGTGTACGTCGCAAAAATTTAAGGCTCGACTTTATACTGGGATCGCTTTTAAAGCAGTTGATATTGATCTTTTTTGCCAGTTCTGCCCAGCCGTAATGTTCTGCCAGCGCAGTCACTATCATTTCCAGCGTTACGCCGTGCAGAGGGTCATTTGAATGCATATCAGGTTGCGTCTCACAGGGCAAAAAGGGGCGCCAAGGTTACCGTAAACATACGGTAACCGCAAACCACCCCGTGGTGAAACGTGTTTGTCAGGATTGATCGACCCAGATGAGTTTATCGGTGGCAAAGCCCAGCTCTCTGGCGAGATTAACGTAGTCCCGTTTGACCTGCTCCGGGATCTGCGGCTGGCGCGACAGTATCCACAAGTAGCTGCGATTCGGGCCGCTGACCAGCGCATACTGATAATCTTCATCCAGCGCGATAACGTTGTAGCCGCCGTAAAAAGGCCCGAAGAACGAAACCTTCAGCGCCGCAACGTCAGAGCGTCCGGTGAAATAGGCTTTACCCTCGCTTTCACTCCAGGATTTCTTCTCCGGATCGTAACCGCGATTGATAACAACCAGTCCGCCATCGCTGCGCTTTTTATACGTGGCGGTCACGTGATCTTTACCACGCTCAAAGCGATGATCGAGACGCGCAATTTCATACCACTTGCCCAGATAGCGCTGTGCATCAAAACCGGTAACCGGCTTAACACCTTTGGGCGGGGTAGGCGATTTGCAGGCCACCAGCGTCAGTGAAAGCGCGGTGACAGCAACCAGAGGCCAAATCTTCATTGTCTCTCCTTACACAACATCGTAAAAATCCCATGCTGAGTATAGTTAAGGATTGACGAGGCGTGGCGGGCGCGGGCAGATGCGTTCCGCCCGCGCCTTTGCCTGCAAGGACTATGGCGTTTTCTCGTCGTCCGCCGGGAACTGAGGTTCATCAATGGCAATCGACTTACCGGACTTCAGCAGCTGAATATCGAGCATGACGTAAGTCATGGTGGTGATAAACAGAGAGATAACGCTGCCAATAACGCCGCTGGTGGTAAAGGTAAAGAAGTTATACATCACTACCCAGGTGACACAGATAAACAGCGCCAGCGCTACGCTGATAGCGGACTGTGAATAATTGGTCGTGCGCGCGCCCATTTCGTTGATCTGCATACTGAGGTTGCACCCTGTGTATTTCTCAAGTACCCAGATGCCCTGGTCCCAGCTGCGCAGACGACGCGCGCTGCCGCGTGTCACAAACAGAAACAGCAGTGAGATAAACAGGCCTGAGAAAGCGATCAGCACCGGTACTGCCGCCAGAGCATAAGCGATACTTTTATGCAGCGAATCCTGTGCCAGACCGGTGAGATCCAGGGTTAACGACGCGCCGAGTACGCCATATAAAAACAGAAACAGCACCAGATAGAGCGCGTTACGTTTCCAGTCGAGATCGGCTTCGTGGTTTTTCTGCTGACGAGCGATAACCAGAGCCTGCTGCAGGCGCTGCGCTTCAGCAGAGCTGGCGTCGATGGTGTCAGGTTCACTGCCCAGCAGTCGGTGGATAAAAGGCCGATCGGCCGGATCGATAATCACGTGCATAAGGGTTCCGCAAACAGAAGATAAGTGGCAACAGTGTAACAGTTGCCGGCTCAAAGTGATCGTTAAGGCGCGGCTGAAAGCCGTCCGGTGCACCGGTCTTAATCAGAGCGTACCGCCGGTTGTTGGCGATAGCGCATTATTCGGGTAACGTGGAATACTCACCGTTTTATTCATCAGGCCAGCCTGGACTGGCAGGAGCCTCTTTGATGTCAGCTTCCTCTTCACTTGTCGCGCTGATCTGTCGCGCGCCTGAAAATGCGGCAACCGCGCGTCAGCTCAGCGTATTCAGCGCTCAGCTCAACAAACGCGGCATGGTCAGCCTATTGATTCATGCGCAGTCACGCGAGGAGCTGCAGCAGGCGCTGCATAATGCCGCCGCGCTGCCCGTTACGCATCTGCTGTTCCTCTCATCTGTCTGTGATGATGAGCAGACTCTGGCCACAGAGATCCTGCCTGCGGTCGCGCAGTTTCATGCTGATGCGCTGGCCAGCGATCGCTATAGCGCCGGCGAAGCGCTCGCCCTGCTGCTGCTTTCGCAGGGGCATCAGCGGACAGGCTTTATGCACGCCGGCGAAACGCCGGCTATAAGCCAGCAGCTGGCAGGCGTGAATGCCGCTTTGCAGACGCACGAGAGAGAGATACAGCTCTTACTGACGGCCGGCAGTGAGCGGCGCGAAGCGGCGTATCAAAGTATGATGACCTACCTGAAGAAAACCCGTGCCGCTGAACGTATTAACGCGCTGGTGTGCAGCAGCGATGAGCTGGCGTTTGGCGCGCTACAGGCCGTGCGTGATTTTGGTCAGGGTGCGCACGTGGCGGTAACGGGGTATGGCAGCGTGCCCGAAGCGGCGACATCCACCTGGCATCTTACCCGCTGGGCACCGCGCAGCGAGTTACAGATCGCAGAAACGCTGAACCGGTTACTGGAGCAGCGTGCTGACAGCAGCGTCTGGCAGCAGGGTGCACTGGAAGTGCGGCATTCCCATCAGGGAAAATATATCCCGGGCGAAATGTCGCAATGTGGCTGCGCGATTCGCCACTAAAGCGCGGCTCCGGACAGCATGAATGGGTATCCGGAGCCCTGCACTTAACGCAGCACGCCGCTGCTGTCAGCCTGCGCGGCACCGGAAGGCTCAATCACCACCGGAATACTTTTATACGCGGGAATACCGCTTTGCGTATCGTGGCTGTCGAGCGGCACCATGATATTCGCTTCCGGATAGTAAGCGGCTACCGAACCGGGCGCCATGTCATAAATCACGAGGGTCAGGTTCTCCATACGGCGCTGCGTGCGGTTGCCCTGCGGATCGAGCGCGGTCATATTGACCGTATCGCCGGAGCGCAGCTGCCGGCTCTCCGCTTCATCGGCAGAAATAAAGAGTACGTCGCGCCGGCCGGTAATGCCGCGATAACGATCGTTCAGCCCGTAAAGCGTCGTGTTGTATTGATCGTGACTACGCAGCGTAGTCAGCACCAGATCGTGACACTGTAGCGAGCGCGGATCCTCATTGATGCCCTGCATCACTTTAAACTGCGCGCGCTTCGACGGCGTCAGCCAGACACGTTCAGAAGCCGCGTTGTACAGGCGGAAACCGCCAGGCTGCATTACGCGCTGGTTAAAGTTCTCAAAAGCGGGGAAGACGGCTTCAATCGCATCACGAATGTTACTGTAGTCGCTGACCATTTTATCCCAGTTTACGCGGGAAGCCGGCAGCGTCGCTTTTGCCAGCCCTGCTACCAGCGCCGGTTCCGATTTTAGATGCGGCGAGGCAGGCTCCAGCGTGCCGCGCGAGGCGTGCACCATCGACATCGAATCTTCCACGGTGACGCTCTGGTCGCCCGACGCCTGGCGATCCCGCTCCGTGCGGCCCAGCACAGGCAGCAGGTAACTATGTTTAGCCATCAACAGATGAGAGCGGTTGAGCTTCGTCGCCATATGCACCACCAGATCGAGCTTGCGCATCGCTTCAAAGGTGATTTGCGGATCGGAGATCGCTTCAGCAAGGTTGCCGCCCAGGCAAAGCAGCGCCTTTGAGCGTCCGTCACGAATCGCCTGAATCGCCGCCACCGCGCCGTGCCCGTGCTGCTGCGGGGGCGTGAAGCCAAAGACCTTCTGCAGACTGTCCAGCAGCGTCTGCGAGGGGATCTCTGTAATGCCCACGGTGCGATCGCCCTGTACGTTGGAGTGTCCGCGCAGCGGGCAGATGCCTGCGCCGCGCCGGCCAATATTGCCGCGCAGCAGTAGCAGGTTCGCAATCTGCTGCACATTTTGCGTGCCGTACTGATGCTGGGTGATGCCCATTCCGTAGCAGATAATGGTGTTTTCCGCGGCGGCGTAGAGGTGGGCAATATTCTGGATTTCGGCGATATCCATGCCGGAGACTTTCAGAATATGATCCCAGCTGGTGTCATCCAGATCCGCTTTCAGCGCCGCGAAGCCTTCAGTATGTTCACGGATAAACGTCTCATCCAGAACCGGCGGCTCGCCGGCTTCAAGCGCGTTATCATGCATAGCCAGCAGCGTTTTCATCACCCCTTTGAGCATGGCCGCATCGCCGCCAACGCGCACTTTATAGTAGGTTGAGGCCAGCTGCGTGGACCCCATCGAGAGCATTTCAATCGGGCTTTGCGGAGAGGTAAAACGCTCCAGCCCGCGCTCGCGCAGCGGGTTAATGGCCACAATTTTTGCACCACGCTTAGAGACCTCCCGCAGCGTCCCCAGCATACGCGGATGGTTGGTGCCAGGGTTGTGACCAATACAGATCACCAGATCGGCGTGATCGAAATCCTCCAGCTCTACCGTGCCTTTGCCGACGCCGATGGATTCAGGCAGGCCTACGCTGGTGGGCTCATGGCACATATTGGAGCAGTCGGGAAAATTGTTGGTGCCATATTCGCGGGCAAACAGCTGCCAGAGAAAGGCCGCTTCATTGGAAGCGCGTCCGGAAGTATAAAATTCCACGCTATCGGGATCGTCATAACCGCGCAGCAGCGCGCCAATCTCCTGCAGCGCGGTCTCCCACTCAATGGGCTGATAAGTATCGCTGACGGCATCATATTTCATCGGATGCGTGAGCCGGCCTTCACCTTCCAGTTCAAACGCGCTGCGCTGCCAGAGTTCGCTGACGGTGTGCGCGGCGAAAAAGGCGGGCGTGGTGCGTTTGCTGGTCGCTTCCCAGGAGACAGCTTTGGCACCATTTTCACAAAACTCAAACGACGAGGCGTGACGCGGATCGGGCCAGGCGCAGCCCGGACAGTCAAATCCCTCCGGCTGATTGACCTTAAATAACGCAATCACATCCTGTTTCACCGCCATCTGACGGCGAATGGCATCTGCTACCGCTTTCAGTGCACCCCAGCCGCCGGCTGAGCCGCCATAAGGTTTAATGCCGACATCCCGATTCTGCTCTTTCATGGCTGCTTATCTCGCGTAAAAAATTATCTCATAAGCCTGGAATAAGCTGCCGGGTCCGCAAGGAAACTATTTAAAACAGGTTATTTTAATGTTTACAGAATATTGCAGCGCTGCGATTGCTAAACGGGCATATAAGCGCATCGGATTCTCGCCTTACTGCTATAACATGCTATATAAATGATAATTATTATCAGTAAATTGATGCGGAACTGACAGAATGCACAACGGTAAAACTCTCCATACTGACTGCTGTATTGCAGGCGGCGGTCCGGCCGGATTGATGCTGGGATACCTGCTGGCGCGTGCCGGCGTAAATGTGATTGTGATTGAAAAACATGCTGACTTTTTGCGTGATTTTCGCGGTGACACTATTCATCCTTCAACGCTGGAAGTGATGCACCAGCTTGGTCTGCTGGATGAGCTGTTAACGCTGCCGCATCAGCGGGCTGAAAAGCTGCAGGCGGAAGTAGGTGGGGAAGAGATCACCATGGCGGACTTTTCCCGCCTGCCGATGCGCTGCCGTTTTATCGCCTTTATGCCGCAGTGGGATTTTCTTGATTTTCTGGCGCGCAAAGCCCGCGCGTATGACAATTTTACGCTGCTGCAGGAGACCGGCTTTGCTGACTTTATCAGAGAGGGCGACCGGGTTACCGGCCTGACGACGTTACAGGGAGAGACTATTCACGCACCGCTTGTGATCGGGGCTGATGGCCGTCACTCACAGGTACGCGCTAAAGCCGGATTGACCAGCCAGAGTTTTGGCGCACCGCGTGACGTGCTGTGGTTTTCACTCCCTAAGCTTCCCGACGATCCGGCGCTCGGCATGGGCCATAAAGGACCGAAGCAGAATTTTATTGTGATCGATCGCGGTGACTACTGGCAGTGCGGCTATACCATCGAAAAAGGTGAGTTTGAGCGGCTCAAAACGGGCGATGTCGCTGCATTTATTACGCGGCTTGCTGAGGTGGCCCCCTTTAGCGAAGCGCGGCTTCAGGTGCTGACGCACTGGGAAATGTTCCGCCTGCTGTCGATCCGGATCGATCGGCTCGACAGCTGGTGCCGGGCAGGGGTACTTTGCATCGGAGATGCGGCGCATGCGATGTCGCCCATCGGTGGCGTAGGGGTGAATCTGGCTATCCAGGATGCGGTGGCCACCGCTAATCTGCTCACGCCTTCACTGCTCAGGGGCAGGGTGAGCCTGAAAACGCTACAGAAAGTCCAGCGGCGGCGTCAGTTTCCGACGGTTGCCACGCAGTTTCTGCAGATAAAGATGAGCAGTAAAAAACGCACGCGCAGCGCGCCGTCAAAAGTGCCGCAGTTCATCAGCCGCTACCCGTTCCTGCGTCACCTGTTTGGGCGTCTTATCGGACTGGGATTTCGCCCGGAACGCCCGCGTCTGACCGGCAAAGTCTGAATTTCAGACAAAAAAAAGCCCGCGAGGCGGGCAGGCGAACGATAACCGGTAAACTTTCTCGTCAGCAACGCATTGCTGTTTAGCGTCACTATAATAGCAACGTTTCAGCGAACGTACGAATTTTGTTCGATGAGTTAATTTTGCTGAACAGATAAGTAATTTATGCAGCCGGGCCGGTTCAGGCTAATCCTTCGGTAATGACAATCGTTGCGTCAGCAATATCAGCACGCGCAGCACGCGCCTGCTGATATTCGGGTGAGTGGTAACACGCCACGGCCGTCTGATAATCGGGAAACGCGATTAACACATGCCGGCCATAGCTCTCGCCTTCCAGCGTCAGCGCCTGCTCGCTCCGCGCGAGAAATGTTGCCTGATATTTATTAAAGGCCGCCGGTGCAAGATCCCGGTAACGCTGATAGCGCTCAGCATCATGCACCGTCACGTGTGCTATCCAGTAAGCGGTCATGGTTACTCCTCCGTTGTCAGAATCGTTTTTGCCAGCTGCGCAGCTTCCGTCAGATGCTGTATCACCGCTTCTCTGGCCTGCTGCGGATCGCTGGCTTCAACTGCTGCACAGATACGCGACATACGTTCAAATCCGGCAACCTGGCGTTCAGGGCTGCGCAGCGTCATGGCGCGCAGCCGGCTGATACGGCTGTTGAGCCGCTGCACGATTTCCCAGGCGATATGATGCTCCGCAATCGAAAACAGCGTTTCATAAAACGCCTGAGACGCTTCAACCCGTTCAATATCGTCATGATGTTCAGATGCTCTGGCAATTCGCATCAGCCGGGTGTGCAGCTTCTGCTTATCTTCCGTTGTGGCTTTGCGGGCGCAATCTTCTGCAGCTGCAGATTCAAGCAGCTGACGTATGCTGTAGATCTGCTGCGCAATCTCCCAGGTGAGCCGCGCCACAATAGGCCCTTTTTTAGGCAGGTTTTCGATCAGTCCTTCCGCTTCAAGATAACGGATCACTTCCCGCACCACGGTACGACTGACGCCCAGCTCATCACACAATGAGCGTTCAACCAGACGATCGCCCGCTTTAAAATAGCCTGAGATGATTGCCTGTCTTACTTTGACCAGCGCCAGTTCCCGCAGTGTCACCGGCGTGTTTTCAATCCTTAAGGAGTGAATCGCAATCATGATCTTCCCTATTGTCCCGCGTTAAGAACCGTTGCGCGAAGCCCCCTGCGCGCGCTCTTTTTTACTATTAGCACTGTTCCGGCAGTTAACGCAACGTCGCGGACGTGGCTGCAACAGAGTCTGAGGTCATAAAGCCCTCAGCGGCGCTGTGATTTCGTCTAACGCCGCCATACCCGGAATTTGTTATTGCTCACATTTTTATCACTTATCGCTGAAGTATTCCCTTTTCCCGCGCGGGCTTTAAAAATAATGCATATTTATCAATCACATGATTTTTTTCCGCTGCGCTGGCCTGCATCACTTTTATGATGCCAGTCACACTCCGATAGCTGATTTTCTACCCGCTAAAACCTGCACTGGCAGCCCGCTAAAAATGGCCCAGGACCGCGTCTGGCGCATCCTGGCGCATAAAAAGCAGGCAATTAAGGTATGACTGTATGATGGTATACCATGTTTTGACATCCCAAAAGTGGCGATGCTATACCCCTTTCATCAGTAGCAATTAACAAACCGTTAACTTGAAAGGGGTTTACATGCATCCGGATATTCGTAAAACCGTCGTCACCACTGAAACCGTGTATACCGATGGCGGCAAAGCGGCGGGCACGCCGCTGGTGATGATTGCCGCTGCAGCCGTGGTCAAAAATCCGTGGGCTGGCAGAGGCTTTGTTGAAGATCTGGCACCAGAAATCCGTGAGATGGCGCCGGTATTAGGCGAATTGCTGACCGGATTAATCGTTAAAGAAGCGGGGGGCGGCGATCGTGTGGTCGCCTATGGCAAATGTGCCGTTACCGGACTGAACGGCGAGCTGGAGCACGCCTCAGCGCTGATTCATACGCTGCATTTTGGTAATCACTACCGTTCTGCGGTGCAGGGCAAAACCTATCTGGCATTCAACAATACGCGCGGCCCGGCCAACACCCCGATTCTCGTCCCGATGATGGGAACAGAAGATGAGGGCTCGCGCGAACATTATCTGACCATGCAGTTCACCATCAATGATGCCCCGTTCAGCGACGAGATCGTGATTGCGCTGGGCGCTGCGCTGGGCGGCCGCCCGCATCATCGCATCGGTAACCGTTATCTTGATCTTAAAGAGCTTGGCCATGATCAGAAAAATCCAGCCGCTGTCTGAGGCGTCAGCACAGGTCAGCTATCTCGAAGCGGGAGCCGGCACTCCGCTGGTGCTGATTCACGGCGTGGGCATGAATGCGGAAGCCTGGTTTCCCCAGATAGCGGTGCTGAGTCGCCATTTCCGGGTTATCGCAGTGGATATGCCCGGGCATGGCGACAGCACAGGCTTCGGGCATCACGCGACGCTGACCGACTACGTTTCCTGGCTGGCAGCCTTTCTCGCCACTCAGCCAGAGCAGCGTTTTGCGGTTGCCGGGCACTCAATGGGTGCCCTGATCACCGCCGGACTGGCAATTGATTATCCGCACTCTGTCAGATGCGCCATCGTCATGAGCGGCGTATTCAGGCGCTCAGCTGCGGCCCGCGCTGCGGTCCTGCAGCGCGCTCACGAGCTGGCAAGCGGTGATGTCCAGCTGGATGCGCCACTGGAGCGCTGGTTCAGCGCCACCCCGGAGGAGCAGCCGCTGCGTCACAAAGTCGGCGAGTGGCTGCAGCAGGTCAGCCCGGCAGGCTATGCGCGCGCCTATCAGGCGTTTGCTGAAGGCGACTCGCTGTATGCCGATCGCTGGGCAGAGATGCGCTGTCCGGTGCTGGTCATGACGGGCGAACTGGATGCCAACTCCAGTCCGGAAATGACACGCCAGATGGCCGGCGCAGCACCTTACGGTGAGGCGGTGGTTATCGATAACGCCAGACACATGTTGAATCTGACCGATGCTGAACGGGTCACGCAAGAGATGCTCTCTTTCCTTGAGCCGGTTGCAGCCCCCGTCACGTCACAAGAGCCTATTCAGGAGTAACTTATGGACGCAGATAAACGCAGAGAGTTGCGCGACGCCTTTGGCGCCTTTATGACGGGCGTAACCGTGGTCACGACCCGGGATGCTAAAGGTGAGCCGATTGGTTTCACCGCAAACTCTTTTTCATCGGTATCACTCGACCCGGCGCTGCTGCTGGTCAGCATCGACAAACGTTCGGCTAACTTTGAACATTTTACGCAGTGCCGCCATTTTGCCGTCAATATTCTGGCAGAACAGCAGAAAGAGACGTCAAACGTGTTTGCGCAGAAAATTGCCGACCGGTTTGCGCGCGTCAGCTGGCATCGCGGAGAGCAGGGCACGCCGCTGATTGATGAGAGTTCGGCCTGGTTTGAGTGTTCGCTGCATCAGGTGATTGACGCGGGCGACCACGCAATTCTGATTGGTAACGTGCTGCAGTTCGCTTCCAGCGGCACGGCGGGTCTGGGCTACTATCGCGGCGCCTATTTTACCCCTTATCAGCAGGCAGAGTCGCTGATTAGCGGGCCGGATGTTGTGGTCAGTGCGCTTATCGAGTCCGCCGGTAAGGTGCTGCTGGTCAGGCAGTCAGAGGGGTATGAGCTACCGGCACAAACCATGCGCGGCCGCAGCGTCGATGAAACGCTGACGCAGGTATTCAGCACGCTGCAGATTGCCGCCAGTCCGGGCTTTATCTACTCCATGTGGGAGGATCGGCAGAAAAAGCAGCAGCATATTGTCTTTTTATGCGCTCAGCCCACCGGCGGTACGCTACCCGCAGTTGACCAGGGAGAGTGGCGCGATCTGCAGGATCTGGCTGCAGTACCGGTGGCTAACGGTGCGCTGCAGGCGCTGCTGGGACGCTACATGCGTGAATATGCGGCGGGTAATTATGGCCTCTATTACGGCGATGAAGCGCAAGGTTCGGTGCGCCAGTTCTCTGTGCCAGCCCATCAGGAGGTGGTATGAAGCTTTCTCTGTTTCTGCATATGGAGCGCGTTTCGGCTGATGATGCACAGGATAAGCTCTACGAAGAGATGATGACGCTGTGCGAAATCGCCGATCGCGGCGGGCTGCATGCGATCTGGACCGGTGAGCATCACGGTATGAACTTCACCATTGCACCGAACCCTTTCATCAATCTGGTGGATATTGCGCACCGCACCCGACATGTGCGCCTCGGTACCGGCACCATTATTGCGCCGTTTACCCATCCGATTCGCCTTGCCGGTGAGGCGGCAATGACCGATATCATCACTAACGGACGGCTGGAGCTGGGTATTGCGCGCGGCGCCTATGCGTTTGAGTATGAGCGTCTGCTGCCGGGCCTTGATGCCTGGGGAGCCGGTCAGCGCATGCGGGAGCTGGTGCCGGCAGTAAAAGCGCTCTGGCGCGGTGATTATGCTCATCAGGGCGAGTTCTGGCAGTTCCCGTCCACTACGTCCTCGCCGTTACCCAAACAGCAGCCGCATCCCCCCATCTGGGTGGCTGCCCGCGATCCCAACAGCCATGAGTTTGCCGTTAAGCAGGGTTGTAACGTGCAGTGCACGCCGCTGCATCAGGGAGACGAGGAGATTGTGCGCCTGATTACCACGTTTAAAGAGGCGTGCCGGGAATACGCTCCGGAGCAGCCGCTAAAAATTATGCTGCTGCAGCACGGTTTCGTGGCGGCGGATGAAGCGGATGCACAGCAGGCAGCGCAGGAGCTGAACCGCTTCTACCACTACTTTGGCGCCTGGTTTAAAAACGAGCGTCCGGTGACGCAGGGGCTTATTGCGCCACTCAGTGATGAAGAGATTGCCGCTAACACCTATTACAGCGCGGAAAAAATGCGCCAGAACCTGGCTATCGGTACGGCGGACGAAGTGATCGCCCGGCTGAAAAACTATGAAGCACTGGGCTATGACGAATATGCGCTATGGCTCGACAGCGGTATGACCTTTGAGCGCAAAAAAGCTTCGCTGATGCGCTTTATTGAGCAGGTCGTTCCGGAATTCCACTAAGCGGAGAGAGAGATGGACGCGTTTAAACTCTATATTGACGGGCAGTTTGTAACCGGCGCAGCCTCGTTCACATCCCTGAATCCGGCGACCGCAGAGCCCTGGGCAACCATCGCCGGCGCAGAACAGCAGGAGACTGACCGCGCGGTGGAGGCGGCTGCCCGCGCGTTTACGTCAGAGGCATGGCGCGCGCTTACCGCCAGCGCGCGCGGTAAACTGCTGCTGCGGCTGGCCGATCTGATTGAGCGGGATGCGGCGCGGCTGGCACGCATTGAAACGCTGGATACCGGCAAAATTATTCGCGAGACGCAGGCGCAGATCGCCTATGTGGCGGAGTATTACCGCTATTACGCGGGCATGGCCGACAAAATGGAGGGGGCCACGTTAAGTATCGATAAGCCCGATATGGAAACGTGGGTCAGACGTGAGCCGGTGGGCGTGGTGGCGGCAATCATCCCCTGGAACAGCCAGCTGTTTCTGTCAGCGGTTAAAATCGGCCCGGCGATCGCCGCTGGCTGTACGCTGGTAGTGAAGGCAGCAGAGGTTGCTCCGGCTCCCCTTCTGGCGCTGGCAGAACTGATTGATGAAGCGGGTTTTCCGCCCGGCGTGATTAACGTCATCACCGGCTTTGCTGAGCAGTGCGGTGCACGGCTCACCGCACACCCGCTTATCGATCATATCGCTTTTACCGGCGGCGCAGAAACCGCACGCCATATTATACGCGGCAGCGCGGAGAATCTCGCCAGCACCTCACTGGAGCTGGGGGGCAAGTCACCGTTTATTGTTTTTGCCGATGCCGATCTGGAGAGTGCGGCGAACGCTCAGGTGGCTGCGATCTTCTCAGCCTCGGGTCAGAGCTGCGTTGCAGGCTCGCGCCTGCTGGTAGAAGCCAGTATTAAAGAGGCGTTTATTGAGAGGCTGGTGAGTAAAGTGCGCAGCATTGTGATCGGCTGTCCGCAGCAGCCTGAAACGCAGTTTGGCCCGCTCTGCACGCTGCGCCAGAAACAGAACATTGAACAGGTCGTCAGCCGCACGCTGGAGCAGGGCGCTAAGCTGATTATCGGGCATGAGCCTGTTCACAAGCCTGGCTTCTATTATCCGCCTACTATTCTTGATTGCAGCAGCGTACCGGCAGCAGAGAGTGTCGTGCAGGAGCTGTTTGGTCCGGTGCTTTCGGTGCTGACTTTCAGCGGGGAAGCGGACGCGCTGCGGCTGGCTAACGGCACCGAATATGGTCTTGCCGCCGGCGTCTTTACGCAAAATCTGACGCGCGCGCATCGCATCACGCGCCAGCTGCGCAGCGGTGTGGTCTGGCTGAACACCTATCGGGCGGTCTCACCGCTGGCACCCTTTGGGGGCTATGGCAAATCAGGATTCGGGCGCGAGGGCGGCACTGACGCCGCGCTGGAGTACACCACAACCAAAACGGTATGGCTGCGCACCAGCGATGAGCCCATCGACGACCCATTTATCATGCGTTAATTCCCTTTCCGGCGCTGGCCATTCACATCCTCGCCCGCCGGATCGCTAAGTATCAGGAGTCTTACCGCCAGCAGTTTCTCCTGCGAGAAGACGAGACGCACATCGTCGGGATGGCTATGGCATGACAACGCCAGTGATGTATCTGCAACACATAATAATTCTGCATCTCAACTGGAGGGTAAGGTGGAAAAATCATCACGTCAGGGGCCGTTTATCGAGAACAAGTCGGTGGATTATGTGCCGGTGTCTGAGCGGCACGGCAAATCGCACAGCCTGTTCACGCTCTGGTTCTGTACCAATATTGCTCCGCTGGCGGTGGTCAGCGGGGCGATCGCAACCGAAACGTTTCACCTTAATGTAATTTCCGCGCTCTCTGCGATTATCGCCGGCCATCTCTTTGGTGGCATCTTTCTTGCGCTGACCTCAGCGCAGGGGCCGAAAACCGGCATTCCGCAGATGGTACAGAGCCGCGCGCAGTTCGGGCGCTATGGTTCGCTGCTGGTAATCAGTTTTACTACCGTGATCTATCTGGGGTTCTTTATCTCCAATATCTCGCTTTCGGGCCGGGTAATTAACAATGTCATTCCGGCGCTGCCGGTGGCGAGCGCAACGATTTTAGGCGCCGTGCTGGCAACAGCGATCGGCGTGATAGGTTACCGCTTTATTCACCGGATCAATAAAATTGGCGCATGGATCATGGGCGCGGCCCTGCTGCTGGGACTGACGCTGATGCTATCGCAGCCACTACCGGCAGACTTCTGGCAGCGCGGATCGCTGAGCGCGGCAGGCTGGTTCGGGACCTTTTGCATTGGTGCGGTGTGGCAAATCAGCTTTTCACCTTATACCTCAGATTATTCGCGCTATCTGCCTGCGGATGTGGGGATCGCCCGTCCTTTCTGGGCGACTTACCTCGGCGCCTGCGGCGGAACTATCCTGGCGTTTGTCTTTGGCATGATGGCCGTCAGTATTGCTCCGGCGGATGACGCCATGATGGCGGTGCGTCATGCCACCGGCTGGCTGGGACCGCTGCTGATCATCCTGTTTCTGGTGAATATCATCTGTCATAACTCCATGAACCTGTACGGGGCGGTGTTATCGCTGATAACGGCCGTGCAGACCTTCCGTCCGCACTGGACGCCGGGGGCGGCGGTGCGGCTGGTGGTGTCCGCTCTGGTATTGACAGGCAGCATTTTGATTGCGCTGGCGGCGTCGCAGAACTTTGTCGCATTTTTTATCAACCTGATTCTGGCGCTGATCGCCGTACTGATCCCGTGGATTGTGATCAACCTGCTCGACTTCTACTACGTCAATAAACAGCACTACGACGTGGCAGCCATATTTCAGGCGGACGGAGGACGCTATGGGCGGCTTAATACACAGGCGCTGCTGGTCTATTTTGCCGGGATCCTGGTGCAGGTTCCTTTCATCGAAAATGCGTTTTTCTCCGGTCCCTATGCAAAACTGATCCCGGGCGTGGATATCTCATGGATTATCAGTCTGGTTGTAACCAGCATCGCCTATCCGCTGTTTCATCGCAGGCATCAGCCGGTATTGACCGTACTGCCTGAAAGCAAAGTGTAATAACCGGGCAGGGATGCCCCGGTCTGCTTCCCGCTTTAGCAACGAACGTGCTGCTGTCTGCGACCTTCTCATGCACGGCAACCGCACGCAACAGAGGTGCGATTTATGCGGGATACCTGCTAACATAGCGCGCGGCAGCGGCGCGCTGTCGTCTGGTTAACCCGGTATAAATATTATGATTACGCCGTGCGAATAACGCGCGGCGAATGGAGCTATGGCACTGATGTTGCAAGATTTAGGCATTATCGATTTATGGACGTTTCTGGCAGGTGCGCTGGTGATTATTCTGTTACCCGGCCCGAACAGCCTCTATGTTTTACGCACCGGCATGGGCCGCGGCATGAAAGCTGCGTCTAAAGCGATTGCGGGCGTCATGGCAGGCGATCTGATCCTGATTTTTCTTGCCTGGGCGGGGGTTGCTACGCTGATCCGCACCAGCCCGCACATTTTTATGATGGTGCGCTATCTGGGCGCGATGTTTTTACTTTATCTGGGTATCAAAATCATCATGGGCGCACTGCGCCAGCGCGCGGATGCGCAGCCTGCTGAGCCGGTCAAAGCAGAAAACTACTTTCTGCGTGCGGTACTGCTGGGGGTGACTAACCCTAAAGCTATCCTGTTCTACGTCTCTTTCTTTATTCAGTTTATCGACCCCAAAGTCACTCATACCGCGCCGGCGTTCGCCACGCTGGGTGCGCTGATCCAGCTTATCAGCTTCAGCTACTACTCCGTGCTGCTGGTGGCGGGCGCGGTGATGGTCCGCTTCCTGCGCAGCCGCACGCGGCTGGTTAAATTTGCCAACATGCTGACCGGTATGCTGTTCTTTGGTTTTGCCGTCCGGCTGGTGAGCGCCCAGAGCTGATGGCAACTACGCACGTGCGGAGAGATAAATGATAGCCAGACAACGTCAGGCGGATGCCCTGCTGGTGAGCACCACGCTCATCGCGGCATTTGGCTGGATCTGCTCACGCGAAGCGATAGCTGGTATGCCCGCGCTGGCCTTTGTTGCGCTGCGCTTTCTCTCCGCCAGCGCGGTACTGCTGCTGCTGTGCCGTGCCGCCGAGCTGCGCCATACGCTGCGGAATATCAGGCCGGTTCTGATGAGCGGGCTGCTGCAGTCTGCTTATATGCTGCTGTGGATTTATGCCGTCGCCACCACGCGCTCGCTGGGTGAGGGGGCTTTTATTATGAGCCTCTCAATGCTGTTTGTGCCGCTTTTTGCCTGGGTTATTCTGCGCAGCCGGCCGGCGCGTGCGTTCTGGCTCTCCCTGCCGGTGGGCATCGCGGGGCTGGCGCTGCTGACGCTCAGGCAGGATCTCCATTTTGAACTGAGCCAGCTCCTGTTCCTCGGCGCCGCGCTGGTTCAGGCGGTCTACTTCTGTTTCACCACCCGCTTTGCCGCGACGGTTCCTGTCTGTCCGCTGGCCACGGTACAGCTCGCCTGCACCGGTGCGGTGGCGGGCGTGCTGTCGCTGTTCTCTGTAAACTGGCCGCAGGAGATCACGCTGGCTTCCTGGAGCTGGCTGGCGGCCAGCGCGCTGCTGGCGACCA
This sequence comes from Pantoea eucrina, assembly GCF_020079945.1. Lineage (NCBI taxonomy): Bacteria > Pseudomonadati > Pseudomonadota > Gammaproteobacteria > Enterobacterales > Erwiniaceae > Pantoea > Pantoea eucrina. The sequence continues at coordinate 169,581 of NZ_CP083450.1, read as the reverse complement.
GTCTGCGCTTCTGGCTGCAGCTGAAAGGACAGAGCATGACCAGCGCGGCAAATGCCGCACTGATCATGATCCTGGAACCGCTGCTGACGGTGCTGGCGGCGGCCCTCTGGTATGGCGAAGCGATGTCGGCCCGGCAGATGCTCGGCTGCCTGCTGATATTACTGTCGCTGCTCTATTACCGTCTGCAGCAGGCGAAAGCGCTGGCGTAATCGCTTAAGCAAGGCGATACAGCGCATCGCTTACCGCATTAAACAGCCTGTCAAGTTCGTCAGGCTGAGCAGAAAACATCGGACCAAACTGCAGCGTGTCGCCGCCAAAGCGAACATAGAATCCCGCCTTCCATAACAGCATGCCCGCTTCAAAAGGGCGCAGCGTGGCATCACCTTCACGCGGCGCCAGCTGAATCGCCCCGACCAGCCCGCAGTTGCGAATATCCACCACGTGCGGACAACCGCGCAGCGCGTGGAGCTGCTGTTCAAACAGCGGTGCCAGCTCAGCCGACTGCGCTATCAGCGACTCCTTTTCCAGCAGGTCAAGCGTGGCGATAGCCGCTGCGCAGGCGACCGGATGGGCGGAATAGGTATAGCCATGCGCAAACTCCACCGCATGCTCTGGCAGCGGCTGTGACATATAGGCGTGATAGATTTCGCTGCTGGCGGCCACGCCCCCCAGCGGGATGGCGCCGTTGGTGATCTGCTTGGCAAAGTTAAGCAGATCCGGCGTCACGCCAAAGTACTCTGCGCCGGTCCAGCGTCCCATGCGGCCAAAGCCGGTGATCACCTCATCAAAAATCAGCAGGATGTTGTGCTGCGTGCAGATCTCACGCAGGCGCTGCAGATAACCCCGTGGCGGAATGATGGCTCCGGCGGAGCCGGAAAGCGGCTCAACAATCAGCGCGGCGATGTTTGACGCATCGTGCAGCTCAATCAGTTTCAGCATCTCATTGGCCAGCGCCTCGCCGCCGGTTTCAGCCTGACCCGGCGTGAAGGCGAGGTCGCTTTGCAGCGTATGCGGCAGGTGATCCACATCCATAAACTGACCAAACATTTTGCGGTTGCCGCCAATGCCGCCGAGGCTGGTGCCGGCGATGTTCACACCGTGATAACCGCGGGCGCGACCGATCAGTTTGGTTTTAGCCGGCTGGCCTTTGGCGCGCCAGTAGCCGCGCGCCATTTTTACCGCGGTGTCTGCCGCTTCAGAACCGGAGCCGGTGAAAAAGATATGGTTGAGATCGCCCGGCATGTACTGCGTGATACGTTCTGCCAGCTGAAACGAGAGCGGATGGCCATACTGAAAGCCGGGGGAGTAATCAAGCACGCCGAGCTGCCGGCTTACCGCCTGCTGGATCTCACTGCGCGTGTGGCCAGCGCCACAGGTCCACAGCCCTGACAGACTGTCATAAATGTGTCGCCCTTGATCATCGGTAAGCCAGCGTCCCTCCGCTGCCACGATAAAGCGCGGATCGCGCTGGAAATTACGATTGGCGCTGGAGGGCATCCAGTGCGACTGCAGGTTCAGGGAAGCGGTATCTATGCGTTCGGACATGGCGGGTTCTCCAGAGTGTATAGCCAGAGTTTGCAATCAGGCATCGGTTAAGTTAAATGCTAATTAACTTAAGTTTAGTCAGCGGAAAACTCACCTGAATGAAACCTAAAACCCTGGCGCAGGTTACCGATTTCGATCTGCGTCTGCTGCGGCTGTTTAAAGTCGTTAGCGAATGCGGCAGCTTTACGGCTGCCGAGAGCAGGCTGGGCATTACCCGTTCGGCGATCAGCCTGCATATGAGCGATCTGGAGAAGCGTCTCGGGATGCGGCTCTGTCAGCGCGGAAGGGCGGGATTTGCCCTGACGGATGAGGGGCGCGAGATCCTGCGCCACAGCGCCAGCCTGATGGCGGCGGTTGAGGATTTTCGCCAGCAAATAAATCAGATGCATAAACAGCTGCGCGGTGAACTTAATATCGGCATTATCAATAATCTGGTGACGCAGCCGCGTATGCAGATTACGCAGGCGCTGGAAGCGTTACGCGAAAAGGGTGCGGAAGTCCGCATTAATATCAGTATGCTTACGGCCGCTGATATTGAGCAGGGTTTGCTTGACGGACGTCTGCACGTGGGCGCGCTGCCCTATACCGCGCCGGTGTCGGGCCTGGTCTATACGCCGCTCTATGAAGAGATCTCCTGTCTTTACTGCAGCAGTACGCACCCGCTTTTCAGCCAGGCGCATGAGGCGGATCCAGCGGTGCTGCATCGCTATGAAGCGATAGCGCCTGGCTACCGTCTGAGCGCGGAAGCCGCTGCCCTGCATCGGTCACTTAACTGTACGGCCACAGCCTCTGACCGGGAAGGTATCGCTTTTCTGATCTTAACCGGACGCTATATCGGCTTTCTGCCCGATCACTATGCGGCACGCTGGTGTGAGCTGCAGCAGATGCGTGCAATTGCGCCTTCGCGGCTGCGCTTCGGCAGCCAAATCGCGATTGTGACCCGGCAGGGAGAGCGCCGGAATGCCATTCTGCAGCATTTTCTGGCAGCAGCAGGCGCGGAAAATGAAGCTGCCACACTATCATAATTACAACATACTATTAGTTGATCAACTAACTCGTTCAGCTTCAGTGTCGGCTGGTCCGATCGGGCATTCGTCGTGGCATGTTTCACAGCGAGGATAAGACGGTATGAAGCAGGGCAGCATTGCGCTGCCTTGCAGAGAGGTTATGCCCGTACAGGCTCACCGCGCACCGGGCGCTCGCCGGCAACATAGTAGTCGGCAGTGCTGCGTGGCAGCGGATCGCGACCGCGAATGTTATCCGCAATCTTCTCGCCAATCATAATGGTTGTCGCATTCAGGTTGCCGGTGATGATCAGCGGCATGATGGAGGCATCGACCACGCGCAGCCCCTGCAGGCCATGCACGCGACCTTCACCATCGACCACGGTCATCTCATCGCTGCCCATTTTACAGGTGCCGCAAGGGTGGTAAGCGGTTTCACCGTGGTTACGCACAAACTCATCCAGCTGCTCATCGGTCTGGCAGTCGATTCCCGGACTGATTTCGCGACCGCGATATTTATCCAGCGCCGGCTGGTTGATGATTTGACGCGTAATGCGAATCGCATCGCGGAACTCATGCCAGTCCTGTTCATGCGACATGTAGTTGAACAGAATGGCCGGATGGCGGCGCGGATCGCGTGATTTGATCCGCACGTGACCCCGGCTTGGCGAACGCATAGAGCCAACATGGCACTGGAAGCCGTGCGCTTCAACCGCGTTAGAGCCGTTGTAGTTAATGGCAACCGGCAGGAAGTGATACTGGATGTTAGGCCAGTCGAACTCTTCCCGGCTGCGAATAAAGCCGCCGCCTTCAAACTGGTTGCTGGCGCCGACGCCGGTACCGTTGAACAGCCATTCGGCGCCGATTTTCGGCTGGTTCCACCACTTCAGCGCCGGATAAAGAGAGACCGGCTCTTTGCACTCATACTGCAGATACATCTCCAGGTGGTCCTGCAGATTCTCACCCACGCCGGGCAGGTCGTGCACGACCGGAATATCAAACTGCTGCAACAGCTCTGCCGGACCGACGCCTGAACGCTGCAGGATCTGCGGCGAGGCGATGGCGCCAGCGCACAGCAGTACTTCACGTCGCGCATAGACCGTTTTCGGGGTGTTACTGCCGCCCTCAAGGTATTCAACGCCGGTCGCGCGCTTGCCGTCAAACAGAATGCGATCGGTGGTCGCATGGGTAATGATCTTCAGGTTCGGACGTTTCTTCGCGGTATCAAGATAGCCGCGTGCCGTGCTGGAACGGCGGCCTTTTGGCGTAACAAAGCGATCCATCGGGCCAAAGCCTTCCTGCTGATAGCCGTTCAGATCGTCGGTGCGCGGATAACCCGCCTGCACGCCTGCTTCAATCATTGCCGCAAACAGGACGTTGTTATCCGGCTTACAGGTGGTGATGCTGACCGGACCTTCGCCGCCGTGATAGTCATTTGCGCCGATATCACGCGTTTCTGACTTGCGATAGTAGGGCAGGCAGTCGAGATAGCTCCACTGCTCAAGACCGGGCGCTTTGGCCCAGTTGTCGAGATCCATCGCATTGCCGCGGATATAGCACATGCCGTTGATCAGCGAAGAGCCACCCAGCCCTTTACCGCGCCCGCACTCCATGCGGCGGTTATTCATATAAGGTTCCGGCTCGGTCTCATACGCCCAGTTGTAGCGCTTACCCTGCAGCGGGTAAGCCAGGGCCGCAGGCATCTGAGTGCGGAAGTCAAAGCGGTAATCGGGACCACCCGCCTCCAGCAGCAGTACGTTGACATTGCTATCTTCGGTCAGACGGGTAGCCAGTACGTTTCCTGCGGATCCGGCTCCGATAATGACGTAATCAAATTCCATTAGTCGCTCCTCAGGTAAGCTCAATTAAAATACTGACTGAAAACGGGTCATTTCGATCTGCACCGATTTAACCTGGGTGTAATTCTGCAGCGTCATCACGCCGTTTTCACGGCCGATGCCGGAGTGCTTATAGCCGCCTACCGGCATTTCAGCGGCGGATTCACCCCAGGTGTTGATCCAGCAAATACCGGCTTCAATCTGGTGAATAACGCGGTGCGCGCGGTTAAGATCCTGCGTGACCACGCCCGCGGCCAGACCATATTCGGTGGCATTAGCGCGACGCACGACCTCTTCTTCGCTCTCATAGGTGAGAATGGACATTACCGGGCCAAAAATCTCTTCCTGTACGATGGTCATTTCGTCGCGGCAGTCGGTAAAGACGGTTGGTTCAACCCACGCGCCCTGATCAAATTCAGCGCCGCTCATGCGCTTACCGCCGCACAGCAACGTAGCCCCTTCGCTGATGCCCGATTCGATATAGCGCATTACGTTGTCGCGATGGGCAAAGCTCACCAGCGGACCAAAGTTCGTGGCCGGATCGGCGAGGTCGCCCGCTTTGATACGCGCCACGCGTTCGCTGATTTTGGCCTCGAATTCCGCTTTTACCGCTGTAGGAATAAAGACGCGGGTGCCGTTGGTGCAGACCTGACCGGAGCTGTAGAAGTTTGCCATCATGGCGATGTCAGCAGCGAGGTCGAGATCGGCATCATCAAAGATAATCAGCGGAGATTTACCGCCCAGCTCCATCGTGACATCTTTCAGTGTCGAGCCGGCAGCGTTTGCCATCACTTTCTTACCGCTGGCCACGCCGCCGGTGAAGGAAACTTTGTCGATACCAGGATGATCGGTCAGCAGCTGACCGGTCACCGCACCGCGTCCGTTCAGCACGTTGAAAACACCATCCGGCACGCCGGCCGCGGTGTAGATCTCAGCCAGCTTCAGCGCGGTCAGCGGAGTGACTTCACTGGGTTTGAAAATCATGGCGTTACCCGCAGCCAGTGCCGGTGCCGATTTCCACAGCGCAATCTGGATGGGATAGTTCCACGCGCCGATCCCGGCCACCACGCCGAGCGGTTCGCGGCGGGTATAGACAAAAGAGGTGTCGCGCAGCGGGATCTGCTGGCCTTCCAGTGAAGGGATCAGCCCGGCATAGTACTCCAGTACATCAGCACCGGTGACAATATCTACCGCCTGGGTTTCGCTGAACGGTTTACCGGTGTCCAGCGTTTCGAGTTCCGCCAGTTCGTCATTACGTTCACGCAGGATCTCCACCGCACGCCGTAAGATGCGCGAGCGCTCCATCGCCGTCATCGCAGCCCAGATTTTCTGGCCTTTTTTCGCGGCTTCAACGGCGCGATCGACATCCGCACGCTCAGCTTCATGGACTTCTGCCAGCACATCGCCATTAGCAGGGTTGATACTCTGGAAGGTGTTACCTGCTGCAGAGGGGACAAATTTGCCATCAATGTAGAGGTGCTGTTCGGTGAATCGGGACATGGTTTCTCCTTCCTCAGTGATTCGGTGAGTCAGCCAGTTGCTGACGAATAAATTGGGTGGTAAGCGTTCTGGCAATCGCTAAATCAAAGGGCTTGCCACTCAATGCGGCACGCAGCCACAAGCCATCAATCATAGAAGCCAAACCGTAAGCTGCCAGTCGGGCCTGCTCGCGCGGCATTTCCCGGCGAAACTCTGCAGCCAGGCTGGAGAACAGGCGGCGACTGCTGACCCGCTCTAACCGGCCCAGCTGCGGCTGATGCATGCTGCTTGCCCAGAAGTCGAGCCACGCTTTCATGGCGGCACTGTGCAGCTGGGTATCATCAAAGTTACCTTCCACAATGGCCAGCAGGCGCGCTTCGGTGCTGGCGTCTGCCAGCGGTTTAAGCCGCATGGAAACGGCTTCGCGCAGCTGGCGCGTGACATCACGCATGGTGGCTTCGAGCAGGCCATTTTTATCTTTGAAATAGTGACTGATGATGCCGGTAGAGACGCCAGCCCGTCGGGCAATTTGCGCGATGGTGGCGTAGTTAATCCCTACGTCGTTGATGGTATCAAGCGTCGCATCAATCAGTTGCCGGCGACGTATCGGCTGCATTCCTACCTTTGGCATCACTACCGCTCCACCTCAAATCGAGACCCCTATTAAAACTTTTTTTGATTGCACGTTCAATATAAAAAAGAAAGTTGTTAGGATGGTGTGCTTCGTTTGTTACAAAAGCCAAACGGTGAGCTACGCTTGGTAGCGATTTATCACCGTGCCCAACTAACGGAGGTAAAGCAGGGAGTACAACAACAAGATCAGCCACACTGATCGCATCAATTTATTGAGTAGTTACAGGAAATTAACCAGAGGTTATCGATGATTAATCCACCTGCCAGTGAAAAGGACAGAATTAATCCCGTGGTGTTCTTCACCTCGGCCGGACTGATTCTGACATTTTCACTTGTCACCATTCTCTATAGCGACCTTGCGGGCGCCTGGATCCAGACAGCGGTAAACTGGGTCTCAACCACGTTTGGCTGGTATTACATGCTGGCCGCCACGCTCTATATCGTTTTTGTGGTCTATATGGCCTGCTCGCGCTATGGCGCGATTAAGCTCGGGCCGGAGCAATCCAAACCGGAGTTCAGCCTGCTGAGCTGGTCGGCGATGCTGTTTGCCGCCGGTATCGGAATCGATTTGATGTTTTTCTCCGTTGCAGAGCCGGTGTCGCAATATATGCAGCCGCCGGAGGGGGCCGGACAAACCATGGAAGCGGCGCGTCAGGCGATGGTCTGGACGCTGTTTCACTACGGGCTGACCGGCTGGTCAATGTACGCATTGATGGGGATCGCGCTCGGTTACTTCAGCTACCGCTATAATCTGCCGCTCACCATTCGCTCAGCGCTCTATCCGATCTTTGGTAAACGCATCAATGGACCGATTGGCCATACCGTGGATATCGCTGCGGTAGTCGGCACCATTTTTGGTATCGCTACCACGCTGGGTATCGGGGTAGTGCAGCTGAACTATGGCCTGAAGGTGCTGTTTGACGTCCCTGAAGGACTGACCGCGCAGATGGCGCTGATTGTCCTGTCGGTGATCATTGCGACGATCTCCGTCACATCGGGCGTCGACAAAGGTATCCGGATCCTGTCTGAGCTGAACGTGGCGCTGGCGCTCGGCTTGATCCTGTTTGTGCTGTTTATGGGCAAAACGGACTTCCTGCTGAACGCGCTGGTGCTGAACGTTGGCGACTATATCAACCGCTTTATGGGGATGACGCTGAATACCTTTGCGTTCGATCGTCCGACCCAGTGGATGAACAGCTGGACGCTGTTTTTCTGGGCATGGTGGGTCGCCTGGTCGCCGTTTGTTGGCCTGTTTCTGGCGCGTATCTCACGCGGCCGCACCATTCGCCAGTTTGTGCTCGGCACGCTGATCATTCCCTTTACGTTTACGCTGCTGTGGCTCTCTGTATTCGGTAACGCCTCGCTGTATGAAATTATTCACGGCGATGCCGGCTTTGCGCAGGAAGTGATGGCGCATGCCGAACGCGGTTTCTACAGTCTGCTGGCGCAATATCCGGCGTTTAAACTCAGCGCGTCCGTTGCCACCATTACCGGGATGCTGTTCTACGTTACCTCAGCGGATTCCGGTTCACTGGTACTGGGCAATTTCACTTCAAAGCTCAAGGATATCAACAGCGATGCGCCTAACTGGCTGCGCATCTTCTGGTCAATTGCGATTGGGGTGCTGACCATGGGCATGCTGATGACCAACGGGATTTCTGCACTGCAGAACACCACGGTCATCATGGGGCTGCCGTTTAGCTTTGTGATCTTCTTTGTGATGGCCGGCCTGTGGAAATCGCTGAAGGTAGAAGATCATCGCCGCGCCAGTGCCGTGCGTGAAACCGCGCCCTATATTCCCTCAAGCAGCGATCGCCTGAGCTGGAAGAAGCGGCTGTCACGCCTGATGAACTATCCGGGTACGCGCTACACGCAGCGGATGATGGAAACGGTTATCTATCCGGCGATGGAAGATGTGGCGAAAGAGCTGGAGCTGCGCGGGGCGCACGTAATGCTGGAGAAAATGCCGGCTGAAGAGGGGCAGGCGCTGGGGCACCTTGAGCTGCGCGTTGATCTGGGTGAAGAGCAGAGCTTTATGTATCAGGTCTGGCCACAGCAATATTCAATTCCCGGCTTTACCTACCGCGCCCGCAGCGGTAAATCGCACTACTACCGGCTGGAGACCTTTTTACTGGAAGGAAGCCAGGGCAACGATTTGATGGACTACAACAAGGAGCAGGTGATTATCGATATTCTCGATCACTATGAGCGTCACCTGAACTTTATCCATCTGCATCGTGAAGCACCGGGCAGTAATCTGACCTTCCCCGAGATGTAACCCTCCGGGCAGCTGCGACCATGCAGCTGCCCGTTTTCTTTTCTCTCCGCCTCGCGCATTCCTGTCTGAGAGCTAGACTCACTAGCTGCTGTTAAGGGGAATTCTATGAAACTGGGTTTTGCGTGTAAGTATTTCGATCATGAGGCGAAGCAGCCTTTTCCATTCAAAAGCACCACCCGTACCCGCTTTCTGGGCATGCAGGGTGATGCGGCCGCCACGCTGCTAATTGGGCTGGCCCGTACTAACCTCACCAATCTTTATGCTCTGCTGGAACAGCTCGCCACGCTGCCTGATGCACTGCGCATGATGCGTATCGGCAGCGATCTGCTGCCGCTCTATACCGTTCCGCAGGCTACGCCACTCTACCGCGAGGCGATGCCGGAGCTGGCGCCGCTCTTTGCCCGCTGTGGCGAACTGGCGCGCGCCAGCAATATTCGGCTCTCGTTTCATCCCGGACAATATACCGTGCTGGCGTCTGATAATGAGGGGGTGGTGGAGCGTGCAATTGAGGATGTTGAATATCATGCCACCTGTGCCGTTCTGATGGGCTATGGACAGCGTTTTCAGGATTTTAAAATCAATATCCATATGAACGGCAAAAAGGGGTTTGCTGGTTTTCGCGATGCGTTTATGCAGCTCAGCCCTGAGGCGCGTAATATGCTCACGGTAGAGAATGATGAGGTTTCCTGCGCGCTGGATGATGTGCTTCAGGCGCGCGAGCTGTGCGCGGTGGTGCTGGATATTCACCATCACTGGGTAAAAGAGAATGCCTTTATCAAACCTGACGATGGCCGGATTGCACAGATTATCGACTCCTGGCGCGGCGTGCGTCCGGTGCTGCACTACTCGATTGCGCAGGAAGGATTGATCCCCGATAGCGGTTTTCCCGATCAGAACGCACTGGCAGCCTCCAAAATGAAGCTGCGCGCGCATTCGGACTACTTCTTTAATCAGACGCTAAACGACTGGGCGCTCTCGTTTGACCGGTTCGATATCATGTGCGAAGTCAAAATGAAAAACCTCGCCCGCGACCGGCTCTATTTCTATGCGCTGGAGCGCGGTGGTCACGCTACGGCGCCGTGATCACAATAGCGACGCGGCGGTTCTGCGCACGCCCCTGCGAGGTACTGTTGCTGGCAACCGGCACCCGCATACCCAGCCCGCGCGTCACAATATTCGCGCGCGGGACGCCGCTGCCGGCGGCCCACTGCTGCGCGACGGCATTGGCGCGTTTAAGTGAAAGCTGCTGATTATAGCCCGCTTCGCCGTAGTTATCGGTGTGACCGTCGATACGCAGATGCGTAATGCCGGTGGCTGCCAGCAGGCTTGCCGTGGAGGCGATGCGCTGTTTACTGGCCGCGGTAAGGTCTGACTCATTAATGCCAAACAGGATGCGGTTGGGTAATCCCAGCCCCCAGCCTTCGCTGTTCTGACTAAAGCCCTCCTGCTGCAGCGCTGCAACCTGGGCACGGGTAAAGCCGCCGGACTGGCAGCCCGCGCAGGTGAGTATCAGCGCCATCAGGCAACCATAGATTTTCACAGCCGATCCTTATTCAGTTTTTTGTTTTTATACATATGCAAATCTGCCCGCTCCAGCAGTGAGGCCACGCTGTCGCCAGACTGCGCCCAGGCGTAGCCGATGGTGACTGAGGTGGTAATAGTGCGGTCTTCACTGAGCGCGATAGGCTGGCGTACCGCATGCTGTATGGCATCCCGAAGTTCCTGCAGCCGGGCAGGGGTGGTGCGGCTGGTCAGGACCATTGCGAACTCATCGCCCCCCATGCGTGCAACCAGATCGCCCTCTGAGATCAGGCCAGCCAGGCGTTCAGCGGTGGCTTTCAGCACTTCATCCCCGGCAGCGTGTCCCCAGCTGTCGTTAATGCATTTAAAGCGGTCACCATCCAGAAACAGCAGCGCAAAGCGCGGCGGCGTTAACGGACGATCGAGCAATTGCGCCAGCCGCGCCACAAAAGCAGAACGGTTCGCCAGACCGGTAAGCGGGTCGGTCAGCGCTTTTTCTGCCAGCGAACGGTTATCACGCAGCAGCGATGCTTTCAGCGTCTGCATCTCACTCAGCAGCGCGTTCAGATCGCTGGAGAGCAGCTGAAACTCATTGATCGGCTCAGGCGGCACGCGCTGGGTAAAATCACCGGTGCGGATCACATAGTGAATGGCGCGCGTGATAGTGCGCATGGAGAGCAGAATGCCGCGATGGAGAAACTCGCTCAGCATAAAAGAGATCACCAGCACGCATAGCATGCCGCAGGTCAGGATCAGGATGGAGTAGTGGATAAACTCGCTGGCGCCATTCACCGTTCCGGCCAGCGTCAGGCTGCCGGCCCGGGTACCCGCGTGCTGTATATCAACAGTGACCGGACTGGCGTAGATCCACTGCCGCAGCTGTTTTTCATAGAAGCCGTTGTGCTCGCGGCGGTTGACCCAGTCAACCAGTACGGTATGGCTGGCGGTGACCAGCTGCGCCGACGCAAACATCTCTTTGTCACCCAGCATGGCAATCTTACTGTGCGCATCATAGCTGTCTTCAAATACCGTTGCCGCAGTAAGACTGGTGCTCAGCGTGGTTGCCGTCAGCGCCAGATTGCGGTTTTCGTAACGCTTAATAAAGTAGAGAGAGGTCGAGGTCATCAGCAGCCAGCACAGCAGCAGGATCACCGCCGCATTTATGGTGCTGATGCGGCGCAGGCGACCGCGCAGTGATGAACCCTGACGTTTTCTCAGTAAAAATTTCATCTTATTGGTTCTCTTTACGCGACAGCATCAGCACATCGGGACTGACTTTGACGCCGCTGCGTGCCAGTGAATCGAGATTCACCGAAAAACGGGTACGTTCCTCACCAAAAATCATACAGAAAGTGGCGCCGGTTGCGCAGTCAGGGTTATTTTCCGCCATGCTGAGCACCGCTTTATCAGGCATTGCTGCCAGAGCAGCGTGCTGCTGAGCCGGAGTTTCCGTGCCGAAATAGACCGCGTCGCAGTGCAGCGCGGATAACCTGCCAGCGCTGTCAGCGCGCACGACGCTGAACGGCGTGGCAGGCGGCGCGTCGGCTGATGAAAGCGTGAGGTGTCGGGCGGAGGCCAGGATGCAGAGCTGCGGCACCTGCACCGGAGGTGGCCAGCGGGTAAAACTCAGGATACCGCTGACAATGCGGTTAGCGCGATTGTCAGCGGCAGTATGCTCAGCGGCGTATGCCATCGGCCAGCTAAGCAGCACCAGCAGCGCAGGCAGTGCGCAGCACAGCCAAAGGCAGGATCCTTTTGAATACGGGGCAGGAAATCCTTTTATCTGCATGGCACTCTTCCTGGTCAGTAAAGCCGGGATAGTACCATTTACGCCATGAAATGCGTAACCAGTACGGGATGAAGCTTTTAAACCGGTCTATTGCCACCGCTCATTTGTAGCCACAGGTTGTGCGAGCCGCGACGTTAACTCCACGCCAGCGGGCGAACCGCGGCCAGGGTTTGCGGACAGACTCTGTTCAAATAGTCAAACATGCCCTGGGACAAAGCCGCCGTGCATTCAAGTAATCCGTTACTTCCCTGAAATTGATTCTGCCACTTGATAAGCAAAGAAGGCGAGTCAAAAATTGTTGGGTCAAATTTTGCCGCCTGAAGCATTAAAGCATGAGCGTAGGCGCGCAGTGGCAAAGGCGATTCTGTTTCTGTTCCAAAGTAAAAACTGGAAGAGAGGCGCGTAAATACTGCAGATATGCAGAGAAAATACTCTGCTTTGTTTCGCGGCGATGCATCTGCTATCCCATAAGCTTCTGTAACTGCCCGCGCATGTTGTTGCGTCAGTTGACTCCAGTACTCGTCAGGGTACAGCATAGGGCGAAAGTGCGCTTCCAGCTTAAATTCGGTGGCTTTATCGATCATTTTTTCAGTTGAGGACTTTGCTTCGGTTGCGTTGTCAAAAGCTTTACGGAACTTTCCCAGTTTGAGCAGGTCCAGCAATTTGCTTAACGTATTTTTCTGCTGTTCTGCCAGAAATGGAGTAAGAAACTGAGGAAAGTTGCGGCGAAACAGGTTTTCCGGGTTCATTTCAACCATTTTTAAGCAGTTTTGCGGCGTATCCATTTGATAAAAATGGTTCCAGACGGGGTTCAGCGGATCGGGCCTCAACATGCCGCGCATGGTATCAAGACTCATTAACAGAACCGGGCCGCCTGGATTCGCAGGCATCAACACGAGATTTACCGCATCACTCCCCTGCAGATTAACTTGTGTAGGTTCAGAGAGGGCACTGGTGCGGCTGAAGTGTTCAAAGCGCGTATAAGGCGTAACTTCTCTGCTCTGAAGATAGCGGTCATAGCTTTCCTGAGCGCGAGCGGCAATACTGGAATTTTCATGGTTCTCAGAAACTGTAAGATCAATTATTTGATGAAATAATGCATTTTTTTGCGACAATAAAGATGAGTCATGCGTTATAAGGCGAAGGAAATTTTCAATTGTTGCATGAGATAAGAGGTTCAGATTGCTGCCTGAGATATGTCTATTAGAATAAAACCACTCTTCCGTCAGCCTGTCGTGCCATTGCCTGATACTGGGATCTGAACAGAAAGGTTCTTTGCCAAAAACCTCAAGTATCGGTATGGCTGTGCTAATCAGCTGTTGCAAAGTGATATCCTGACGCGATAACTCATTGATAATTTCTCGCGCCAGCTGTTTTTTAAAATCAGCAAAGCGATTATCGATACTCTGTAATGCCGTTAATGGCGTTCCTTCTGGGTTATTATGATGATTAAAGAATAAATCGATATCTCTCTCTTCGTCAGAGAGTCTGGAAAAATCAAGCTGCATTGAACTATTTTTAAATATGGCCCAAGAAAGATTATGCCCTGTAATATCTCGTTTCCCAAGTGAGCTGTAGCTAAAATCAGCCTTTTCGAACATATCTTTGGGAATATATATGTTATCCAATTTCAGCTTGCGAAAATTGATATGCTTATCTTCAGTTAAAAGAGAGTCGGTTGCCGGGAGTTTTTTATGCTCGCGCAGAAGACGCGCTCGCTGATCGAGCGTGATTCTGAAGCTGCACAATTCTTCATAGCTATTTCGTCTGAAATCTGGTGTTCCACCGGCGTTAAATAAATTAACGGCTTCATCGGTAATGACTCCAACTTACTGATAGTGTTTTATGTTCAGATAATGCCCGATGACCTTGTCATGCAGCTCCACCGATTTTGAGAACGACAGTGACTTCCGTCCCAGCCTTGCCAGATGTTGTCTCAGATTCAGGTTATGCCGCTCAATTCGCTGAGTGTAACGCTTGCTGATTACGTGCAGCTTTCCCTTCAGGCGGGATTCATACAGCGGCCAGCCATCCGTCATCCATACCACGACCTCAAAGGCCGACAGCAGGCTCAGAAGACGCTCCAGTGTGGCCAGAGTGCGTTCACCGAAGACGTGCGCCACAACCGTCCTCCGTATCCTGTCATACGCGTAAAACAGCCAGCGCTGACGTGATTTAGCACCGACGTAGCCCCACTGTTCGTCCATTTCAGCGCAGACAATCACATCACTGCCCGGCTGTATGCGCGAGGTTACCGACTGCGGCCTGAGTTTTTTAAGTGACGTAAAATCGTGTTGAGGCCAACGCCCATAATGCGGGCGGTTGCCCGGCATCCAACACCATTCATGGCCATATCAATGATTTTCTGGTGCGTACCGGGTTGAGAAGCGGTGTAAGTGAACTGCAGTTGCCATGTTTTACGGCAGTGAGAGCAGAGATAGCGCTGATGTCCGGCAGTGCTTTTGCCGTTACGCACCACCCCGTCAGTAGCTGAACAGGAGGGACAGCTGATAGAAACAGAAGCCACGGGAGCACCTCAAAAACACCATCATACACTAAATCAGTAAGTTGGCAGCATCACCCAATCGGGCTAGCCTGCTGATCGTTGAAATAATCACGCTAAGTACAGGCATACATTAATGGCAGTTATTCCGAAAAACTACTCGCGGCTGGAGAGCGGCTACCGTGAGAAAGCACTTAAAATTTATCCATGGGTGTGCGGGCGCTGTGCGCGCGAGTTCGTTTACTCAAACCTGCGCGAGCTGACGGTACACCATATCGATCACGATCATACCAATAACCCGGAAGATGGCAGCAACTGGGAGCTGCTTTGCCTCTACTGCCACGATCATGAACACTCAAAATATACCGAAGCCGATCAGTATGGTACGCGAGTGGTGGCAGGAGAGGATGCACAGGATGAGGTTGGTACCGCGACATATAACCCGTTTGCCGATCTGAAATCGCTTATCAGCAAGAAGAAGTAGCAGCGCTGCCACATACATTTACAGCTAAGTAAAGCGAGACGGCGGGTAAGCTGTGTTATAGTGCGTTTGCGTACTTTTCTAAGTCGCGAATTTCACTGGCGCTTGTGCCTGCCCGATACGCCCAGCCGGGTGTCGGGATCTTTTTAGTCCGGTTACGCGCACAAAAAAACCCGCACAAGGCGGGTTTTTTTATCAGCAGCATTTAACTGCTCAGACTACTGTCTTCATCGCTATCGTAAGCGCTGCCGATTGTCAGCGCAGATTACAGTGCGGTAACGTTACCAGCAGCCGGACCTTTAGCACCATTCTCGATGGTGAAAGAGACCTTCTGGCCTTCGTCCAGGGTTTTAAAGCTGTCACTCTGGATTGCAGAGAAGTGTACGAACACGTCTTTGCTGCCATCTTCAGGAGTGATAAAGCCGAAACCTTTATCTGCGTTGAACCATTTTACTAAACCAGTCATTTTGTTAGACATAGATACTTCCTTAATTGATGAGCCATAAACTATGGCGATGGTGGCCTGTATCAGAGCGTTACTTATTGGGCACTTAGGAGGAGGCTCATGAAGAAGGGGTATCTGTGGATAACACTTGAACTGAGGACTGCTTTACTAAAACTGCTTCATAAGGTCTGTATTCCAAACCGATGACGCTATTAAGCCACACCTGTTCCGGTTTAGCAACACTTATATTACATCCTCTTTAATGCCTCCTTCAGATAAGCCCTGTGCAACGTTTTGCATCCCGTTGATCATCTGTGAGGCGTAAAACCACACAGTGAAAGGATATTTTCCCGTGCCTTAAGTGGAATTGTGACAAAGATCACAAAATCATCCT
This sequence comes from Pantoea eucrina, assembly GCF_020079945.1. Lineage (NCBI taxonomy): Bacteria > Pseudomonadati > Pseudomonadota > Gammaproteobacteria > Enterobacterales > Erwiniaceae > Pantoea > Pantoea eucrina. Next base: position 153,671 of record NZ_CP083450.1, on the reverse strand, counting down.
TCAGAAACGTTGATGTAAAATTTACTGAAATTACCCTATTGAATGATAATAATTATCATTTATAATCGCATTCAAATTTTAAGGCTGACTAATGCTGTTTTGCACATGTATGCCGTTCAATGGCGTACGTTGATGATTTTTATAACTTATTGTTTTTTGGTTTTTTGCAGAAGCAACAGAGCCTATGACACCTGTTGTCTTATTTGTCAGCAGGATTTGAAGAGTTTCAGTAACAGGAAAGGATTATGTTTACACGTTCATCTGCGCAATCATTACCAATCGTAACCTCTGAGCCACAGTCAGGCGAGCCGGAGAGCTGGCTTTTTAACGAACGTCAACTTGACGCCTGGGCCGGACAGACGCAGGAGGTGCTTAAGCTGCTGACCCAGACGGTGCAGGGCGTAGAAAAGCCGTTTAGCGGTATTCTGCCGCACGAGCTGGCAGACGAGTTCCGCAGTGTGGATCTTAATTCTCCGCTGGGCAATAACGAAGCTGCACTGGCCGAGCTGTCTCAGCTCTATCTGCGCGATGCGGTCTGGTTTCACCATCCTAAATATGTTGCGCATCTGAATTGCCCGGTCGTCCTGCCGTCGTTGATGGCAGAGCAGGTGATGGCCGCCGTCAACAGTTCTGTCGATACCTGGGACCAGAGCGCCGGCGGTACGCTGATTGAGCAAAAAGTTATCGACTGGACGCTGGAGCGTATCGGCCTGCCCGCCGCCGCGGATGGTATTTTCACCAGTGGTGGCACGCAGTCAAACCTGATGGCGATGCTGCTGGCTCGCGACAGCTGGTGCGAGGCGCATTATCCGGGGCATCTGATCAAATATCGCGGTCTGCCTGAAACCGCCGGTAAGTGGCGCGTATTCACGTCTAAATTGAGTCATTTCAGTATCCAGAAATCGATGGCGATCCTCGGCCTGGGCTACGATGCCGTTGTGCCGGTTGACCATGATGCCGATTACCGTATGGATGCGGGTATGCTGGAGCACGAAATCCAGCGCTGCCGCGAAGAGGGGCTGATCCCGATTGCGGTGGTAGCAACCAGCGGCACCACCGATTTTGGCAGCATCGATCCGCTGGAAAAGATCGCCGCGCTGTGTCAGCGCAATGGATTATGGATGCACGTTGATGCCGCCTATGGCTGTGGTCTGCTGGTTTCAGAACAGCACCGCCAGCGTCTGCGCGGTATTGAACAGGCAGACTCAGTCACCGTTGATTACCACAAATCGTTCTTCCAGACGGTAAGCTGCGGGGCGTTCTTTGTCCGTAACAAAGACCATCTGAAACATGTTACGCACCATGCTGACTACCTCAATCCACTGAGCGCGCAGCAGGAAGGGACGCCAAACCTGGTCAACAAAAGTATTCAGACCACGCGTCGCTTTGATGCACTGAAGATGTGGCTGACGCTGCGCGTCATGGGCCCGGCCGCGCTGGGTGAAGCGTTTGACTCGCTGATTGACCTTGCACAGCGTGCGCATCAGCTGCTGCGCGCGCATCCGGCAATCGAGGTGCTGCACGCACCAGAACTCACCACGCAAATCTTCCGCTTTGTGCCGCGCCAGTCGCTCAGCGGCCCGCAGCTAGACGATATCAACGCTGCGATCCGTAAAGCGCTGTTCCGTTCCGGCAATGCAATTGTGGCAGGCACGAAAGTCGACGGCCGGCAGTATCTGAAATTCACCCTGTTAAATCCTGCCACCACCGCGGCAGATCTGGAAGAGGTGATTAACCTGGTTGCGCATTACGGGCGCGAACAGCTGCGCACGACCGCGCTCCACGCGGCAAATCAGTGAGAACTCTGTTATGAATAACACCGTTTACGATTTTATAGGCATCGGTATCGGCCCGTTCAACCTTGGACTGGCCTGTCTCAGCGAACCGGTAGAGGGACTCAACGGCGTATTTCTCGATCAGAATGCGGGTTTTGACTGGCACACCGGCATGATGCTGGAAAGCGCACACCTGCAGACGCCGTTTATGGCCGACCTGGTGACGCTGGCTGACCCCACCAGCCCTTACAGCCTGCTGAATTACATGAAAGAGAAAGGAAAACTCTACTCATTCTACATCCGGGAAGATTTTTTCCTGATGCGTAAAGAGTATAACCAGTATTGCCAGTGGGCCTGCGAGCGCCTCAGTAACCTGCGCTGGAACCGTCACGTTGAGTACGTAAGTTATGATGCGGAGCGGGCGGTTTATCGCGTTCAGGCGGTGAATAATCAGAGCGGCGCGACCGAAGAGTGGCTGACGCGTCATCTGATCCTCGGCACCGGTCCGGTGGCCTGGCTCCCGGAGTGCAGTCAGCCGCATCGTCAGCGTATTACGCACTCCAGCGACTATCTGAAAAACAAAGCAGAGCTGCAGCAGAAGCGGTCTGTCACCGTGCTGGGCAGCGGTCAGAGCGCGGCTGAAATTTACTATGACCTGCTCAGCGATATCGACCGGTTTGATTATCAGCTGAACTGGATCACCCGTGCGCCGCGCTTCTATCCGCTGGAGTACACCAAGCTGACGCTGGAGATGACCTCACCGGAGTGGGTGGACTATTTTCATGCGCTGCCGCCGGCGAAGCGCGACCGGCTGAATGCAGACCACAAGAATCTCTATAAAGGTATCAACAGCAGCCTGATCAACGATATTTATGATCTGATGTACGTCAAACAGCTCGACGGCCCGCTCGACGTCAATCTCTTCACACACTCAGCGCTGACCGATCTGCGCTGGCTGCCGGCAGGGGAGTTTGAACTCTCGCTCTGGCAGCAGGAGCAGGAGTGCGCCTTTACCCGTCGTACCGAAGGGCTGGTGATGGCAACCGGCTATCACTACCGTCCGCCGATGTTTATCGAAGGCATCAGTCAGCGGCTGCGCTGGGACGAGCAGGGGCGCTACGATGTGCAGCGTAATTACAGCATCGATCATCACAATCAAATCTTTGTGCAAAACGCAGAGCTGCATACGCACGGTTTTGTGACGCCGGATCTCGGCATGGCCTGCTATCGCAACTCCGTTATTTTACGCGAAATTACCGGACGCGAAGTTTATCCGGTAGAGCGGCAGATCGCGTTTCAGACTTTCCCGGCACAGACGGAGCGCTGACATGAGCACAGAGATGATTTACCGCGTTCAGCGACCGGCAGGCACCTTTAGCCTGCGCCCGATGCAGGCCGCCGATGCCGCACTGATCCACAGCTGGGTAACGCGCGACTACGCCCGCTTCTGGGGCATGCAGAACGACACCCTGGAGCAGGTCGCCGCTTTTTATCACGGGCTGACCGCAAATAATCCCCACGCCGCCCTGATTGGCTGCTGTGAAGGGCAGCCGGTGTTTCTGATGGAGTGCTACCGCGCCACCGAGGATGAAATCGGACGGTTCTATCCGGCCGCGCCCGATGATTACGGGATGCATATTCTGATTGCGCCCGCCAGCACACCCATTCCGCAGTTCAGCTGGCAGGTCTTTACCGTTGCCATGGGATACCTGTTCAGTCTGCCGCAGGTCGGACGCGTGGTGGTGGAGCCTGACGTACGCAATGAGAAAATTCACCGGCTGAATAAACGGGCCGGCTTTCGCTATCAGCACACGCTCGATCTCGGGCATAAAACCGCCTGGCTGGCGTTTTGCCAGCGGGAAGATTATCAACAGGCTCTGGAGCAGGATATTTTGACCATGAACACACCCTCTGCGCTGCTGACAGGATCCCACCTTACGGGCGATAACTGGGCACAGGCAAACCGGATGCTGATCCGCAAAGCGATAAGCGAGTTTGCCCACGAAAAGCTGGTTACGCCCGTTGAAAACGGCGCAGGCTGCTATACGCTGGCCGTACCGGGCGGCGAAGCACATTATCAGTTCCGCGCAGAACGTCTGGCGCTGGACCACTGGAATATTGACGCCGCGTCACTGCTGAAGCAGGAAAATGGCCGGCCGCTGACGCTGGATGCGCTGCAGTTTATCGTGGAGTTTAATCAGCAAATCGGCATTCCGCAGGCGCTGCTGGCAACCTATATGGAAGAGATCAGCAGCACGCTCAGCAGCAGCGTCTATAAGCTGCAGAAGCAGAATCCGGATGCGCAGGCTCTGGTGCACGCTGATTTCCAGACCATTGAGGCGGCAATGACCGAGGGGCACCCCTGTTTTGTCGCCAATAATGGCCGCATTGGTTTTGACGCCCGCGATTATCTCGCTTTTGCGCCAGAGGCCGCCGCACCGGTCCAGCTTATCTGGGTTGCGGTACATCAGCGCAACGCCCATTTTTCCAGTCTGAGTACGCTGAGTTATGAGCAGCTGATGCGTGATGAGCTGGGCGCGGAGACTCTGGCGCGGTTTACAGAGCAGCTGAGCGCGCGCGGGCTGAATGCGGATGAGTATATCCTGATGCCGGTGCATCCGTGGCAGTGGCAAAACAAACTGCTGACGGTATTCGCGGCCGATATTGCTCAGCAGGATATCGTCTGGCTCGGCGAGGGCGACGATCGCTATCAGGCGCAGCAATCGATCCGCACCTTCTTTAACCGCAGTCAGCCCGCGAAGCGCTACGTCAAAACCGCGCTGTCGGTGCTTAACATGGGCTTTATGCGCGGTCTCTCACCCTATTATATGGCGACCACGCCCGCGATTAACGAGTGGCTGGAACAGCTGGTCAGCAGGGATGCGTGGCTGCAGCGCTGTGATTTCCGTATTTTGCGGGAGGTTGCGGCGGTGGGCTATCACAACCGTTACTACGAGCAGGCTATCAGCGGCGATTCCGCCTATAAAAAGATGTTTGCTGCGCTGTGGCGGGATAATCCGGCAGCCCGCCTGCAGCCGGGTCAGCGCCTGATGACGATGGCCGCACTCCTGCATGTTGATCACCACCAGCAGGCGCTGTTACCAGCGCTGATCGCTGACTCAGGCCTGCCGGCAAAAGAGTGGGTGGCGCGCTATCTGAACTGCTATCTCAGCCCGCTGCTGCACTGCTTCTACCAGCACGATTTAGTGTTTATGCCCCACGGCGAAAACCTGATCGTGCTGCTGGAGAACAATGTGCCGGTCAGCGCCTACATGAAAGATATTGGTGAAGAGATTGCCGTCATGGATCCGGACGCGCAACTGCCGGAAAAAGTGAGCCGACTGGCAGTGGATGTGCCGGACGATCTCAAGTTACTGTCGATTTTTACCGACGTATTCGACTGCATTTTCCGCTTTATCAGCGCCATTCTGCACGACGCCGGTACGCTGTCGCAGGCTCAGTTCTGGCAGGCGGTAGCGCAGTGCGTGAAAGAGTATCAGCAGGCGCATCCGCAGCTGGCAGCTAAATTTGCACGCTTTGATATGTTTACCCCGGCGTTTACCCGCTCCTGCCTTAACCGGCTGCAGCTGGCGAATAATCAGCAGATGATTAACCTCACCGACCCGGCGGAAAATCTCAAGTTTGCCGGTACGCTGGATAACCCGATTGCCCGCTGGCGCTGATAAGGCGTTCGCTGGCTGACATCTGTGACGCGGTTGCTCCGGCAACCGCGTTTTTTATCATTCTGCAACGGGTAAGGATCGGTAATGGCCCTGTATGAACCGGTGTCGCAGCTCACGCGCCGCCGCATAATTTTTCCGCTCTCGCTGGTACTGTTTGAATTCGCCACCTATATCGCGCATGACATGATCCAGCCCGGCATGCTGCTGGTCACTGAGGAGTTTGGTGCCGGACCTGAGTGGGTTTCCGCTTCGCTAACCGCCTATCTGATCGGCGGTATGATGCTGCAGTGGCTGCTGGGGCCGCTTTCCGATCGCATCGGGCGGCGTCCGGTGCTGCTTAGCGGCGTCGCTTTTTTTATGCTGACCTGCATTGCCACTCACTGGGTGCAGAGCATTGAGCAGTTCGTACTGCTGCGCTTTCTGCAGGGAGTCAGCCTGTGCTTTATCGGCTCTGTAGGCTACGCCGCTATTCAGGAGGCGTTCAGTGAAGCGCTGAGCGTGAAGATCATGGCGCTGATGGCAAACGTCGCGCTGCTGGCTCCGCTGGCCGGGCCGCTGGCCGGGGCCGCTTTTCTGACTATAAGCGACTGGCGCACCCTGTTCTGGCTCTTCGGCGGCGTGACGGCGCTGGCCCTGCTGGGCCTGTGGTGCACTATGCCGGAAACCGCAGGGGATCGTACGCGCTCGATCTCACCCGGCGCGCTGGGCAGGGGTTACTGGCAGCTGCTGCGCGATCGCCAGGTTATGCGCGGCTCGCTGGCAATCGGCCTGGTGACCATTCCCTGCCTCGCCTGGGTAGCGCTGTCGCCGGTTATTCTGATGCACGATGCCGGCCTGAGCCGTATGGAGTATGCGCTGCTGCAGCTGCCGGTGTTTCTGGCGATGATCGCCGGTAACCTGACGCTGGGGCGCCTCAGCAGCCGGCTGCCGATCCAGCGACCGCTGCAGCTGGGAGCCTGGCCGGTGGTAGCCGGTCTTGCGCTGGCGGCAGTCGCGACCATAGCCGATCGGCACAGCTATCTGTGGCTGACCGCCGGCCTCAGCCTTTACGGTTTTGGCACCGGACTGGTTAATGCCGGACTCTATCGTATGACGCTTTTTTCCAGCCAGGCGGGCAAGGGCAGCGTGGCAGCGATGGTGGGTATGGTAACAATTCTGATTTTTGCACTCGGCATTGAAGCGGCAAAATACGCCTATTTCAGCTTTTACAGTACCGGCTTTAGCCTGATTAATCTGACCTGCGGATTGCTCTGGCTGGGGCTGATCCGCGCATTTCTGCGTGAAAACCGGCGGCGGCAGCCCGCGCTGCAGCAGGCCTGACGCATTTATCTAAAGCGAGCTGCGGCTCGCTTTTCAGCCATTCCCCCACTTTTTAACCGGTTTCCGGCAGAAAATTTAACTGCAGACACATCTTGAAATGCCACTATCAAAAAGATAATAATTCTCATTAATATTAGCATTACCATTGCCTCTGGCATCCATCGGCTCTCCGGCTGCACCGGAGAGAACTGCGTGTTTTTAAGGGAATTAACCATGCGAGTGCCTTTTACTCTGAAGCGTTCTGTTCTGTTCTGCTCCGTCGCATTATCTGCATCACCGCTGCTGTATGCAGCTGAGACTCTGGTTGTCACCGCGCAGCCGGCTGAAACGGCTACGACTCCCACCACCGGCTATACGGCGAAAACCAGCCAGGGCGCGACTAAAACCGATCGCCCGCTGATCACTACCGGTCAGGCCGTTTCAGTGGTGACGCGTCAGCAGATGGAAGATCAGGGCGCGATGAGCGTAAATCAGGCGCTGAATTATACCGCAGGCGCCTTTACAAACTTCGCCGGTGCGGCGTCGCGTTACGATACGGTATCACTGCGCGGTTTCCACGGTGGCGATGTCGACAATGTCTTCCTGGATGGCCTGCGACTCATGAGCGATCCCGGCAGCTATAACGTGCTGCAGGTTGATCCCTGGTTCCTGGAGCGTATCGATGTGATTAAAGGTCCTTCATCTGCGCTTTATGGTCAGACGGTGCCGGGCGGGCTGGTGATGGAGACGTCAAAACGTCCGCAGTTCCGGCAGGAAGGGCATTTCCGTCTCTCGGCGGGTAACAACAACACCACTTCAGCCGCCTTTGACTACACCGATGCGCTGAACGATCAGCTGGCGTTCCGCCTGACCGGTATTACCCGCAACAGCGACACCCAGTACGAACACACGCGGGAAGAGAAATATGCGATTTCACCCTCGCTGCTCTGGCAGCCGTCAGAAGATACCTCGTTGCTGCTGCGCGCCTATCTGCAGAAAGATCCCTCAGGCGGCTACCACAGCGCGGTACCGGGTGAGGGCAGCATCACCGAACATAACGGCTATAAGCTGAGCAATGGCTTCTACGACGGCCAGAGCTCACTCGACCAGTTCAAACGCCGCGAGCAGATCTACAGCGCCGAATTTGCGCACCGCTTTAATGACACCTGGGCGTTCCGCTCTAATGCCAGCTACTCTCACTCAAACGTCGATCTCGACCAGGTGTATCAAATCGGCTGGACAGGGAACAGTTCAGATCTGCTGAACCGCTACTACTCCGGCTCGCGCTCATCGCTGAAAGCGTACGCGATCGATAATCAGCTGGAAGCAGATTTCGCCACCGGCGCAGTAGACCATAAAGTGGTGCTGGGCGCGGAATACCATCAGTATAAAAACGACCTGCATGACGCAAGCGGCAACGCCAGTCAGCTGAATGCGCGGACCGGGGCCTCCGTGGGTGCCAACGACGTGTATACCTTCGAACGCTCGCAGCGCTACTACTATCAGACCGGCGTCTACCTGCAGGATGAGATGGTCTGGGATAAGTGGCATCTTGACCTGTCGGGCCGCTATGACCGCATTGTGTCGCAGACTGAGAACTACGATCAGGCGACCAAAAACCGGCGTCAGGATGACCACGTGGGCGGTCGTGCCGCGCTGCTTTATGCGTTTGACAACGGTGTCTCACCTTATGTGAGTTATAGCCAGGCTATTACGCCGCAGTCGCTCTCGGGCCAGAACGGCAACCTGCTGAAACCCACTACCGCAGAGCAGTATGAAGCGGGCGTGAAATATCAGCCGCCGGGGACCTCCGATCTCTACACCGCAGCGGTGTACGATCTTACGCAGAAAGATGTCGGCAACCGTATTGTGCAGGGTTCTTATTTTGTGCCTGCCGGTAAAGTGCATTCACAGGGGCTGGAGCTGGAGGCGCATACCCAGCTGACGCCGCGTCTCAGCACCATCGCTAACTACACCCTCAGTCACGTACGGTATAAAGATTCGGTGGATGGCAACGATGGCCACACGCCATATGTCACCCCCAACTCTATGGCTTCGCTCTGGAGTAAATATCAGTTTGACTATGGTCTGAGCGTGGGTGCCGGCGTGCGTTACATCGGCAAACAGTGGGCTGATAATGAAAATACCCGGCGCCTGCCTTCCGCCACTCTGTTTGACGCGTCGGTCCGCGCCGATCTCGGTGCCTGGAACAGCCAGCTGAAAGGGGCTTATGTACAGGTTAATGCCAATAACCTCACCGACCGGGAATATGTCGCCGCCTGCTACGGCACGGGCTACTGCTACTGGGGCGCTGAGCGCTCAATTGTTGCGACCGTGGGTTACGATTTCTGATCGGATAATAGGTGGCCGGCGTACAGCCTGACGCCGGCAAACATACAGCCCGTAAGCTGGTTTATCCGCTTACGGGCTTTTTTCTGGTCGGCGCAGGTTAAAAGCTTTCCCAGCTGGCGTCCGCTGTGGACACAGGCCGGGGTTTAGCCGGCGACGGCGTCAGCACGGGCTTCGGAGCAACCCGGGCGGCATTTTCCTGTTCCGCGGAAAGACGGAAGATGGCCACGGTTTTCTCCAGTTCAATCGCCTGCGACTCCAGCGAGCTTGCTGCGGCAGAAGACTCCTCAACGAGAGCCGCATTCTGCTGGGTGGTGGTATCCATCTCCGACATCGCCTGCGCAATCTGCGAGATGCCCCGGTTCTGTTCATCAGAGGCGGCGGCAATCTCACCCATAATGTCGCGCACCTGCGTCACCGACTGCACAATATCATTCATTGTCGTACCGGCACGATCCACCAGCGCTGAGCCGTCGCTGACGCGATCCAGTGATTCGCGGATCAGCGTCTCAATCTCTTTTGCCGCCACAGAGCTGCGCTGCGCCAGGTTTCTGACTTCGCCCGCTACCACGGCAAAACCGCGTCCCTGTTCTCCGGCCCGCGCCGCTTCAACCGCTGCGTTCAGCGCCAGGATATTGGTCTGGAACGAGATACTGTTGATGACATTGATGATTTCACCAATTTTACCGGAGCTCTGACTGATACCGCTCATGGTAGCGATCACGTCGCGAACAATCTCGCCGCCGCGGCCAGCATTGCCGGAGGCGTCGGCCGCCAGCTGGCTGGCGTGATGCGCATTCTCAGCGTTCTGCTTCACCGTAGAGGTCAGCTGTTCCATACTCGCGGCGGTCTGCACCACGGCAGCACTCTGCTGCTCGGTGCGGGAAGAGAGATCGGTATTGCCGGCGGCAATCTCTGCGGAGGCGCGCGCCACGCTGCTGACGCCGCTGCGCACGTTAGCGATAATCGTCTGCAGGCTATGGTTCATGCTGTCAACCGCCTGCATCAGCTCTCCCAGCTCATCGCCACGGGTGGTTTTCAGCGACGTGGTCAGATCGCCTGCGGCAATGCGCTGCGCCGCGCTGAGCGTTTCACGCAGCGGGTGCGTAATGCTGCGCGTAATGCGCCAGGCAATCAGCAGGCTCAGCACCACGCAGATCGCGGCGGCGATAGCGATGCGCCACTCAGCGCCTTTGATAAACGAGGCAGAAAGCTGCGACTGATAGCTGAACATATCTGCCACGCCCGCATTCAGCCGCTCCGCCGCGCCCGTCAGGATGATGGATTCACTTTTCTCGCTGTTAAAAGCGTTCAGGTAGGGCGCCAGGGCGGGGCGCTGCTGATTGACCGTGGCCAGCACGGCCTGCGTTGCGGTAGTGATATCCCCCTGATTAAAACTGTCGAGCAGTTCGGTGAGGGTGGTGATGGTGATAAATTTATCCGCGATGGCGTCTCTGCTGGTTTCGCCGGGATTTTTCAGGAAGTTCTCTTCAATATTAGCGGTATCGTAGAGGGTCGCCGTAAGCTGCATAACCGGCGGCGCGGTCTCTGGCGTCAGGCCGCGATTCAGCGACTCCAGCTGATGTGCCAGCTTAATCAGCGCGGCAGGCGTAATTGCACTGAAGGCCGTGGTGGTTTCTTTAGCGGCGGCAATAAATTTTTCGCGCTGATCCTGATAGCTGTGCATCAGTTCACCCAGCTGGTTCACTTTCTGCAGCCCCTCTGCGTTCCAGCTAAAGCTTTCCAGACGCTGATAAAGCGCGGTAAATTCTTTCAGCGCCTCAACGTTCCGCACGGCAAACTGCTCATCTTTCGTGTACTGATACAGAGTGCGATTCAGCCGTGCTTTACTGAGCGTATTCACCATCTCAACCGTCACGGTGCGCCGGGCTGAGTTATCTTTAATGCTGCGAAAACAATCAAATGCGATAACAGTGATTGCCAGTGAGGCGGCTATCACAATAATAAAACCGGCTCCCAGTTTCTTTCCGATTTTAATATTTGAGAGGGAGTGAGCAAGGCCCATAAAATTCACCTTTAGTGAGATAATGAAATGCAGGTCAGAGGGAGGCGGAACGCGTGCTCTGCCGTCAATTTACTATCGTCACGGCTCACAGAAGCTTGATATCTATTTTTAACGTTCGTCTTTTTATAAATAAATAAATGATGATCCAGAACAATATGGCGTCGGGGAAAACAGGATCGCGCTAAATAAGCGGATCCCCGCCACCGGATACGGCAGCGCCTGGTATCAGGCGGCGCTGCCTGAAAAGCGTCGGGTCAGAACGGCCCCCAGTTGATAGCGACCCCTGTCAGCAGCATCACCACACAGATCACAAACCAGATTGCGATGACCGGGGCAACAAAGCGCAGCCACTGACCGAATGAAACGCCTGCCGTGGCGAGCACCGCCATCAGCACGCCGGACGTCGGGCTCATACAGTTGACGATCCCTTCACCCAGCAGTACCGACTGCACCATCACCTGGCGCGTCAGGCCAAGGTTATCGCCCAGCGGTGAGAAAATAGGGATCAGAAGCGCCGATTCTCCCGAGCCGGATGAGATACCAAAGTGGATCAGCGCGGCGCTGATAAACATGCCGATCGTTGCCAGCCAGGCGGGCACCGGCTCCAGCAGATCGGAAAGAAATCCGACGATCGGGTCGAGGACATTGCCCTGCTGCAGCACCAGTGAAATGGCAGCGGCCATCCCCACGATAAACGCCCCTTTGACCAGCGTGGCGCAGCCTGCCAGGAAGGTGTTGGCAATGTCCGATCCTGAGAGACGGCCCATCAGTCCGACGATAATAGTCAGCAGAATAAACATCGCTGACATCTCACGGGTGCCCCAGTGATAGCGCACCGTACCGGCAATAAAGAGCAGCAGCGCCAGCGCCGTGGTCGCCAGAATCAGCTTATGTCGTCCGGTTACCGGAGCAATACTCTCCGCAGCGGCAGACATAGCGGGCCGGCACTCACCGTTTTTACGCGCACGGCGCACGGCGTGGATCAGATAAAGCGCGGCGCTGACCACAAACAGCAGGCAGGTCAGGGCGCGCAGCAGCATGCCGGAGAACAGCGGCAGCTGCGCCAGATGCTGCGTCAGCCCGGTGGTGGCCGGATTCAGGATCGCGACGTTATATCCGGCGGCGCAGGTCAGATAGACCAGCGAGGCCCCAAGCATAGGGGAGAGTCCGAGTGAGCGCCCCACCAGCAGTCCGATCGGCACAAAGGCGACCACCGCATTGACGACCACGCCGGTGGTGCCGAGCAGCGAGAAAATCACGGCGAAAATAATGATGATGCGCGTATCACTCAGCGTGCTGCTGCGCGACAGCGCCTGCAGAGCCGTCGCTATCGCCCCGGTTTTCTCGATTACCGCCAGTACGCCTCCGGTAAACAGGATCAGAAAGATAATGGGGGCCTGTTTAACCATGCCCGCAGCGATCGCCATAAAGATCTCCAGCGGCAGCACACCGCTCTGCGGCACCGCATGCAGACTCTCTTTGACGGCAAACTTAATGCCGTCGCGCGTCTCATAATCGTAGACGCCCGCCGGTATAATCCAGGTCGCCACGGCGGCCAGCGCCAGAATAATAAACAGCAGCAGGTAGGGGCTGAGGCCCTCCCGCTGGCGCACAGCCCTGTCCGGTTTTTCCAGCGATATCTGTGTCATGGCGTCTCTCCGCTCAGCAGGCCAGCCAGCAGCGCCGTACGCTGCACCACCTCCGCAACAATAATATGCTCATGCCGCGCGTGAATACCGGCACCGGTGGCGCCCAGCCCATCCAGCGTGGGCAGCCCGAGTGCGGCGGTAAAGTTGCCGTCGCTGCCGCCGCCCACGGAGGCGCCTTCCAGCGTCAGGCCCAGCTGACGACCGATGTGCGCCGCGCGGGCAAACAGTGCGCGTGATGCCGCGCTCTGGCGCATGGGCGGGCGCCCCTGTTCACCGCTGATATGCAGGGTCACGCGCGGGTCATGCGGCTGGAGCTGCATAATTGCCGCGTGCAGGCGGGCCGCCTCCTCTTCAGAGGTGACGCGCGTATCCACTTCCAGACGCGCGCGATCCGCCACCACGTTCGCCCGGCTGCCGCCGCTGGCAACGCCGACGTTGACCGTAGTGCCACGTTCGGGCGCGTTGAGCGCGTGCAGCGCCAGAATCTGCTGCGCCATCTCCAGCACCGCGCTGGCACCTTCTTCCGGATTGTTGCCGGCGTGCGCCGCCAGGCCGGTCAGCGTAAGGTCATAGCGGCCGGTGCCTTTGCGGGCGACCTTCAGCGCGCCGCTGCCCGCTACCGCTGGCTCGACAACAAATACCTGGGCGGAGCCCCGGGCGTGGGTTTCAATCCACTGCTGCGAACCGGGGCTGCCCAGCTCCTCATCACTGTTGCAGAGAAACACCACATTTTGCCAGCCTGGCAGATCAAGCTGCTGCAGTGCGCGTACTGCCCAGATCGCCTGCACCAGGCCCGCTTTCATATCGAGAATGCCGGGGCCGTACAGGCGTCCCTCTTCTTCACGCAGCGTAAGCTCGCCTTTATTCCAGACGGTATCGAAATGGCCAATAATGGTGCTCTGCGGCGTTTGTCCGCCCAGCGAAAATTTCAGGTTATTACCATAGTGCTGCTGCGGTGTTATTTCCGCACGCACGTTAAGACGCTGCTGAAATAGCTGCTGCAGCACTTCACCGCAGGCGTCAACGGCAGATTTGTCATCAGAGGGAGATTCAGCCGCCACCAGCGTTTTTATGTCCGCCAGAATATCTGCGGCATGCTGTTCCAGATAAAGAGTAATCGCTTTCATTTTATAGTTTTCCTGTCTGTCGGGTTTGCACAGGCAGTATGCGCAGAAAAAACACGGTAGAAAAATAAGCTGCGCTGGCTATTATTGTTGCTCTCAGATCAACAGATAAGCGGAAAGTATGACATTATCCAGCTATCCCGAAAAATCGATAAGCTACCTGTATGAGGTCGGAATGCACGGCGGGATCCGCCGCGCTGCAGATGCGCTGGGCGTCAATGCTTCCGCCATCAGCCGCCAGCTGGCGCAGCTGGAGCGCGCGCTGCAGCTGCCGCTGCTGGAACGACGCGGCAGAAATGTGGTCCTGACCGATGCGGGTAAACTGCTGGCAGAGGATTATGCGCTGACCAGTCAGCGCCGCCGTCAGCTGGAGCGGCAGCTGCAGGATATGCGCCATATGCGCGGCGGCAGCGTTACGCTGCGCGTGGGCCAGGGGATGGCAGACGAAGTGATCCGTCACGTTATTGCCGAGTTCTCTCAGGCTTACCCGGCGGTTTTTGTGAATATTCAGTCGGGAGATATGCAGACCACGCTGACGCTGCTGGCAAAAGGTGAGGTGGATATGGCGGTGAGTTTTGGCCCCTCCGGCCCGCCCGGACTTCGCTGTAACAGCTTCAGGCGCGGTCCGATCTGTGCGGTCGTGCCCCCCTCACATCCGCTGGCCGCGCTGGATAAAGTTACGCTGTCACAGCTGGCTGAGCACCGGCTCATCGGCATGGATGAGCAGTTTGGTCTCCAGCGCTATCTGAATGCCATGTTCAGGAGTGAAGGACTCATCTTTACGCCCGCCTGTAGCTGTAACCTGTTTACCAGCGCCGTTTCTCTGGCGCTGGCCGGGCAGGGCGTGGCGTTTATGACGCCGCAGACGCTGAGAAGCATTCACGATTGCGATCGGCTGGTCGCGATACCGCTCGATCACCGCATTGCGCGCGAGAGTCAGTGTCAACTGCTGCACAGCGCCGATCACCGCATGACGCCCGCTGCGCACTATCTCTGGCGACTGCTCAACAGCTATTTTGCGCGCTCCGCTAACGGATTACCGGCATAAAAAAAGCCGGACAGTGTCCGGCTCGGGATTCAGGGCTGGTCGCGATTAGAGCGCCATATCCTGTTTAGCAGATTCTTCGCGCGGCTTAGCCTGCATCGGCGCGGCCTGCTGTTCGCTCATATTGATGACAGGTGGTTTGGTCAGCTGGAGTACAGACGCGGTGTTATCCCACACCTGCTGCGTCAGCGCGGTATTGCCATTCAGTTTCTGGCCAAAGCTCGGCACGATAGTACGGATTTTTTCCTGCCACTCCGGTGAAGCAAACTGCTGCGGGAACAGCGATTTCATTACGTTCAGAGTGATAGGCGCAGCGGTTGAAGCACCCGGTGACGCGCCCAGCAGGGCCGCAACGGTTTTCTGCTGATCGGTGACAATTTCTGTACCGAGTTTCAGCACGCCGCCTTTGTCCGCATCTTTCTTGATGATCTGTACGCGCTGACCCGCCTGGATCAGTTTCCAGTCCTCTTTACGCGCGTTCGGATAGTACTCTTTCAGCGCGGCAAAGCGGTCGTCATCGTTCAGCATTACCTGACCAATCAGATATTTCACCAGGTCAAAGTTATCGATACCCACGTGGGTCATCGGCATAACGTTGCTGGTGGTGGTCGCGCTCAGCAGATCGAACAGCGAACCATTTTTCAGGTATTTGGTTGAGAAGGTGGCGAACGGCCCGAACAGCACCACTTTTTTACCGTCGAGGTTACGCGCATCGATATGCGGAACCGACATTGGCGGTGCACCTACGGAAGCCTGACCATACACTTTCTGCAGGTGACGGCTGGTGATCTCCGGGTTTTCGGTCATCAGGAATGAGCCGCCTACCGGGAAACCGCCGTAATTATCCGCTTCCGGAATGCCGGTTTTCTGCAGCAGCTTGATGGCCGCGCCGCCGGCACCGATAAAGACATACTTCGCATCAACGCTGCGATCTTTACCGCTCTTCACATCTTTAATGGTAACGTGCCAGGAGTTATCACCGTTACGTTTGAAATCGGTGACTTCAGACGACGTTTCCAGCGTGAAGTTCTGATCTTTTTTCAGGCTGCCGATCAGCTGACGGGTAATTTCACCGTAGTTGACGTCAGTACCGACCGGTGTCCAGGTCGCAGCAACTTTCTGTGCCGGATCGCGGCCTTCCATCACCAGCGGTGCCCACTGCTCAATCTGCTTGTGGTCGGTTGAGAACTTCATGCCCTGGAACAGGGTGGTTTTCTGCAGCGCGGCGTAACGTTTAGTCAGATACTCAACGTTCTTATCACCCCAGACAAAGCTCATGTGCGGCGTAGAGTTGATGAACGAACGCGGATCGTGCAGCACACCGCGCTCAACCTGGCTGGTCAGGAACTGGCGGGTGATCATGAATGATTCGTTGATCTCCAGCGCTTTGCTAACGTCGATTGAACCGTCTGCACGCTCTGGCGTGTAGTTCAGCTCCATGTTAGCAGAGTGACCGGTACCGGCATTGTTCCAGCCATTGGACGACTCCATCGCCACGCCGTCGAGACGCTCAACCATCAGCTGTTTCCAGCCCGGTTGCAGCTCCTGCAGCCAGGTGCCCAGAGAGGCACTCATGATCCCGCCGCCAATCAGCAGCACGTCGGTTTTTTCTGGTGCGTTCTCAGCGTGAACCGCTGAAGAAACAAGCAGTGCGGTCAGCGAAAGCGCGGACACAATTTTTTTGGTCTGATTCATGCCAGTCCTGTTCTTTATTCAATGCAGATGAACGTTAAAAATTCGGATGGCAAATTAAAATATTGTTACGGAAAGATTAACCTGTTTTTAGTTATTTAACTATTTACGCGGATTAATTAAGTTACATAATTATATTCAGGTTAAATAAGCAGCAAATAAGGCGGGAGAGGCGATGTCAATATCAGCAGGATAACCGCTTCTGTTGCGCGGTTATTCTTTATAACCACAGCCTGAACTTAAAGCAAATAAAAGTGCGGTTAATTGCGCCCGCCGGTTATTCAGCAGGCGCAGAGCGTTAGCCGTTTAGCGCAATCTCATCACCGGTGTGATAGAGCGTCGCTTTCGCCGCCAGCACCGGGTGCCCGTCATGCGCCGGCTCATGCGACTCCACATCACTGATATGATATCCCGCCGCCCCGGCGGCCAGCGTCTTTTTAACCACC
This sequence comes from Pantoea eucrina, assembly GCF_020079945.1. NCBI lineage: Bacteria > Pseudomonadati > Pseudomonadota > Gammaproteobacteria > Enterobacterales > Erwiniaceae > Pantoea > Pantoea eucrina. The sequence continues at coordinate 136,583 of NZ_CP083450.1, read as the reverse complement.
GCATCGGTCAGATCTTCCATTGAGGTTGCCCAGCTCACGCTGGTTACGCTGGTGGGGCGCAGCGAAGCGATCTGCTGTGGCGTCAGATCGGCACGCACCAGCACCGGCTGAATATCCTGCGGGGTAAAAATAGAGATAACATCATTGATTAACGCTTTCATAGGCCTGCTCCTGAGAGAATTGCACGGTATGGGTTCGTTATGCATTTTTCTGCCCGGCTTAAAAAGCGCGGGCGACAGAGTGACTAAACACTCTGCCGCGCCGTCTGGTTTAGCTTTAATTGCTAATAAGTTGTTAAGAAAAATTCTGCCACAACTTTGTCACTCTTACAGCAACCTGGTTGCATCTGCTTACAGGTTTATGCTGTGTTTTGGTGCACTTACCCGATCAAAACTCGCGCTGACCACCCAGTTCAATGACGCGGTTGGGCGGGATATGAAACTGTTCATGAGCGCGCAGCGCATTGCGCTGGCAAAAGTGAAAAATGCCGCCGCGCAGGCGCGCCAGACCACGACGCTGTTTCATCACCAGCGTGTCGTGGGAAGTAAAGAAAGATGCTTCATTGACCGAGCAGCCAAAGCCCTCCAGCCCGCACAGGTGCAGGATCTCAGCCATCGACGGCGTTTCACGCCAGCCATAGGCGGCAGTGACCTGCCAGAAGGAGGCGGAAAGCGGCGTCAGCGTTATACGCTGCTGGTTATGCACGCGCGGCGTGTCGACGGTGCGGATATGCAGCAGCACGACGCGACGGTGCAGCACGCGGTTATGTTTAAGGTTGTGCAGCAGCGCCTGCGGGATCTCAAACTCTTTACGCGCCAGAAACACGGCGGTGCCCTCCACGCGGCTGGGCGGGCTTTTTTCCAGCGAGCTGACCAGCGCCAGCAGGCTGGCCTGACTGCTGTCGAGACGCCGGATCAGCCGGTTGCGCTCGCTGCTCCAGATAAGCATCAGCGCCATCATGGTCAGCGCCAGCAGCACCGGGATCCAGCCGCCTGACAGCAGCTTCATCAGGTTTGCGATAAACAGCGGCACGTCGATGCACAGCATCATCAGCAGGAACAGCCCCGCCAGCGGCAGCGGCCAGCGCCAGTTGCGTTGCGCCACCACGCCTGCCAGCCCGGCGGTGATCACCATCGTTCCGGTTACGACAATGCCGTAAGCAGAGGAGAGCGCCGACGACTCACGGAAGGTTATTACTACCAGCATCACTGCGGTAAACAGCAGCCAGTTCACTACCGGAATATAGATCTGACCTGACTCGGTATGCGACGTGAAGATAACGCGCATCGGCGGCAGAAAATCCTGCCGTATCGCCTGATGCGTCAGCGTATAGACACCCGAGATAACTGCCTGCGCGGCGATAACCGTTGCCAGCGTAGAGAGCACGATCAGCGGGATCTGCCCCCACGCCGGCGCCAGCAGGTAAAAGGGATTACTGATCGCGGCGCTGTTCGCCATCACCAGTGCGCCCTGACCAAAATAGTTAAGCACCAGCGCCGGCATAGCGACAACCAGCCAGGCGAGGCGGATAGGGGTTTTACCCAGATGCCCCATGTCAGCATAGAGCGCCTCGGCACCGGTGACGGCCAGCACCACCATGCCGAGCGCCGCCAGCGACAGCGCAGAGTGGCTCAGCAAAAAGTCGAGCGCATAGTGCGGACTCAGCGCCTGAAGCACCTGCGGGTTAAGCAAAATGCCGCGTACGCCGAGCAGCGCAATGGCGGCAAACCAGACAAACATTACCGGCCCGAATATGCGGCTGACCTTTTCAGTGCCCTGGCGCTGAATGACAAACAGCAGCGTCAGAATAACCAGCGCCAGCGGGACCACAATCCGCTCCAGCGCCGGTGAAACCACTTCAATGCCTTCAATGGCGGAGAGCACCGAAATCGCCGGGGTGATCACCCCGTCACCATAAAAGAACGCGCCGCCGATGAGACCGGCCAGCATCACAGCGTGCCCCACTTTGCTGCTGACGCCGCGTCGCGCCAGCGCCATCAGCGTCAGGATGCCTCCCTCTCCGTCATCATCCGCGCGCATGACGAAACAGACATACTTCAGGGTAACAATCAGCGTCAGCGCCCAGAAGATGAGCGATAAAAAGCCCATGACGGCAGCCGGTGTGACGCTGCCGTCGGGCAGAATCGACAGGCACTCTTTCAGGGTATAAAGCGGGCTGGTCCCGATATCACCAAAGACGATACCGGCAGCAGCCAGCATGCCGGCAGGCAGCGAGGCTTTGTGCGGGTGTTTCATGAATTTCCTGCTCAGGTTAACAGAGAGGCGCGGTCTCTTCAGCGCCGGAGTTATAGCGGCGAAGATAGCGGTTTTCGGCGCAGGCAGGGAGAGGGTGGCGAATATTCACACACCATTTTTACGCCGGGAGCGCAAATTTTTACGCGTTTTTTATATCGCTGCGCGTTTAACAGCCAGATAAACAGCGTGCTGACTCAGTCAGCCTGGAGAGCAGGTACAGGGAGGCACGGGACGACCTGTCAGGAGCGTCCTGTGTCTCCGGCCGGTTCAGAACTGCCAGCGTACGCCAGCATTGTAGCGCCATCCTTTGGCACCGTTCCCGTCGAGCGCTTTACGGTAATCCGCTTCGGCATAGAGCGAAACGTTATTGCGCAGCGTCACCGTGCCGCCTGCGCCCGCTTCCCACATCTGACCAAAACGCCCGCTGGTAAACGTCGCGCCCAGCGCCGGATTATCTGCAGCAGCGACCGATGTCCGCGCCGCGCCGCCCCAGCCTTTGTAATAATTTGCCCGCAGCCAGGGCGTATACTGGCGCTGATGCTCATCACTCCAGGTGCGATCGAGGCGTGCGCCCAGCCGGCCAATCGTCTGGTCATAATCGCCGTAGCGCACTTTGCTGCCATCCTTGTCGGTAAAATCATTCATGTTTAGCTGCATATAGAGCAGCTGCGCCTGCGGTTCCAGCTGATAGCCGTCACCCAGAGCAAACGGATAGCCGCTCTCCAGTGAAGCGGTCCAGCCGTCTCCTTTCAGCTTAGCCACCTGTTTTTGCCGCGCGATGTTGGTGTCACCACGATGCCGGTCAAATGACAACACCCCATCCAGATAAAAGCCGTTATCACGTTGCCAGGTGCTGTAGAGCGCCAGGCTGTCGCTGTTAAAGGTGGTGCTGCTGTAGCCATCCGCTGCCTTCGGGCGCAGGCGCGTATTGCCGCGCGTATACGCTATACCGCCGCGCAGGGAGTCGCTATCGCCATCAAGCCGCAGCAGATTGCCACCGAGCTGGACTGCGCTGTAATCGAGATCAAAATCGTATCCGTAATTGCGGAAGCTGCGATCGCTCTGGTATTTCAGGTCAGAACCAATGTAGCGGAGAAACATCTCGCCGCCGTTGTCGTCAGCGCGCCGCTCTCCGTGGCGCAGCTCACCCAGACGTTTATGCAGGTCATCAACAATGGCAGCGGTATAATAAGCCAGCCCCACGGGCGCTGAAACATAAGAGGGCACCTGTGGTACCACGGCCGGACGCGCGTCATAAGTTTGTTCGCTACCAAAGGCATCGGTAATCAGCGCAGGCTGGCAGCTGCTGCTGTTCTCGCAAATGAGATAGTTTGCCAGGCGATAATCCCAGTAGCGGTTCCCGCTGCCGCTGACCAGGCGCTGCGCCGGATCGCTGCTGCCCGGTGCGAAAGTGTATAAACGATACTGCCACGGTCCGGCCCCAAGATAGCCGTCCGCCAGCGCAAAGCTGCCGGCAGCCGCGTTACCAGCTACCTGCGCCAGCGAAATACCTTCATTGCCTTCCACGCCACCGTTGCGATTGAAATCGGTCAGCGCACCGCTGCTGGCTGCGTCCGGCTGCACATTCAGCAGCGTGGTACCGCTGGCGTTGCCGGTCACGTTAATGCGATCGGTAAATTGATTGCCAGGCGCTCCCCCTTCGTTCAGTCGGGTGATCAGGTTGGCCTGACCGCCCGCCGACACCAGCGAGCCGTTGATGTCCAGCGTATTGCCCGGTGAACCGGCACCGTTGGTGAGGTCCAGCGTACCGCTGTTATTAACCACCAGCGAGCTGGCCGTACCGCCAGCCAGCAGCGGATGTACATTATTACCCGCGTACAAGGTGGATGCCCTGTCAATGTTGATGGTGCTGCGTGCCAGCTGCAGATTATCGGTCAGAGTCCAGCGCGCATCCGCAAAGTTAATGGTGCTCCAGCCGGTGCCGAGATTGACGCCCTTGCTGCGATCGTCGGCGCTAAAGCTGCCGCCACGCCCGTCGATCTGGCTGAATGTGAGACTGTTGCCGGCTCCGCTGCCGCTGGTGAGATGGTAAGTGGTGCTGAGGCTGACGCCGCTGACGCTGGCCTGATTGTTGTTACCATCGCCCATTGTCAGGCTGCCGTTGAGCGAGCCGCCGCTCCAGCGAAAGGTGTCAGATCCGCCGCCGGGATTGATATCGCCGCGCACTTCGCCTTCGGTCAGCAAAATAACGTCATCGGCATTGCTGCCAGCCACCGCCTGAGTTTGCGGCGTGGCGGTAATAATCGTGCCGAAGTTTTCGAACACCGTCTTACCACCGCGTAAATCCACAACCGGTGCACTCAGGCTGGCGGAGCGGAGCGTTCCGGTGTTCACAATGGTGCCAGCCGTACTGGAGATCAGCGCCGATCCGCCTGCGGCATTATTAATGTTCACGCTGGCAGCGGTGAAAATATCACCGGTGGTATTGGCCCGAATCCCGCTACCGCCTGCGCCGGTGACGTTGAACACGTAGCCCGAACCCAGCGTCAGATCGCCACGCGTCGTGCTGCCGTCGGCATTCGCAATGTTCAGACCGTTGCCGTTGCCGCTGACGTTTGCCGTGACGGTGGAAGCGGGATCAAACGCCACGCCGGTACGAATGCCGTTGCCGTTGCTGACGTTAAGCGTCAGGTTGCTGAGCGTGACATTACTGAGTTCTGCCCGGTTCTCTATGCCGTTGCCGCTGCCGGAGACATTGATGCTGGCATCGCGGGCGCTGAGCGCGGCGGCCCCCTCGTCCAGTAAAATGCCGTGGGCAGTACCGCGCGCGGTAATTGCGGTATTACGACCGGTCAGCGCCAGGCTGGCCCCCTCGCTGATACGCACACCGGCTACGCCGTTTTCAACAGTGATGATGCCACCCTGCGCGAGCGTACTGCCGCGACCGGCAACATCCAGCCCGGTGCCGCGGGTGATTGTGACCACACCGTTATTGGTTAAGGTACTGCCGGCACGGGAGCGGATACCGATACTGTTATTTCCGCTCAGACTAAGCGCACCATTGTTGATCAGGGTAGCGCCATTGGTGATATCGAAACCCGTGGCACCAACGCCGGCACCGCGGATACTGGCGTTGCTGGTAACCCGCGTTGCGGCAGCTCTGCCATCCAGCGCATTACTGAGGTCGCTGCGCAGTGTATTCACCAGTACGCCAACGGCATTCTCGCCGCTCAGGTTAAGCGTGCTGCTGCGGTCCAGCGTGGCTGTCGCGCCTCCCTCGATGCGAATCGCCGTACTGCCTGCGCCGCTGGCGGTAAAGCTGGCGTTCGTGCTGTTTAGCGTGCTGCCATTGCCGGAAACAATGACGCCGGTGGCGTTTGCTGCACTGGCGTTGAGCGTACTCGCGGCGGTGAAACCGAGCGCTGCCCCCTCGTCAATGCGGTAGCCGGTGGAGCCCGCAGTCGTGATGTCCAGCGCACGCGTTGCCGAAGTGATACGAGAGCCGCTACCCGCTGCATGGTAAGCGATCTGATTGCTGTTGTTAAAGATCGGCGTTGATCCCGCGGCGATATTAACCTGTGCACCGCTGAGCGCTTCAGCACCCATTGCACCGACACCATTCAGGGTAAGCGTGCCGGCATCAAGCGTGGCTACGGCCAGTGCGCCGCTGGCCGTCACGCCGCGCGTGCGATTACGTACGCTGCCGCCATTGACATCAATGTTACCGCTATTGCTGGCGGTGGTAGCAAACGTGCTGCCCGCACTATTAACCACGATGCCGCTGCCGCCTCCGCTGATACTGATATTGCCGCTGTTGCTGCCGCTGGCACCGCTCTCCACGCGCATCCCGGTGGTGCTGGCGCCACTGAAGATGATATTGCCGCTGTTGGTAAGCCGGGCGCGATTACGCGCCAGATAGCCGGTAATAGCGTCCTGCGCCGAATCAAGCTCTGCCGCTGAAATAAGTCGCGTATCGGCAACCGGAGCGCGGCTGCTGGCACCGGTCAGCGTATGTTTTTGTCCGTCGGCGATCGCCCCGATGGCATTGCTGCCGGTGAGATTAATAGTGGTTGCAGCATCAATATTGCCCAGCGCACCGCCTTCAATATTTACGCCCGTCGCACCGATCCCGCTGACGTTCAGCGTGGCGTTACGGGTGTTAACCGTGGTGCCGTCAGCACCGGTGCCGTTGATCGCCACGCCTCCCGCGCCGGAGGCAGTCAGCGTGGTATCTGAACCATCAAATTCGGCACCCTGTTCGATACGAAACAGCGTGGAGTTACGGGTGGTGACGTCAAAAGCATTGTTATCCGCTACGTTAATCAGCGCATTCGGACCATAGGCAAAGAAGCCGATTTGCTGACTGCCGGTACTGAAAGCCGGGATCGCATCCTCGGTAACATTCACGGTGGCATTACCGCGTGCGTGTACGCCAATTGCACCGTTGCCTGTCAGATTGATGCGCCCATCCACACTAGCCTGTGCTGTGCCGCTACCCTGTCCCTCTACCCAGACGCCAAAGTTGCGTGTGCCGCTGGCGGGATCGGCACCGCCTGCCACGTTGATCGTACCGGTGGAACTCGCTGCCGCCGTACTGCCATTGCCAGCCAGTACTTTGAGGCCGGTGCCGTTAACACCGTTGAGATTGATAGTGCCGCGATTCTCCAGTGTACCGCTGCTGTTACTGACCAGCATGCCGGTGTTTTCGCGCGGCACGCGCGCCGCACTGCCGTTAACATCAATAGTGCCGCTGTTGATGAGCGTGGCGTTGTTCGCACTGCTGACGGACATGCCGGCCGCATTCTGCACGCGGGAACCCAGTACGATGCTGCCTTCACTGATCGCGCTGCCATTCGCCAGCAGGGCAATACCGCTGGTCAGACCGCTCTGATTCATCGCGGTTTCCGCCACGCTATCGCTCAGGCTGTTTTGCGGACCGCGTCCGATGTAAATGGTGCCCGCGCTGTTATTAGTAAAGCGGCTGCTATCGGCCGTGAGCAGAACGCCAGAGGTGGTGCCGCGTGCGGCCGAGCCATTAACGCCAACGTTAATATTCCCGCTGTTACTCGCCTGCGCGCTGGTATCCAGCCGGATACCAGCGACGCCATTGGCAAGATTGCTGCCGGTGGTGCCGAGGTTCAGCACGCCATTATTGGTAAAGCTGCCGTTGTTTTGTACCGTAACCGCCGTCGCGTTGCTGCTGGCCGCGCCCACACCGGTGCCGTCAATCCGGTTGAGAAAGCCGCCGTTGATCACCCCGCTGCTGCTATTAGTTGCGCTGGCATCATCCAGCGAGAGTGCCGTACCCCGGCTGGCCAGCTTGCCATCGATGGTGGCGCTGGCACCGGATGCAACCCGCACGGCACCGCCGTTCGCGCCGACCGCCTCAAGCGTTTTATCTGCGGCAACAGTAATCTGTGAACCGGCACCCTCAGCATTGATCACGATACGGTTACCCAGGGGCTGTGTGATCTCGTCCGGCGGCGTGGCGCTGACGCTGTAAACAATTTGTTCATCAGTGAGGGTGACGGCTTTATTAAATTCGCTGAGGTAACTGGCCGTGGCGAGATTGCCGTTTTGCAGCTGACTCACCAGCCAGTTGTTATAGCGCTGCAGCTGACTGGCATTGGTCACGTTAAAAGAGGTGCGCCTGCCATCCAGCGTTTGTACGCTGAAGCTGCCGTGGTAAGTGGCGAGGTTTTGCACGCTCAGACTGTCAGTTGCGCCACTTCCGGCTACATCTGCTGCTGAACCGGTGAAGGTGATACGGTTATTGCTGTTCCAGTTAATCACCCCGCCATTACTGGCCTGAAACAGCGTGGTGTTTTTTGCCGCCATGCTCCAGGCATTGGTACTGGCACTGCTGCTGGCATTGCTCTGCCCGATAGCGACATCCAGCGAGCTTCCGCTGCCGGTTACATCCGCTACGCGCGCGTTAATATACTGATTGTTATTCACGTTTTGCAGGTCCGGCACCACGGTGGTGCTGCTAACCGGTGCCAGTGCTACCAGACTGGCTGAATCGAAAACCTGAAAGGTCGTATTGCCGCCTGTGGTGAGATCCGGCACGGTAATAGCAAAATTTTGCGGGCCGGTATCAAGTCTCGCCCCATCGATAAATCCGGCGCCAGAGACGATGCTGACCTGCCCGAGCGTCGTATTTGTTGCGCCATCAATGCCTGTTTCAAATGCCTGATTGCCGGTCAGGGTCTGGCTGCCGCTGGTGACAATCAGCGCGCCGTTTTGTTGATCGTTATCGCGGGGATTGTAGGGACCAAGAGCGGCAGCCTGGCTGGCAAATGGGACGCAGAGCGCGGTCTGTACTGCCACTATTCCTAACGCAATGGGATTCAGGGTGAATCTCATACATCCTCCGGTAAACGATTTTTCAGCAACATGATGAATTCACCGCGCTAAAAGAGCGGACAGCACGAAGCGCATAATGTTTTTCAGCATGAACTAAGTGCCTGGCTTTATGTTCAGGCAGGGCAGGCGTGACGATATTTAAGGCAAATTCTGTTGGTTTTATAGACGTTGCGGGCGCAGAAGGCAAAAAAGCGAGGTGGCGATTTTTAACAGAATAAAATAACAGCGTGATCAAAAACAGGAAGGCATAACCCTGTTCTTTATCAGGTTTAAAGGTTAGCCGACTGTTATGACACTTATTTAATTTCCGGGCTTTACTATTGACTGGATCAGAATTCAAAAAACAGTTACAGGATTTAACCGGAGGATTATTTACCGTAACTGTGAAGCAATGCACAAAGCCGGATGCTGCATTTATCATGCCTGCTAATTAAAAAAGAGCGTGGCGGCCCGGACGGAACGCCACGGCAGATAGTTCAGAAGAGCAGTAAAACGTAATAATGACGCGCTCTTCTCTTTCTCCGGAGAAGAGGCGTGGAGCAGGCAGCGTTTACCAGCCTTTGATAATATCGCCTTTATAAATCTCGTTGGCTTTATCCAGTACCGGCTGCGAGCGGAAGGCCTCTTTCAGTTTCTGCACGTTCGCACTCTCTTTATTATCTTCACGCGCCACAATGGCATTGACGTATGGCGATGCTTTACCTTCCATAAACATACCGTCGCGTGAGGCGGAGAGATTTACCAGCGCCGCAAAGTTGTTATTGATGATGGAAAGATAGACCTGCGGATCGTCCAGCGTGCGTGCCAGCTGCGGCGTATCAACTTCAACAAACTTCAGCTTTTTAGGATTAGCAGTGATATCCAGCGTGGTAGGCAGCAGACCCGCTTCAGGTTTCACTTTAATCAGGCCCTGCGCCTGCAGCAGCAGCAGGCTGCGACCCAGCGTGGTGGCTTCGTTTGACAGCGTGATCGTCGCGCCATCCGGCAGTTCGTTCAGGCTTTTAATTTTGCGGGAGTAGCCGGCAATCGGGAATACAAAGGTATTGGTGATTACCGCAAATTTATAACCGCGCTCTTTTGACTGCATCTCAAGATAGGGCAGACTCTGGAAGGCGTTTGCATCCACGTCTTTATTGTAGAGCGCCTCGTTGGGCTGCACATAATCGTTAAACGCAATCACCTCAACATCCAGCTTATATTTGTCATGGGCGACCTGCTTCACTGTCTGCCAGAGCTGTTCATCCGGGCCGCTGTTGATCGCAACTTTGATTTTTTCGTCGTTATTATTGTCGCAGGCGCTAAGCAGCGTAACAGAAGCGGCCAGCAGCGCGGTCAGTAAATGTTTTTTCATGTTTGCAGCATCCTTATTCTTGTCAGCCCCGGACTATAATATGCGTCCAGACGTCTGTACATCCATAATTAACAGGTGGCTTATGCTTTTACTGCATAAGTTATGCGCTACTTCAGGCAGTTGAGATAGCGCTGCGCGGAACGTGCGACGGCGCTATCGGCATCCTGCAGGATCTCACGGCCGTCAAATGCGCCGTAAAGCTGGGCAAAATGCCGGTTCTGCAACCGCTGCATCATGTCGCGCACCACCCGGGCAGAGAGCGGCAGCATATTGGGATAGCTCCACATAAACGAGACGGCATCCGCGCCTGGCGTTACCTGCAAAATATCGCCACTCAGCATTACCCCCGAATCACGCTGCCAGTGCAGCACCGTGCCACCGGCAAAATGGCCGCCAAGACGCAGCAGCGTGATGCCTGGCAGCAGGGCATGCTCCTCCTCCTGCCATAAACGGATCCACGGGCTGTCGCGCATAATCCACGCTTTGTCGCTGGCATGCAGCCAGATCGGTGCGCTGAATGCGGCGGCCCAGTCCTGCATCGTGGTGTAGTAGTGGGGATGAGAGATGGCTATCGCCTGCAATCCTCCCAGCGCATGGATCAGCGTTTCGGTGGCGTCATCCAGATGGGCGATGCAGTCCCAGAGAATATTGCCGTGCGGAGTGCAAAGCAGAAAGGCGCGCTGATTAATGCCAAATGCCGGCACGCTCTGCAGCGAAAGCAGTCCGGGCAGGTGCTGCTGCCATCGGTTGGTATGTGCGGCGCGTAAATCCGCCTGCGCTATCCAGCGCTGTCCGCCTGGCGGAATAAACTGGCGCTCATCTTCACAGACGGGACAGCGCCGGGGAGACGGTTCGGCGTAAGAGGTGCCGCAGGCAGTACAGAGCGTAATCATAATCTCTCCTTATCAGCTGATCCGATAAGGATAGTTACTCTGTCGCGGGCTGCAGCTCGTAAACCCAGGCGCTAATCTGCTCACCCCGGTCGGTGGTTACGGCGACCGGCACGCGATCGTATCCCTCTTCAAACGCGTCGAGCATCGGCCAGTGCGCGTCGAGATGCGGCGAGAAAAACAGATAGCCCGGTACGCGCGCGCCCTCCGGTGAGAGCACCACGCCGGGAAAGTCCGCGGCAGCGCCCCAGCCCCGCGCATAATAGGTGCCGCTGACGCTGCCGGCCAGCCACTCGCCGCCTATCTGCTCCAGAAGCCAGGCGTTATCGTGCCCGGGCTGCAGCGTACCGTAGACAAACAGAGGTTTCATACCACTCCTGTAAAGGGTTGCGTTATACGAACCGGCTATTGTGACGCAGCGGGCGGGGCCGGTAAACGTCACGGGCGGGAAAAATTTCGCGCCGATTAGACGAAACGCCAAATGTGACATTTACTCATAGGAAGATTCAGGTCCCTGCAGGTAAAAAAGGGGGACATTACGACGGAGCAATTCATGTATCACCTTGATGTGCAGGTTCTTGAAACCGCGCAGCACTGGGCAGAAGCACATCCGGTATGGCTTTGTACCGTACTGAGCACCTTTGGCTCCTCGCCGCGTCCGCCGGGCGCCATGATGGCGATCCGCGCCGATGGACACTTCTGCGGCTCGCTCTCCGGCGGCTGTGTGGAGGAGGATTTTCGCCAGCGCATAGCAGCAGATGCTTTCAGCGAGGCGAGCGCTGTTGTGCGCTATGGCGATGGCGGGCTGACGCCTGACCGGGCACTGCCATGCGGCGGCGTGCTGGATATTCTGGTGGAAAAGCTGCCGCAGGGAGCGGCATCCATTCACTATCTGCGTCAGATGCACGATGCGCTGGTTCGGGCCGAAGCCATCAGTAAAACGCTGCTGCTGCCGCACCCCTGCGCCGGCATAGAGACGCACCCCTATACGCAGCAGACCGCAGCGCACATTACTGGCAACCAGGTTACGCTGACGCTCTCTGCGCCGCCGCGCCTGATTATCGCCGGTCTCTCCAGCGTAGGCATTTACTGCGCCAACTTTGCGCAGGCGCTGGGGTTTGAGACGCTGGTCTGCGAGCATCGCGATGAGGTGCTGGAGAATATGGGTGCGGAGTTACAGGCTGGCGTGCGGATTATACGCTGTTTTCCGGCCCGTTATCTGGAGCGTGAGGGGTGTCACAGCGCAACGGCGATTCTGTCACTGACCCACGATCCGCGAATCGATGACCTGACGATGATGGAAGCGGTGATGCTGCCGGCATTTTACCTCGGCGCGATGGGCTCGAAGCGCAACAGCAGCCGGCGGCTGTCGCGTCTGGCGGAGATCGCCGGACTGACCCCTGAGCAGCTGACGCGCATTCACGCGCCGGTGGGGCTGGATATTGGCAGCAAAACGCCGGCAGAAATCGCACTATCGATTATGGCGGACATTGTGCGCCATAAAAATGGCCTTGCAGCACGCCAGTAAGCCCGTTCCGGCAGCCATAGCCCTTTGCGCTATGGCATTTTTGCGCTAATCCCCCACAAAGTTTGTACTTTTTTCTGACAACGCCTTCCGAAATGCGCTCAGCGTCTAGACTTAGCGGGTGCGCACGCTATTAAGAGATCCTAAACGCGCATCCCGATCGATTCTTTCACTATTGGAAATGAGCCATGTCAGAAAACATACAACTGCACCTCGAAGTCAATGGGCAGCCCATTGAACTTAGCGTCGACCCGCGCGTGACGCTGCTGGACGCGCTGCGTGAACACCTGACGCTGACCGGTACAAAAAAGGGCTGCGATCAGGGCCAGTGCGGCGCCTGTACCGTGCATATCAATGGCAAGCGGATGCTGAGCTGCCTGACGCTGGCTGTACAGGCCAACGGGCAGCAGGTCACCACTATTGAAGGTCTGGCGCGACCTGATGGCACGCTGCATCCGGTTCAGGCGCGTTTTCTGGAGCATGACGCGTTTCAGTGCGGCTACTGCACGCCGGGGCAGATCATGTCTGCCGCCGCCTGCATTGCCGAAGGACATGCCGGATCTGCCGATGAGATCCGGGAATATATGAGCGGTAATCTTTGCCGCTGCGGTGCTTATCCTAATATCGTCGACGCTATTCAGCAGGCCGCCGCCGATCTCAGTTCGGAGGCGCGATGAATCCGTTTGACTACCTTGCGGCGAGCAGCCCTGAACAGGCGCTGCAGCAGAAGCAGCGTGCCAGCAGCCGGTTTCTGGCAGGGGGCACCACGCAGATTGACTTAATGAAATGTGACGTGGAACAGCCTGCAGCGCTGGTGGATATCAGCGGCCTGCAGGAGATGCGTGAAATTGCGTTCAGCTCTGACAGCCTGCGCATTGGCGCGCTGACGCGCATGAGTGAACTGGAGCATCACGCAGAGTGTCAGCGTGAAGCGCCGGCGATTTATCACAGCCTGTGGCAGGCGGCGTCGCCGCAGCTGCGTAACATGGCCACCATCGGCGGCAACCTGCTGCAGCGTACCCGCTGCGTTTACTTCCGCGATCCGCATACGTTCAGCGCCTGTAATAAGCGCAATCCGGGCTCGGGCTGCGCCGCGCTGGAGGGCATTAACGGCAACCACGCCATTCTGGGTACCAGTGACAGCTGTATTGCGGTTTATCCGGGCGATCTGGCTGTCGCACTGACCGCCTTTGATGCCGTGGTTATCGTGCGCAATGCCGCACAGCGGGAGCGCCGTATCCCGATCGATCAGTTCTATCTGCTGCCCGGCGATACGCCGCATCTCGAGCACGATCTCGCCAGCGATGAGATGATTATCGCGGTGGAACTGCCGCGCACCGCCGCGCTTAAACATTCGCACTACCTGAAGGTGCGCGATCGCAGCTCGTATGAGTTTGCTGCCGCCAGCGCTGCTGTCGGTATTGAGCTGGATGGCGACCGGATCCGCGACGTGCGTATCGCCGTCGGCGGCGTGGCGACAAAACCCTGGCGGGCGCAGCAGGTGGAAGGGGCGCTGCGCGGCCAGCCGTTTGATGAACAGACGCTGCGTCGTGCCGCAGAGCGTATCGTGCAGGATGCGAAAACTCTGCCGCAGAATCAGCACAAAAAAGTGCTGACACCGCGCGTGATTGCACGTGCACTACTTCAGGCTGGCGGCAAGGCGTAACGGGGAAATTGTATGGACAAGCAGGAACAGAACTATCAGGCACTCGGTGCCGGACGCAGTCGGGGCGACGGCGTGGTGAAAGTCACCGGCGCCGCGCGCTATGCGGCGGAGTATCAGCCTGAGAATATGCTGTATGGCGTGGTGGTGCAGTCCACTATCGCCAGCGGCCGGATGACGGATATTGACACCGCAGAGGCGGAACAGCAGCCTGGCGTAGTGGCGATTTATACCCATCTCAATCCGCTGAAGATCAACAAGCCCACCGCCATTGCTGACGGCGGCGCGGCGCAGTCTACCTACACACCGCTGCAGGATGACAAAATCATTCATAACGGTCAGAACATCGGGCTGGTGGTGGCAGAAACGTTTGAGCAGGCGACCTGGGCTGCCAGCCTCGTGAAAGTGCGCTATGAGGAAGCGAAGCCGCTGGTCTGGATGGACGATCCGGCAGCAGAGCGCCAGGAGAGCGCTACCGTTGAAATGGGTAATGCGCAGCAGGCGATGGCGCAGGCAGAAGTGAAAATCAAAAGCTGCTACGCCACACCGCGTGAATATAACATGCCGATGGAACCGCACGCCTGCATCGCCTCATGGCAGGATAATGCGCTCACGGTATGGGAGCCAAGCCAGTGGGTGATGGGAGCACAGACTGAAATAGCTGAATGGCTCGGCATTGAGCAGCAGCAGGTTCGGGTGATTTCTCCCTATGTGGGCGGCGGTTTTGGATCAAAACCTGTGCCCTATACCCATGTGGCGCTGGCCTGCGTGGCATCGCGCGCGCTGACGCGTCCGGTGAAAGTGGCGCTGTCGCGCCCGCAGACCTTTACCGGACTGGGCGGTCGTCCGGCGACGCAGCAGACTATTGAGATGGGTGCCGCACAGGATGGAAAACTGCTGGCGATCCTGCATGAAGGACTGAGCGATACCTCGCTCATTGACACGTTCGCGGAAGGGACGAATAAAGTCACCGGACGTATCTACGATGTGCCAAACGTCTATTCGCGTCATTATGTGGCTGCTATCAACACCGTTACGCCAGGCTGGATGCGTGCGCCCGGCGAGAACCCGAGCGCGTTCGGACTTGAGGTGGCGATGGATGAGATTGCCTATGCGCTGGGTATCGATCCGCTGGAGCTGCGTCTGCGCAACTATGCAGAACAGGATCCGCAGGAAAATCTGCCGTGGAGTACGCGCCGTCTGAAAGAGGCTTACAGCGCAGCGGCTGAAGCGTTCGGCTGGAAAGATCGCACTATGGCACCGCGCTCAATGCGCGAAGGCCGCGAGCTGATTGGCTGGGGCATGGCAACGGCAACCTATCCGGTAAACAAAGCCCCGGCTGAGGCGCGCCTGATCCTCAACAGTCAGGGTGAGCTGGTGGTGCAGAGTGCAGGTGCTGATATCGGCACCGGAACCTACACCATTCTGGCGCAGACAGCGGCAGAAGTGCTCTGTCTTGACTCTACCCGCATTAAAGTCGAACTGGGTGATACCCGGCTGCCGCGTGCCGGCGTTGCGGGCGGTTCGCAGCTGGCCGGCAACCTGACCGGTGCCGTGCATAAGACGGCGGTGGCGCTGCGTGACCGGCTCTACGCGCTGGCAGGCGCTTCTTCCGATGCTCCGTTCCCGCAGACCGACGCTGAGCAGCTGACGCTCTGCGCAGGAGGCGTGTGCCTGAAAGGTCAGCCGGAGCGGGCGGTATCGCTGGGCGATCTGGTGCGGCTGAGCGGTGAAGAGACGCTGGCGGTAACGGACGGTACCTTTAAGCCGGACGAAAGTGCAGAGGAGCGTGATAAAGCGGTGCACTCGATGTCGAGAATGACCACGCCGGAAGAATTTTCTTCACACAGCTGGGGTGCCCAGTTTGTTGAAGTGCGCGTTGACGAGGATTTCGGTACGGTGCGCGTCAGACGTATGGTCTCTGCCTTTGACAGCGGACGGCTTTATAATCCGAAACTGGCGCGCAGCCAGTGGATTGGCGGAATGGTGATGGGGCTCGGGCAGGCGCTGCTGGAGGGTGGAGCGGTCGATCCGCGTAACGCCCGCATCGTGAACAATAATCTCGCCGATTATCTGATTGCGGTTAACGCTGACGTACCGGAAATTATCACTATCGACGTGGGTGAGCCGGATCATCACGCCACGCTGATGGGCGGAAAAGCCGTGGGCGAACTGGGTATTGTGGGTATGGCTGCGGCCATCAGTAATGCTGTTTATCACGCAACCGGCAAGCGCATTCGCGATCTGCCGCTTTCCCTGGAGAAGTTGATCGATTAATGCAGGCTGGCGGCGTCAGGAGGATGCCGCCGCTTCATCCCGTGGGCGCTTACATGACTATTCCCTATCTCAGGCCTGGTGAACAGGTAGTGCTTTACGACGGCGTGTGCAAACTCTGCAATGGCTGGGTGGCATTTTTGCTGCGACACCGGCTGGATCGGCGGGTACGGTTTGCCACCGTGCAGAGTGAGGAGGGCAAAACGTTGCTGCGTCATGTCAGCATGCCCGTTGACGATATCCGCACCATCGTGCTGATTGGTGAAAACGGACACTGGCTGCGCGCCCAGGCAATCTGTCGCGTAATAAAAAACCTTCACAGTCGCTGGCGTATTTTTGCGCTGCTGCGTTATTTCCCCGACGCGGTAAGCAACGCGATATATAACCTTATTGCCCGCAACCGCTATCGCCTTTTTGGCCGCTATGACGACGTTAAGCACCTCTCTCCCGACTTCCCCGAAAGGTTTATTGCACGCTAAAGCAGCGTTATTGCTTTGATAGCAGAAAATGAAAATAAGAGATGCAGGTAAATAAATTTCCTGCATCAATCCCTTTTGTGCACTGGTAATGACTCCAACTTACTGATAGTGTTTTATGTTCAGATAATGCCCGATGACCTTGTCATGCAGCTCCACCGATTTTGAGAACGACAGTGACTTCCGTCCCAGCCTTGCCAGATGTTGTCTCAGATTCAGGTTATGCCGCTCAATTCGCTGAGTGTAACGCTTGCTGATTACGTGCAGCTTTCCCTTCAGGCGGGATTCATACAGCGGCCAGCCATCCGTCATCCATACCACGACCTCAAAGGCCGACAGCAGGCTCAGAAGACGCTCCAGTGTGGCCAGAGTGCGTTCACCGAAGACGTGCGCCACAACCGTCCTCCGTATCCTGTCATACGCGTAAAACAGCCAGCGCTGACGTGATTTAGCACCGACGTAGCCCCACTGTTCGTCCATTTCAGCGCAGACAATCACATCACTGCCCGGCTGTATGCGCGAGGTTACCGACTGCGGCCTGAGTTTTTTAAGTGACGTAAAATCGTGTTGAGGCCAACGCCCATAATGCGGGCGGTTGCCCGGCATCCAACACCATTCATGGCCATATCAATGATTTTCTGGTGCGTACCGGGTTGAGAAGCGGTGTAAGTGAACTGCAGTTGCCATGTTTTACGGCAGTGAGAGCAGAGATAGCGCTGATGTCCGGCAGTGCTTTTGCCGTTACGCACCACCCCGTCAGTAGCTGAACAGGAGGGACAGCTGATAGAAACAGAAGCCACGGGAGCACCTCAAAAACACCATCATACACTAAATCAGTAAGTTGGCAGCATCACCCTCTCCACCAATATCTGTGGCTCAGATCAGCATATGGTGCGCGGACGTACCACCGCGCCTGCGGGTATGGTGCTCGGCCATGAAATTACCGGTGAAATTATCGAAAAGGGCGCTGACGTTGAGATGCTTAACGTCGGTGATATTGTCTCTGTGCCGTTTAACGTTGCCTGCGGGCGCTGCCGGTGCTGCCGTGAACTCGATACCGGCGTCTGCCTGACAGTCAATCCGGCACGCGCGGGCGGCGCGTTTGGCTATGTTGATATGGGCGGCTGGGTAGGCGGGCAGGCGAAATATGTGATGGTGCCCTATGCGGACTTTAACCTGCTGAAATTCCCTGACCGTGACCAGGCACTGGCGAAAATTCTGGATCTGACCATGCTGTCAGACATTTTACCGACCGGGTTTCACGGTGCGATCAATGCGGGTGTGGGCGTCGGCTCAACCACCTATGTTGCAGGCGCCGGTCCGGTTGGTCTGGCCGCGGCGGCATCAGCACAGATCCTCGGTGCGGCGGTGGTAATGGTAGGTGACTTCAACAAAGAGCGTCTGGAGCACGCCAGGAAAATGGGCTTTGTGCCGATCGACCTGAGTCAGCATGACCGCCTGGGAGAGATGGTTGCGCAGGTCACTGGTACGCCGGAAGTCGATTCAGCTATCGACGCCGTCGGATTTGAAGCGCGCGGCCATTCCGGCAAGGAGCAGCCGGCGGTGGTGCTGAATCAGATGATGGAGATCACCCGCGTGGCCGGTAATATCGGCATTCCGGGTCTGTATGTGACGGAAGATCCGGGCGCGCACGATAAATCAGCACAGGAAGGCTCCCTGAGCCTGAAGTTTGGTCTCGGCTGGTCTAAAGCGCAGTCGTTCCATACCGGGCAAACCCCGGTGGTACGTTACAACCGGCAGCTGATGAACGCCATCCTGCACGATCGTTTGCCGATTGCGAAAATCGTTAATGCCAAAGTGATCCCGCTTGAAGAAGCGGCGCAGGGGTACGCTCAGTTTGACGCCGGCGTTGCCGCCAAATATGTGCTGGATCCGCACGGCATGCTGACGGCAAAATAGTCTGGTGCAGATAAACTTATCCGGCAAGGTGTAAGGCACGCGCGAATATGCGCTGTGCCTTACACGCGTTTAAGTGCGCATAATCATGATTATGTTAAATGCACTATCTTTCTAGTTCATCTGTAGCCCCGCTAGTCCAGACAATTATTCTCCCTTTTTATCTTAACGTTCATCTCTTAAATTACACGCCATGAGATGTTGCTTACCATGCAACACATGCTATAGTGTTCCCTGTTAAGCAACACTGGGATACAAGGATGATCAAAACCTGGCTACATAAAGGACTTGAAGAATTTTATACAACCGGCTCTACCCGCAAGATTAACGCAGCTCATGAGAAGCGGCTACGTATGCGCCTGAGGGTAATTGACCTGGCTGAGAAAATTGAGGATATGAACCTTAGTGGCTACAGGTTGCATCCTCTTAAAGGTGACAGACAAGGTATCTGGTCTATCACGGTGACAGGAAACTGGCGAATCACTTTTGAATTCAAAGATGGTGACGCCTATATTCTGAATTATGAGGATTATCATTAATGACTATGCACAACCCCCCGCACGCGGGTGAAATCATTGCCGATATTATGGAAGATCTTCAGATCGGTATCAGAGAACTGGCACGTGCTTTAGCTGTAGCCCCCTCTACTGCTTCAAGAATAGTATCGGGAGCAACAGCGGTAACGCCAGAGATGGCGATCAAATTATCGGCCGTGATTGGCAGTACGCCTGCGATGTGGCTGCGCATTCAGGCCGCTTATGATTTAGAGCGGGCAGCCAAAACTGTTGACCTCTCGGTTCTGAATACCAGCTTCAAGCCTGACCCGCTGCAGGGTGTCAACTGAAGCCTGTGGGCAACGTGAGCAGCTGGTGTTAATTGCTCATTCACTCCGTTATCACGCGCGTCGTTTCACTGAAGGCAAGAGCTTAAGCAGAAATGAGTGAAACACGATATCTTTCTTCTGCTGCAACCTGCCT
Source organism: Pantoea eucrina (assembly GCF_020079945.1). Lineage (NCBI taxonomy): Bacteria > Pseudomonadati > Pseudomonadota > Gammaproteobacteria > Enterobacterales > Erwiniaceae > Pantoea > Pantoea eucrina. Next base: position 116,927 of record NZ_CP083450.1, on the reverse strand, counting down.
GCGGATAAACGCTGCAGAGAAAATTGTTCGGGCACGGCGTGCATATCCCAATACCTTAGCGATTATGTTTGTTTACTCCCCGCGTAGTGCTCAGTGAGAACAGCGGCTGTCACTGCTAATGATCTTTTATGTACATAAGTTCATATAATGGGGCTTATATGAACTTATAAAGAGGGTATTGACGGGAATTGTGATGATGGGCGTGGTGCTTCAGCTCAAAAAACCGGCGTCGCTACGTGAATTCTGCAGGTATTGCAGCACTGGTTACCCTGCAGAATTCACCCAGCGTTGCCGGTTTTATCAGCAAAAAACAGCACCGGAGTGCTGTGTAGTTTGTCGGGTTACCAGAAACGTACGCCGGTAAGATGCAGCGTACGGGCGATGCCGCCTGCTGCAATCAGCGAAAGCGCGATTCCCAGCATAGCCATTGCGTTAAAGCCAAAGTGCCGGAACAGCAGATAGCCCGCCACGCAGCCGGTAAGAAAAGAGAAGATGGTTACAAGGTGGGTATAAAGAAGCTTGCGATGCAGATGGCGCTCCCCCGCTTCGCTGCTGCTGAACGTTGCCCGCAGAAACGAGCCCAGCGCAATACCGGCATCGGTCAGCGTACCGGTTACGTGCGTTGAGCGTACGCGACCAGACGAGAGCTGTGTCGAGGTGGAATTATGGATCCCCATCAGCAGGCCGAGCGTGACAAGGATTTCACCGTTGTTACGTTCTGAGTACCACAGGATCTCCACCACTGACGTCAGTAGCAGAAGCAGTCCCTCAATGAAAAGCACCTGACAAAAAATGGTCCTGATATTGCGTTTAAGCCCCCAGGCAACCGTCAGGCGCGCGATCATTGAGCCGGTGACAAATGCCAGAATTAAGCCGGCCAGAAACAGCAGATCCTGCAGATCGGAGCCTGAAACTTCAGCGGAGATTTGGGAGGTGTTACCGGTCATATGGGAGGGGAAAAAACCAAAAGCACCGAATGCCATGGCGTTAAGTATACCTGCAGTGGTCGCCAGCGTGAGCGCCAGCAGGCGATCTTCGCTGTGCGAACGTAACTTCTTTTTTCTCAGCAGCATCCTTCTCTTACCTCGCAGCGTAAAGGCACATAATGTTAGCGTAGCGCACTATTGAGCATAGCGAAGTCTGGCAAGGATGCCTGTAACCAACTGCTTTTAATAGTTAATAATGTCAGGAAATGAAAACTTATATTGATAACCGGAACAACCCGCAGTAAGTGACGCTGTCACTTAAAGTGGGAGATTCCGGTTATAGCGTTATTTATTTTCAAAGTAATTTGCCGGCATCTGTCCCGGTGCCATGTTGATCACGTCGTCATTGTCCGGCCCCTCATTTTTCATATAAGTGACCTGAGCAAATTCCGGGATAATAATATAGGGATAGGCCGGTCCCTCGTCACGAAAACGCTGCATATCTTCAATGAATTCATTCTGATAACAGATCGTTTTTTCCGGATGCTGCCCCTCCCCGGCGATCCACTGCGGGAAAAAAATCGTACCGTGAATAAGTTTACGTTCGAGATCAAACAGCAGGCTTACGCAGGTGCCGGTGGGTTCATGCCAGTCAACCTTATAGATACCGGGCGCAAACTGCACCGCATGCATCTTCTGATGAGTAACCCAGCGGCCTCCTACCAGCCCCTGATGAATGCGGTAGTCGCAGGTGGTTGCATTGCGGGCATACCACTCATATTTCCAGCCGTTGTCGTAGGTATAAACAAAGTGGGTTCCGATAAATGCAGACAGATCGCTGGCCTGTTCTGTCGCTGATGCGATTGAACTCATGCTTCACCTCACCAATGGGTAAAAAAAGCGTACTGGTAAGGTATAGCGCGTAATACGGGATTGCGTATCGCTTAACGACGTTTACACATACCCCATTAGTCTCAACATCGACCGCGCTTCGTGCATGGCTTCATTGCGATGGGTCACTCCCAGCTTCTGATAGAGGTTGCGGATATGGGTTTTGATGGTGGTAGCGGCGACATCAAGCTCGCCGGCAATCTGCTCATTGCTGTAACCGGAATAGATCAGACCCAGCACCTGCCATTCGCGCTGCGTCAGTGGGCTGGTGCGAACCAGCTCCGGAACATCGGGGTGGTTGAGTAAACGGCTGACAAAGCCCTCATCAAAATGGGCAAATTTATGCCGGTGATACTTATTAATTTCGTGCAGGATGCGGCGGGCGCGATGTTCATCTATCTCTTCCAGCACCGAAAGCTGCAACAGCTGCCGCAGCTGCTGCGCCATGATCTCGCCCTCAATCACAAACTGACTCATAAACCCTGTACTGCGCGCCAGCTTCAGGGCGGCAATCAGCACCCGCTGTGCATCGGGTTTACGATTAGTCTGCCAGTAAAGCTGATTAAGCAGCAGCAGGTTGCTGTTAAAATCGCTGGTGAGCTGAAGCGTCCGGGCATTCTCATTCAGCTCATCCAGAATCACTTCCGCCTGAATCAGATCGCCCGCCAGAAGCTGTGCCCGCGCCACGTTACGCCACTGCTCCTGTAAGAAGTGATTATTGGCGCTGGCCGGCCGGGAGGTAACGCGCAGCCACTGACTGGCGCTGGCGCTATCCCCGGTCAGCTGCCAGTAAAGGATACGCGCTTTATCCGCGTTGGCGATCCAGTCGATATGCAGCGTGCCATTATTGAGCAGATTCTCCAGACGGGTAATGTGCGACCGGGCATTATCCAGATTACCCCGCGCCAGCGAGCACTGGATCAGCAGTCCCAGACACTGGATCTGCTGCTGCGGAGGAAAGCCGCGCAGTACCTGCATACCACTGCGAGCCGCCTGTTCAGCTTCATCAAGCCGACCCCAGGCCCAGAATAGCTGCGCGCGAATGCGTAACAGAAACTCATGCAGCGGAAATTGTGCGAGATGCTGTTCGTGAACCAGACGAAACGCCTTTTCCTGCATCTCCCATGCCGATTGTAAAAATCCCTGCGCAAACAGAATCTCGCTCTGCTGGATCAGGCTCCAGAGAACGTAGTGCCAGGTCTCTTCTTGCCGCGCCATCTGCTCTGTCTGACGCATCAGCGCCAGTGAATCAGCCAGCTCTCCTTTACAGTGCATGACCTCACCGTGGACAGAGGTCGCGACAATGCGGCTGTAGCTTTTCGACGCCGGCAGCAGCTGCAGAGCAAGACGCGCCAGCTGCGCGGCCTCTTCCGCATTGCCATCGTTAATGGCCACCTGAGCGCGTATTGCGTGCAGCTCGCCCTGCAGAGAGGCATCCATCTCACAGCAGCGCTGCTGTTCAAACTGCGCCAGCAGGCTGTTAACTTCGGAAAAACGATGCTGGCTCTGCATCAGCCACGCCTGCAGCAGCACCAGCTCCGGGTTTTCCAGCAACAGTGGCCATGGCAGCACCCGCAGGGAAGACTCCAGCAGCGCCAGTTCGCTTTGATTAAACAGGGTCCAGGCGTGCTCCAGCAGCACGTCGCGCAGCATATCGGTATCACCCGAGGCCAGGGCATGGTGGATCGCCTCGCCCGGGAAACCCTGCCTCATCCAGCCTCGCGCCGCCGCACGATGCAGGGCCGGCAGCTCCGCGCTAAGCTCCCACTGACAGCGCTGGCGCAGAAAACTGCCAAACAGCGGATGGTAGCTGAACCACTCGCCCGCATTATCCATGCGCTGCAAAAACAGCCCCTGCCGCTCAATCTCCTCCAGCCGCATGCGGCCATTATCTTCACCCGTGACTGACGTCACGAGGGCATCATTCATCGAGCGCAGCAGCGCACTCTTCAGCAGGAACTGGCGGGTATCGGCATCGACAGTATCCAAAACCTCCTCAACCAGATAATCGGTGAGATGGCTGGCGTTGATGGTTGATAAACGGCGCGCGGAGTCCTGCGCTGAGCCTGCGCCCTGCCGGGCTGAGATAGCAATCAGCTGCAGTGCGGTCGCCCAGCCAGCCACATCATCACACAGCTGGTCGCTCTCTTCACCGGGCAGTGGCGCCTGCAGCCGGTTATCAAAAAATTGTTTAGCTTCATCGTGCGTAAAGGCGAGCTGCTGGCTGCTCAGCTCCAGCAGCTGTTCACGCACGCGCAGATTGGCGATGCCCAGCTGTGGCAGACCGCGCGACAGCACCACCAGGGTCAGATTTTCCGGCTGATGCTTCAGAAAAAAGCGCATCGCCTCATGAATAACCGGATTGGTAATATGATGGTAATCGTCAATAACCAGCCAGGCCGGACGCTGATAGTCAGCCAGCTCAATAAACAGCTGCGAGAAAAGCGCATTGAGATTAACGTAGTGCCGCTTTTGCGCCAGTGATTCACTGCGGCTGCAGCTGCCCTGAGTGGCCTGCTGCAGCGCAGCAATCAGATAGTCAGCAAACCGTTCCGGCTGATTATCCCCCTCATCCAGCGAATACCAGCCCAGGTCGCGCTTTTCTGCCGCCCACTGCGAAATCAGCGTGGTTTTACCGTACCCTGCGGGACTGGTAATCAGCACTAACCGGTAAACGGCGGCGGCATTCAGTTTCTGCAGCAGACGGCTACGGACCACCATGGCGTCATGGCGCACAGGACGACTCAGTTTTGACGGGATCAACATCGACGCACGCTCCTCCGTTAACGTCTGCGCAGTATTATTTTACGCTTCGTAATTATTCGACATACACGTTATCCATACGCCATCTTAATGCAAGCGAACTCAGCAGCGCGGCTTAACAAAAGCGAGGGGTATCACACTCCTGTCACGCTTTCGGAGTTTCCTTACCCTCTCCTCCCTCTCTATCCTCCTGCCTGAATAGTGCCGGGGAGGAGGAGATACACAACCGGCGCAGGCAAAATGCACGCTGACCTCTTCCTCTGACGGATGCTTAAGCCATGACCCAGTTACCTTTTGATTCCGACCGTTTTTCTGCTGCCCTGACGCGACAGTGGCAGCGCTTTGGCCTGCCCGATGCGCAGGCGATGAGCCGGCAGCAGTGGTGGCATGCCCTGAGCGGTGCGCTTGCCGAACTGCTGGCTGAACTGCCCGCGCAGCCGGCAGCGGGACCGCAGCGCCACGTTAACTATATTTCGATGGAGTTTCTCACCGGCCGTCTGACCGGCAATAACCTGCTTAACCTCGGCTGGTACCCGGCGCTGAACGATTTGCTGCAGCAACAGGGGCAGTCGCTGAGCGATGTGCTGGAACAGGAGATCGATCCGGCGCTGGGAAACGGCGGTCTGGGCCGCCTGGCCGCCTGTTTTCTCGATGCGATGGCAACCACGGGTCAGCCCGCTATCGGTTATGGCCTCAATTATCAGTACGGACTGTTCCGGCAGCATTTCAGCGACGGCGCGCAGCAGGAGCGGCCGGATGACTGGGGGCGAAATCGCTACCCCTGGTTTCGCCATAATGCGGCGCTGACAGTAACGGTTAATCTGGGCGGCAAGGTGAAAACTGAGCAGGGAAAAAACCGCTGGATCCCGGCGTTTCAGCTGCAGGGTGAGGCTTGGGATCTGCCGGTTGTGGGTTACCAGAACGGGGTGGTTCAGCCGCTGCGCCTGTGGCAGGCGAGCCACGCGCAGCCATTTGACCTGCAGCGGTTCAATAACGGCGATTTTTTGCGGGCGGAAAAGCAGGGCATTGATGCAGAGAAGCTGACTAAAGTGCTCTACCCTAACGATAACCATCAGGCGGGTAAGAAACTGCGCCTGATGCAGCAATATTTCCAGTGCGCCTGTTCGCTGGCGGATATTCTGCGCCGCCATCAGCAGGCGGGTCACGCTATTGACACGCTGGCCGATCGCGAAGTCATTCAGCTCAACGATACGCATCCCACTCTGGCGATTCCGGAACTGATGCGCCTGCTGCTGGATGAGTATGATTTCAGCTGGGAAAGCGCCTGGCAGCTGACGCAGCGCACCTTCGCCTATACCAACCACACGCTGATGCCGGAGGCGCTGGAGTGCTGGGATCTGACGCTGTTCCGTACCCTGCTGCCGCGCCACATAATGATTGTGAATGCCATCAATGCGGCACTTAAGCAGCAGGTTGAGGCGCAGTGGCCCGGTAATGCTGCCATCTGGGCCAGACTGGCGGTGGTGCATAATCATCAGGTGCGTATGGCTAACCTCTGCGTGGTGACCTGTTTTGCCGTTAACGGCGTTGCTGCCCTGCACTCAAAACTGGTGACAGAGGATCTTTTTCCGGAATATCACGCGCTCTGGCCGGCGAAATTCCACAATGTGACAAACGGCGTGACGCCGCGCCGCTGGATCAACCAGTGCAACCCGGCACTGGCTGCACTGATCGACCGCTCGCTGAATAAACCCTGGCTGACCGATCTCGACGCGCTGCGCGCGCTGGAGCCGCTGGCAGAGGACGCCTCATTCCGCGCAGAATATCGCGCCATCAAACAGCAGAACAAATGCGATCTGGCACAGTGGGTGGAACAGAAAACCGGCATTGTGATCAATCCGGACGCGCTGTTTGATGTACAGATAAAACGGCTGCATGAGTACAAGCGTCAGCATCTGATGCTACTGCATATTATTGCGCTGTGGCAGACGCTGGTCAGCGATCCGCAGGCCAACCTGGCGCCGCGCGTGATGCTGTTTGGCGCAAAAGCTGCACCTGGTTACGCGCTGGCCAAAAATATTATCTATGCCATTAACAAAGTTGCCATGACGATAAATGCTGACCCGCGCGTGGGCGATCGGCTGAAAGTGGTGTTTATCCCGGACTATAACGTCTCGGTCGCAGAAAGGCTGATCCCGGCAGCCGATCTCTCGGAACAGATCTCCACGGCCGGCAAAGAAGCGTCAGGCACCGGCAATATGAAACTGGCGCTGAACGGCGCCCTGACTATCGGTACGCTGGATGGCGCTAACGTGGAGATTGCCCGCGAGGTTGGCGACGAGAACATCTTTATCTTTGGCCATACCGTGGAGCAGGTCAGCGCGCTGAAGAGCGCGGGCTACGCCCCGGCAGTCTGGCGCAAAAAAGATAAACAGCTGCATCAGGTGCTGACGGCGCTGGAGGATGGCACGTTTAGCGACGGCGATTGCACGGCATTTGATGCGCTGGTGAAAAGTCTCGGGGCGGAGGGTGGCGATCCTTATCTGGTACTGGCCGATTTCCGTCACTATCTCAATGCGCAGCAGGATGCAGAAAAACGCTGGGCCGATAGTGAAGCCTGGACCCGCGCGGCGATCCTGAATACCGCACGCTGCGGCATGTTCAGCGCCGATCGCGCTATTCGTGACTATCAGCAACGAATCTGGCAGGCGGTGCGCTGAAGATGACAATGACAACGCTTACTCCGGCAGCGCTGATCGCGCCGGAATATATTGATGCTCACGGCAGGCCGCGCCGCATTCCGGCCACCACCGAGCAGTGGCTGCACACGATCATACAGCCGCCTCTCGCTACACCGTCAGCGCTGCCCCCGGTAGCAATTTTTCGTGGCGGAGAAGCCGTGGTAGTAGAGCCAGCGCTGAGCGGGGCGGCAGCATGGGAGCTGACCAGTGAAGCGGGCGAGCGCTGGTCAGGTGAGTGCCAGCCTGGTGAAACGCTGCGGTTGCCGGCACTGCCGGAAGGCTATCATCAGCTGACCCTGACGCAGCCGGCGCTGCTGTCGCGCTGCAGCCTGATTGTTGCGCCACCGCGCTGCTATGAGCCACCGGCATTGCTGGCCGGCGACAAGCTCTGGGGCTGCTGCGTGCAGCTCTATACGCTACGATCGCAGCATAACTGGGGCATCGGTGACTTTGGCGATCTGCGCCAGATGGCGGCAGAGATCGCGCAGCGCGGCGGCGCATTTATCGGGCTTAATCCGCTGCACGCCCTCTTTCCGGCTAATCCTGAGGGTGCCAGCCCTTACAGCCCCTCCTCGCGCCGCTGGCTGAATGTGCTCTATATCGACGTCAATAGCGTGGAGGATTTCAGACTCAGTGAGGCGGCGCAGGCGTGGTGGCAGCAGCCTGATACCCAACAGCGGCTTGCGGCCGCGCGTGACAGCGAATACGTGGATTACGCCGCCGTTACCGCGCTAAAGCTGGCGGGCTTACGCCTTGCCTGGAGACAGTTCAGGCGACGTTCGCCGGATGAACCGGTAATGCAGGAATTTGATGCGTTTGTTAAAGCGGGCGGACAGAGCCTGCTGAGTCAGGCGTTGTTTGATGCGCTGCAGGCGCACCAGCGCGCCAAAAATCCTGCGCTGTACGGCTGGAAAAGCTGGCCGGAAGCGTATCAGCATCCCGACAGCGCCGCCGTGCTGGCGTTTCGTATTGAACATAGCGACGAAGTACGCTTTTACCTCTGGCTGCAGTGGCTGGCTGCCTCTCAGTTCGCGGCCTGCTGGTCCGTGTGCTGCGCGCAGCAGATGCCGGTTGGCCTCTACCGCGATCTGGCGGTGGGCGTCGCGCAGGATGGCGCAGAGACCTGGCGCGAACGCGATCTCTATTGTCTGCAGGCCAGCGTGGGTGCGCCGCCCGATATTCTGGGGCCGCTGGGGCAAAACTGGGGGCTGCCACCGATGGATCCGCAGATCCTGACAATGCGTGCGTTTACCCCGTGGATCGATCTGCTGCGGGCCAATATGCGCGACTGCGGCGCGCTGCGCATTGATCACGTAATGGCACTGCTGCGCCTCTGGTGGATCCCGCAACATGAGAAGGCCGCTGAGGGCGCCTACGTTCACTATCCGGTTGATGCCCTGCTGGCCATTCTTGCGCTGGAGAGCCAGCGCCATCGCTGTATGGTGATAGGTGAGGATCTGGGCACCGTACCGGAAGCGATTGTCGCTAAGCTGCGCGACAGCGGCGTCTACTCCTACAAAGTGCTCTACTTTGAGCAGACGGCAACGCGCGCGTTTCGCGCGCCGGAAGCCTGGCCACGGCAGGCGATGGCGGTTGTCACCACGCATGATATGCCTACCCTGCGCGGCTGGTGGCAGAGTGATGACTTAACGCTGGGCAGCAGGCTGGGACTCTATCCGGATAAAGCGATCCTGGCGGGTCTGTACCGCGAGCGCGCGGCGGCAAAAAAGGCGCTGCTGCATACGCTGCAGCAGCAGGGAGCGCTGGCACACCGCTATCCGCTTCAGCGCGGCCGTGCGCCCATGCGCCGCGCGATAAACCGTGCGGTTCACCGCCTGGTGGCGGCCAGTAACAGCGCCCTGCTTGGCCTGCAGCCGGAGGAGTGGCTCGATATGGATCGGCCGGTAAACGTGCCCGGTACGGTGGACAGTTACCCTAACTGGCGCCGCAAGCTCACGCTGTCGCTGGAGGCGATGTTTACGGATGAAGGGATTACGCACCTGCTGCAGGAGGTCAGTCACGTGCGTCAGCGGCACCCCTGATCAGACGCCCCGGACCGGGGCGGTTTCTGCAATAAAAAAGGTGCGCCGGAGCGCACCAGGTGCTGCAACTCAGCACTGTCGGGGCAGGTTCACCCCTTGCCTTTTACACTGCTGATAAACGTTTGCCGCGCTGAGGTGGACCCCAGTCGCTCGGCCTCATTCAGAAGCTTCAGCGCTTTATCAATGTTGCCCTGGCTGACCGCCTGACGGATATTCTGATTGAAGTAACTTTCGGTGTCGTTTTCCAGCGGCACCGGCTTCACGGCAGAGGCGGGACGCACGGCAGCGGGCGCAGGCGCCTGAGTATTGCCGATCACAACCGGAGCCGATGCCGATGAACCGAACAGCGGGCCGACCAGAATAGAGGACGCGGAACTGGTGGAGACTTTCAGCTTCAGCCTGCCGCTCTGGCTGTGTGTGGCAACCGGATCGGGAATATCAGGAACCGCATGGCCGGTGCCTTTCGCGTAAGCTTTGGCCGGATCGACCAGCGTGGTGGTCTGGGTCAGATCCCGGTCGGTGGTAAAGACCAGCAGATAAATTTTCTGCTGTCCCGGCACCGGCGTCAGTTTCATTACGCCTTCAAGACGATCGGCGCTCATGACGCCCGGCTGCTGGTAAGCAAAGAACTGCGACGGGAACCACGCTGCCGGACGCAGGTTTTCATCGAGCACCAGTACATTAGGCGCGAACACGCGGTTGTCAGCAACCTCACTGCTCAGCGTAACGGTCAGCTCACCCTGACTGGCTGGCAGACTATACGCCGCAACCGGACCACGGATCCCCGGCAGAGCATCTCCGGTGCCGCTGTCGCGCAGCTGAGTGGTTACCGCACGCGACGTGTCAGCAGGTTGCCAGTTCAGGCGCTGCAGAGTTTCAGGTGAAACGGCGGGTGCGGTGGAGAGATCCTGCGGCACCAGATTAATATCAGCGACAGCGGGCAGCGTAACGCCGGTCAGCAGCGCAGCGCTCAGGCAGAGCGCGGTAAGCGTTTTTTTCATCGTTTTATCTCTGATAGCTGGAGGCAGCGCCGGCACCAGGCAATGGCCAGCGCTGCCTAATCGGTGAGCCGCACCGGCGGGTGCGGCCATTCTGTTACAGGGTAACGCTGAGGCTTACCACCAGATTTCCATCTGTGCGCCAAAGCTCCACTCGTCATTGTCGCCCCGGCTGTTGGTGAACAGGCCGTTACCGGTGCTGTCAGCAGCGGCCAGCGTGGTCAGGTTGCCATCGGCATTTTTGCTATAGCCCCACTTCTCATCCCATTTGGCATAGGTTGCAAACAGGCGCAGCGCCGGACGGGACCAGATGCTGTCGCCCGCCTGCCACTGCTGGGCCAGGGTAATTTTGTACTGCCCGTTGCGATCGCCGACCTGCTGCGACTTCACGTTGTCGTAGCCCAGCTCAAGCAGCGTGCTCATGATAGGCGTCCATTTGTACATCGGGCGCACGCCCACGGTGTACCACTCGTTGCCGCGATTATTATCGAGGTCGGTGTTCTGATACATCGCGACGTACATCAGGTCCCAGCGCTCGGCCAGCGAGATGGCACCGTGATCCAGCACGCGGTACATTTTGCCGTCGTTATTGATATTCGTGCCCTGCGGCAGCCCTTTGCCCTGCGAAGTCAGCGCGTCCGTTGCGTACTGAAGTACAAACTTGTTGTAGCCTTTCAGCATGCTCTGCGTATGTTCGGCGGTGAAGAGCCAGCCATCTTTGGACGCGCCATCCTCCAGACGATATCCGTCGCGCGCGTTAGCACGGCCATAGTCGACGCCGAGTTCCAGCACGCCATCCGGGTTGGTCTCCAGACCCGCCAGGCGCACATCAAACACGTCGTTCGCGGTGCTGGTTGCGTAGTCGCGGATGCGATCGCTGGAGAAGGTGTAGGAGCCGCCCGCTTCTGATGAGCGCGTGGCGGCGAAAGAGAGTTTGCCGAAGCCGAGGTCAACATCTTCCAGGCCTGCGCCGGGACCGGAGATATCCCAGTAGTAGAAGTCGATCATATGCACGTCGTGACGCTGATAAAAGCGCTTACCGGCCCAGATAGTAGAGCCCGGCAAAGCATCAATCAGGTTTTTGCCTTTAACGTTGGCTTCGCGGAAGGCAGGTGAAGTTGCCTCCCAGTCATTCTGCTGCGATACGGAGTAGGCAACGTTGGTGTCAAAATAGAAACTCTTATCGCCCTCCTTCCAGACTTCCTGTCCCAGCTTAAGCTCGGCGTAGGTTTCACATTCGTTACCCAGACGGTACTTACTTTGTGCGCCGGTCGCCTGGAAGCACTGTTGTTCACCGCCGCTGCCGGTCCAGCCAATGCCGGAACGGGCGTAACCGGTGAAGTCCACCGCCATAGAGGAGGCGGACAGGGTACCCGCAGCGATAGCGATCGCCACGGGGAGTTTGCGCAGAGTTATCATTTATTTATCTCCTGAGATCATTGCTTTTATTGTTTTGCAGGGTACACACCAGGCTCCTGATGCAGCCTGCGACAGGCGCTGCCATCTTCACGAAACAGATGGCAGCGTTCCGGCGGCAGGCCGATGCCCATCAGGGCGCCCTCTTCTGCCAGCACCACGTCCTCTTGGCGGTAAACCAGGTTTTGACGGATGGCGGGGATTTGAATGTGGATTTGCGTTTCATTGCCGAGCTGCTCAACGACCTGCACCTCTCCCTCCAGCGTGACATCGGCGATGTCGCTGGAGAGCAGATGCTCAGGCCGGATACCCAGCGACATGTTGCTGCCGATCTGCACGCCGGTGCTCTCGACCGGCAGCCAGACCAGCTGATTGTTGGGCAGACGCACCTGAACCTGATCGATTGCGGTGGCGGTTACTTTTACCGGAAGGAAATTCATCCGCGGGGAACCGATAAATCCGGCGACAAAGCGATTGGCGGGGTAATGATAAAGTTCCAGCGGTTTGCCAATCTGCGCGATGCGCCCTGCTTCGAGCACCACAATTTTGTCGGCGAGCGTCATCGCTTCTACCTGATCGTGGGTAACGTAGATCATGGTGCGCTTCAGCCGTTTATGCAGTCGCGAAATTTCGATGCGCATCTGGACGCGCAGCGCGGCATCAAGGTTGGATAACGGCTCGTCGAGCAGAAAAACGCGCGGTTCAGCCACCAGTGTCCGGCCAATCGCCACCCGCTGCCGCTGACCGCCAGAGAGCGCTTTGGGCCGCCTGTCCAGCAGATGCGCCAGCTGCAGCACCTCGGCTACCTGGTTTACACGCTGCTGGATCTCGGCGCGCCTGACGCCGGCCAGCTTCAGGCCAAAGGACATATTTTCCGCAACGTCCAGATGCGGATAAAGCGCATATGACTGAAACACCATGCCGATCCCGCGCTCTGCTGGCGGTACCTCATTCATGCGCTTGCCGCCGATCAGCAGGTCGCCTTTAGTGATGGTTTCAAGCCCGGCAATCATCCGCAGCAGGGTCGACTTACCGCAGCCGGATGGTCCGACAAACACCACAAATTCACCTTCGGCAATCTCAAGATTGATATCTTTCGAGACTTCGGTTTCACCCCATGTTTTGGAGACATGACGTAACGCAACGCTCGCCATAATACTTTTCCTCTCAACGTGCCCTGTTGGCTGATATGACTGCTGGCCGATTCTGTGGCTCATCATGAAAGCCCCGGCAGCCGCTGACATCCTCCACCACAACGTGAATGCACGGGGGATGAGCCGGGAGGAGGAGAAAGGATGCGTGCCGGCTGCCAGCTGCCGGATGAAGAAATTTTTGTGATGTCAGACGCAGAAAAAAGCGAGAGAAAGTGTGCGCCAGCCCATAAAAACAGGGATTTTTGCAGGCAGGATCACGCGTTTACGCCTGCAGGCGTAGAGAGCAGGAGGATGAAACCGTGCTGCAGAACCTGACAATAAACGGGACGCTTACTTCCCGCTTTCGTTTACAGGATGGACTTATGACAATGAAAACCGTCTCGCGCTTATTCGCCCTCTCCGCGCTCTCCGCCGTGCTGTTCTCTGCTTCGGCTCTCGCAAAGATCGAAGAGGGAAAACTGGTTATCTGGATCAACGGTGACAAGGGCTACAACGGACTGGCCGAGGTTGGCAAAAAATTTGAGCAGGAGACCGGCATCAAAGTCACCGTGGAACATCCGGATAAGATGGAGGAGAAGTATCCGCAGGTGGCCGCCACCGGTGATGGCCCCGATATCATTTTCTGGGCTCACGACCGTTTTGGCGGCTATGCGCAGTCAGGTCTGCTGGCGGAGATCTCACCTGACAAAAATGTGCAGGACAAGCTGTTTCCCTTTACCTGGGATGCGGTGCGCTACAACGGCAAGCTGATTGGTTATCCGGTATCGGTCGAGTCCCTCTCGCTGATTTATAACAAAGATCTGGTCGCCGAACCGCCAAAAAGCTGGGAAGCCATCGCCGATCTGGACAAGCAGCTGCGCGCCAAAGGCAAGAGCGCCATCATGTTTAACCTGCAGGAGCCTTACTTCACCTGGCCACTGCTGGCGGCAGGCGGTGCTTATGCTTTCAAACCTACGCAAAGTGGATTTGATATCAAAGACACCGGCGTGGATAACGCCGGGGCGAAAGCGGGCATGCAGTTCCTTGTGGATCAGGTCAAAGCCAAAGTGCTGAATGCGGATACCGACTACTCCATCGCTGAAGCGGCATTCAATAAAGGGCAGACGGCGATGACGGTTAATGGTCCGTGGGCGTGGAGCAACATCGACAAGAGCGGCATCAAATACGGGGTGACCACCCTGCCAACGCTCAATGGCAAACCCTCTAAAACCTTTGTCGGTGTACTGAGCGCCGGTATCAACGCCGCCAGCCCCAACAAAGAGCTGGCAAAAGAGTTTCTGGAGAACTATCTGCTGACCGACAGCGGGCTTGAGGCGGTCAATAAAGACAAGCCGCTGGGCGCCGTGGCGCTGAAATCGTATCAGGCAATTCTGGAGAAAGATCCGCGTATCGCCGCCACCATGAGCAACGCACAGAACGGCGATATCATGCCAAACATCCCGCAGATGTCGGCCTTCTGGTACGCCATGCGCACTGCCACCCTTAACGCGCTGAAAGGACGCCAGAGCGTGGACGCCGCGCTGAAAAATGCGCAGACCCGTCTGAACAAGTAAACCCTGTCTGAAGCCGGCGCTGTCCGGCTTTTTATCAGCTGTTGAGGAATTTCGGATCATGTCAGGAAAAACGGAACGGTACAGCCAGATGCTGAAAGGCGTACTGGTTGGCGGCTGCTGTCTGTTAGTCGGCTATCTGCTGGTGCTGATGTATGTGCAGGGAGAGTACCTGTTTGCGCTCATGACGCTGATTGTCAGCGCAACCGGCATCTGGATTTATGCTAATCGCCGCGCTTATGCCTGGCGCTATGTCTATCCGGGCCTGGCCGGCATGGCTATTTTTGTGCTGTTTCCGCTGGCCTGCACTATCGCTATCGCGTTCACCAATTACAGCAGTACCAATCAGCTTTCGCAGGAACGGGCGCAGCAGGTGCTGCTTGGCAGGCAGTATCAGGATGGCGCCGGGCTGAATTTTGCGCTCTACCCGGCCGATCGGCGCTGGCAGCTGGTGCTCAGCGACAGCAGCAGCGATGAACGCTACGTCTCCACGCCGTTCGATTTCGGCAGCGTACAGACCCTGACGCTGCAGCAGGCGCCGCTGCCCGCTACTCAGCGCGCCACGCTGAAAGTCATCACCATGCATCGCCAGGCGCTAAGCCAGATCCGTGCCCGGTTGCCGGATGGACGTGAGCTGGTGATGAGCTCCTTACGCCAGTTCTCGGGTACCCGTCCGCTCTATGTTGCCGGGCACCAGGGCGTGCTGAAAAATCAGCAAACTGGCGTACGCTATCAGGCTAATCAGGACACGGGGTTTTACCAGCAGATCGCGGCTGACGGCAGCTGGGGCAGTGAACAGCTGAGCCCTGGATTTACCGTTAACGCGGGCTGGAAAAACTTTGTTCGCGTCTTTACTGACGAAGGGATCCAGAAACCGTTTCTCGCCATTTTTGGCTGGACGCTGATCTTCTCGCTGGTGACGGTGATCCTGACCGTTGCAGTGGGCATGGTGCTGGCCTGTCTGGTGCAGTGGGAAGCGCTGCGCGGTAAGGCTATCTACCGCGTGATGCTGATTTTGCCCTACGCCGTACCGGCTTTTATCTCCATCCTTATCTTCAAGGGGCTGTTTAACCAGAGTTTTGGTGAAGTTAACGTCATGCTCAAGGCGCTGTTTGGCGTCCAGCCTGCCTGGTTCAGCGATCCCGCGCTGGCGCGTACCATGCTGGTCATCGTGAATACCTGGCTCGGCTATCCCTACATGATGATTCTGTGCATGGGGCTGTTAAAAGCTATCCCGGACGATCTGTATGAGGCTTCCGCGATGGATGGCGCGGGTCCGCTGCAGAATTTTTTCCGCATCACGCTGCCGCTGCTGCTTAAGCCCCTTATGCCGCTGATGATTGCCAGCTTTGCCTTTAATTTTAATAACTTTGTTCTGGTGCAGCTGCTTACCAACGGCGGACCGGATCGGATCGGGACTACCACGCCCGCCGGCTACACGGATCTGCTGGTCAATTACACCTGGCGTATTGCGTTTGAGGGCGGCGGCGGGCAGGACTTTGGCCTCGCGGCGGCGATTGCAACGCTGATTTTCATGCTGGTCGGGGCACTGGCGGTCATCAACCTGAAAGCCGTGCGCATGAAGTTTGACTGAGGAAAAATTATGGCAATGGTACAACCCAAATCACAAAAGCTTCGTTTGCTGCTGACGCATCTGCTGCTGCTGGTTTTTATTGCCGCCATCCTGTTTCCGCTGCTGATGGTGGTCGCTATTTCACTGCGTTCCGGCAATTTTGCGACCGGCTCGCTGATCCCGGAGCAGATCTCCTGGGAGCACTGGAAGCTGGCGCTGGGATTCAGCGTTACTCAGCCGGATGGCAGCGTCACACCGCCACCCTTCCCGGTACTGCTCTGGCTGTGGAACTCGGTGAAGATCGCAGCGATAAGCGCGCTGGGTATCGTGACGCTATCCACGACCTGTGCCTACGCCTTTGCCCGCATGCGTTTTGCCGGCCGCGCAACCCTGCTGAAAGGTATGCTGATCTTCCAGATGTTTCCGGCGGTGCTGTCGCTGGTCGCGCTCTATGCATTGTTTGACCGGCTCGGTCAGTATGTGCCCTTTCTCGGACTCAATACGCACGGCGGCGTAATCTTTGCCTATCTTGGCGGCATTGCGCTGCACGTCTGGACCATTAAAGGCTACTTCGAAACCATCGATGGCTCGCTGGAAGAAGCGGCCGCGCTGGATGGCGCAACGCCCTGGCAGGCGTTTCGTCTGGTGCTGCTGCCGCTGTCGGTGCCGATTCTGGCAGTGGTCTTTATTCTGGCCTTTATCGCCGCGGTCACCGAAGTGCCGGTCGCTTCGCTGCTGCTGCGTGACGTTAACAGCTATACGCTGGCCGTTGGTATGCAGCAATATTTAAATCCGCAGAACTATCTCTGGGGCGACTTTGCCGCCGCTGCGGTGTTGTCTGCCATTCCCATTACGCTGGTATTCCTGCTGGCACAGCGCTGGCTGGTCAGCGGTCTGACAGCGGGCGGTGTTAAAGGCTAACCTCTTCATCATTGTGTGACCTCGCTGCCCCGGTGTTTAACCACCGCTGGGGCGTTTGACGGCCCCCGGGCCGTCTTTTTTTATGGCGAGGGAAATAATCAACATTTTTTCTTACTGAACCCGACCTCCCTTGGGATAAGAGATGATTGATTTATGCAACTCCATCAGGAAATTATTTAGAAAAAAAGAGGCATAGCCGTGCAGATAAAAATCCTCATATTACCTTTGAAATCAATCACCCGGAAAATGAACGATAAAGCGGCAAGGAATTATTTTATAAATAGTAATATTTCCGGGAAAGTAATATGAAAAATTAAAGATAAAACTGCCAAAAACTTCAATAAGTATAAATTGATCTGGCGCACAACTATATTATTCAGGGTTTGAATTCAGAGTGAACGTTAATTAAATATATCCCTGCCGCAATCAGCGGTTTGCTAATAAAGGAGTCTAATCATGGGATATTTAAACTCAGGCATCAGCAACAGCAATAGCGAGAATGCAAACAAAGCCGTACTCACTATTGAAGAAGAGGAAGTGTTAGCGTCCGCCTCGCAGGCGGATGAAGAGAGTCAGTCTGAAGACTAACATTTCAGCGGCACATTATTGTGCCGCTTTAATATGGACATTTATCATGACTATCCTGCCTGAAAGATCTGTCACCCTTACCCGGTCAAGAAACGCAATAGAGCGTTATTTTTCCCGCCAGAATATTCAGATAAAAAATGACAACTTTGGCAATACGCTTTCAGCTACGGTTACGCTGTTAAACAGGGAAAGTGGCACCAAACCGATTTCTGGCTGCGGTAAAGGCTATGCAGAGGAAGCCAGTGTTGGTGCACTCTATGAAGCTTATGAACATTACAGAAGCTTTCCGGCACTCAGAGAGAAAAGCAGGTTATATCCCTTCGGGTCAGTCATTCAGCAGGCAGAACTTCGCGGGATGTTGCCATTGACTATTCTTGCGAAATCATCACCCGCCAAAATTGCAGCAGTGGAATTTACAGATAAAAAGGGTTGTGCGTCACTGCTCTGGCCTCTTTTTTTAACGGATTGCGAATATTTCAGCCATATCATTCAGGGAGACACTACAGACTATAGCGCAGCGCGACGCTATACCAGTAATGCAGGTATCGCTGCGGGTTATGGTTTTACTGAAGCAGCGATTCACGCCATCGGAGAAATAATAGAGCGGCACTGCACAGGTATCCTGCTGGCAAAAACATTTTTCTATGGTACACAAAAAGAGGTTCGACTTGTTAATACGGATTCACTGCCCCCTGCAGCTGAAAAAATTTTCAATGATGCTCAGTCTGCTTTAGAGGATGAAATCAATATTATTGATGCCTCAGAACCGTCACTGCCTCCTGTTTATCTTGCTTACTGTAAGAGTAAGCCGCGCCTGGGGATAAACATCTACGGCGCTGGCTGTTCACTTTATGCTGACCATGCGGTTGCCCGGGCTATCAAAGAACTGGTCCAGCTGCATAAACTGGCCGATAATTTTACCTGCTTTACTGAGGAACTGGAAAAACACCAGCATAACCTGAGAGAGCATGAAAAATTATATCGCAGCCTTGTTGCCGATTTTGGCAGCCTCGCTTCTGTCAGCGTTGAGCTGCCAGAGAAACGCGCTGAACTGACTCTGCAAGAGCACCTTCACCGCCTGACAACCCTGTGCGAAATGGCCGGATTGCCTGTATGGCTTAAAGAAATAGACAGCGATCCTGCCGGCGTATCACTGGCCTGTGCCGTCATGCCCGGTATGGAGCGATTTGCCCTGGTCAGTTTGGGTAACGTCGTTATTCCCTGCCGAAGCTATCAGGATCAGATATGAGTAGAATGATTTACATCCGGGTCCCGAATCGGGAACGGCATGATATTTTTATCATGACAACCTCTGAATCGATTTTTGCCGGCATACGAAAGCCGTTAAGCCACGTGGCTTACAGCATCATTCTTCCCGATATGATAAAAGGCCCGCTCATTTCGCTGGATGAAACCAAAGATGAAATAACCCTCGGCATCAGAGTGCTGGACGATCCGGCGTGGCGTGAAAAATTACTTCCCCCCTGCCCGGATTACAATATCCACTTTCCATGGCCGCCGCTGGATGATGAAGGGAATGAGGCTATATGCCCGGAATCATTCTGGGACCAGATGGCCGGTACACCGGAGAAGCTGGACATACAGGAAGCGCACTTCCGCCTGCATACCGTAAATTTGCTGCGTGAGATTGCTTTTCCCGACTGCCGCGTATTTGACCCGGCCTGCTCTACCGGAACCTTCCTTGCCTCAGTAAAACAAAAGCTTCCCCGTCTAAACTATTTCGCTGCCGATCGCGCGGAAAAAATGGTCCTGAAGGCCAGGCAGCAGCTGCCGCAGGTTGTACAGAGCGACTTTATGCAATCCTGTGACCGTGACAGGTATGATATTATTTTTTGCCGCTTCGCCAATCATGAAGTGATAAGACACGATCAGGCAGCACCTGTTATCGATAAACTTATTACGCTGCTTAATAAGAAAGGGTATTTAATTATTTTTGGTCATACCCCTGTAAATTGTGATGTTAAAAATCATGTGCGAGGCAAAAACATTGCTCTTAAAATGACAAGCGGCTATAGCGAACGTTCAGCAGGTTTTTTCCAGTATTATCTGTTACAGACACTTTGAAAGACTGCGCTGAGGCCACAGGCACGTGCGACATACCGCTTAACATTAAGCATAAAATGCTGCAGTGGCGCTGCTGCTCTTTAAGCTGAATAACAGATTTTACTTTAAGCAGTGATTACTAAATTTTCGATCAAAACTAATTCCAATCATTAGATACCCTGAATACATTAGCGATACTAAAATCTATTGTCAGGGATAATTGTGGATTCGCTAAGGAAATCAGTGACTGTCAGCGCAGTATCCGATGGCGTTCTGAGTAAAAGAACGCTCAAACTATGCAGATTGCTTAATGATAGCGATAAGCTGATCGATATTGCGCCGGCGACCGCTTTTCTCGATTTTTTGAAAGGCATGGAAGTCACGCATAGCGCCTACCAGCGTAGCGGTATTATCAAGAGCAAGCGTGCGCTGTTCCTTTATAACGAAGGCCTGCTTCATCCTGACAGCACCCTGTTTCTGGCGCGTAAAAAACAGGAGATCCTCGGCACAATCAGCGTGATTGCTCAGCGAAACCAGCAGCTGCCCTGCTCCCTGCTGTTTGGTGCAGAGATAGCCGCCCTCGGGCTGGAAAACCGGAAAGTCGTAGAGCTGGGTACGCTGTCGGTCAAGCAGACGCAGCAGCAGGACAATCTGGTGTTTATGCTCTATCTCAGGATTATGATTTATACGATTTTTGTGGAGCAGGTAGACGATCTGCTTATTCAGGTTAAAGAGAACGTAGCGCCTTTTTATATGCGCAATTTCATGTTTACCCGGATAGGTAAAACCAAAAAACATCCTGAGTACAGCGATCTGAATGCTGTGTTATTGCGTCTCGACGTTAAGAAGATGCGGGAAAAAATCTATGAACAACAGTGCTACGGAGCCAATGGCTGGCTGCGTATTTTATGCGAACTTGGACTGAACCGGCACTATCGTACCATCTGTGCTCAGTGTCGTAATGGCCAGCGCTTCAGGCCGGATCCGCAGGATGCCGCTGTTTATCGTTATCTCTGCTCGCTTCAGAGGTAAATTAAAGGCCACCGCAAGTCCTGTCAGGCGATATCATTGCCGCGGCTGCAGAGGGTGTATTTATAGTAAAGTAGCATGTTGTAACTAGAAAGCCAAATCTTTCCGGTTAACGCTTAGAAACAGAATCCCTGTGCCGGGCCGCCTCCGTTCGCCGATGACCATCTACACTTATTTCACCTGAGATCCCCTGAAAACATGAGGTTAAGATGAGTCTGTTATTTAGCGCCACGAAACTGGGACAGCTCTCGCTGGAGAATCGCATTATTATTGCGCCCATGTGTCAGTACTCCGCTGAGGCGGGTAAAGCCACCGCCTGGCACCGTATCCATCTGGGGCAGCTTGCCCTGTCCGGTGCGGGCTTACTGATTATCGAAGCAACAGCCGTTGAGGATATCGGCCGCATATCGCCGGGCGATCTGGGATTGTGGGACGATGAGACTGAGGCGGCACTGGCCAGCGTGCTGGAGGATATCCGTCCATGGGCAACCCTGCCAATAGGTATCCAGCTGGGTCACGCAGGTCGCAAAGCCTCCTGTGCCGTGCCGTGGGAAGGCGGCGAGCAGCTTTCGGCTCAACAGGGCGGCTGGCAGACGGTGGCTCCCTCCGCAGAGGCTTACCAGTCGGGCGAACAGGCGCCACACGCGCTGAGTAAAGAGGAGCTGATGCGCCTGAAACAGGCCTTTGTTGACAGCGCGCAGCGCGCGGTCCGCATCGGTATCGAACTGGTTGAACTGCATGCTGCCCATGGCTATCTGCTGCATCAGTTTCTCTCTCCGCTCAGTAACAAGCGCGATGATGAATATGGCGGATCGCTGGAAAACCGCATGCGCTATCCGCTGGAAGTGTTTCAGGCGATACGCGATGCTCTGCCAGATTCAGTACCGGTGGGCGTGCGTATTTCAGCAACTGACTGGGTCGCAGGCGGCTGGGATAATGAGCAGTCTATTGCGTTCAGCCAGCAGCTGGCCGCCGCAGGCTGTGCCTATATTCACGTCTCCAGCGGCGGACTGTCGCCCGATCAGGAGATCGATATCGGCCCAGGCTATCAGCTCTCTTTTGCGCGCGATATTCGCAAAGTGGTGGATATACCGGTAATCGGTGTCGGACTGATAACCGATCCGCAGCAGGCGGAACAGGCTCTGCACACCGGTGATACGGACCTGATTGCGCTGGCGCGCGGCATGCTCTGGGATCCGCACTGGCCGTGGCACGCTGCCGCTGAGCTGGGCGCCACCGTTAAGGCTCCGCCGCAGTATCTGCGTTCAGAGCCGCACGGTCTGAAAGGCACTCTGGTACAGAACGGCAAGTGATCCATTGCGGCAGGCGCTCCGCCTGCCGCACCCCTCTGGGAAATTTCACAGATTGCGGCCAGCGTGAGGCGCTCCGGCCCTTAGCCTCTATGCTTCATTTCACGCATTCACATTAAAGGACGATGAAATGAAACCTCAACACCTTCTGCTTTCTGCTGTTTTACTTTGCACCGCTGGCGTCGCCGCGGCCGATACCATGAAAAACCCGGTGAGCGTGCACGTGCTCAACCTGCAGACCGGCATCCCCACCGCTGGCGTAAAAGTAGAACTGGATCAGAAAGCAGGCGATAACTGGACAAAACTGGCGGAAGCCACCACGGATGCGCAGGGGCGGATCCCGGCACTCTATCCGAAAGATAAAATGGCGCAGTCAGGTATTTATCGCGTGGTGTTTAAAACCGGGGAGTATTATAAGTCAGTTAATCAGCAGACTTTCTTTCCGGAAATCCCGGTGATTTTTAACCTTGAGAAGAGCGATCAGCATTACCATATTCCGCTGCTGCTGAGCCAGTATGGCTACTCAACCTATCGCGGTAACTGATTGTTAAAACGCGCTGGCGTCAGGCCAGCGCGTTCTCCTGTCAGCCTCCGCCAAATCGCGGCAACCACTCCATCCAGCTCAGCAGCCACGCCACAATGTTCAGCCCCCCAAATAGCAGTACCAGCGTAATCGCCAGCGAGGATTTTTTATGCGTAGCGAAGCGCTTTTCTGCCCGTAATGCGAGCAAGGCCGGGATCGCTACCGCCCACAGGGTGGCAAACAATCCGGCATAGCCGATGGCCGCCACAAACCCGTGTGGCCAGACAATCGACGCCAGCAGCGGCGGCAAAAAGGTCAGCAGCGCCGTTTTCACACGCGCCCGGCGCGTATCGCCCTGCCCCATACGGTCGGCGATATAGTCGAACAATCCTGCGGTGACGCCAAGAAACGAAGCGATAACGGCAAAATGGGAAAAGAGCGACAGCATCAGGGTTAATGCCGGCACCTGCAGATGCGAGCCCAGCGCCGCCATCAGCGCGGCGATATCCCCGCCCTGCGCAACAATACCCGGAAACGCGCTGCGCGGCAGGTTTCCCATCGTGCTGACGATCCAGAACAGGTAGAGCGCAAGCGACATCAGGGTCCCGAGCAGCAGCGCACGCGCGATCCTGCGCCGGTCGCGATGGTAGTAGCTCACCAGCCCGGTGATATTGCCGTGATACCCAAAAGAGGCCAGGCAGAAAGGCAGCACGCCGAGCGCATAGGGCCAGTAAGCGCTGCCTTCTGGCGCTGGCTGCAGCAGTGAGGCGCTGTCAACCTGCATCAGGAGTCCGCCGAACAGCATAATAAGCAGCGCAATTTTTGCCACTACGCAGAAGGTCATAAGCCGGCTCACGCCACGCGTGCCGAGCAGCACCACCCCTGCAACCAGCAGCGTCAGCGCAATTTTCGCACCGGCCGCTGTCAGCGGCAGTCCCAGCTGATTAAGGGAGTGCTGATAGACCGGACCGCTGGCTGAAATGTAGGCGTAGGTCAGAATACCCAGTACAAACAGGATGCTTAACCCGTTGAGCCTTGCCCAGCCGCGTCCCAGCAGATCGCGCACCAGCGTGTCATAGCCGGCGCCGGCAGTATAGTGCAGGCTGACGCGCATAAACAGCAGGCCGGAGAGCAGCATCGCGCCCCAGCTGATAAACAGCAGCAGCACGCCCCAGCCAAACCAGCTTCCTGCCATAACCACAGGCAGCGTAAACATACCGGCACCCACAACGGTGCCACAGATGATCATAGCGCCCCACCAGACTGAGGGCTGGCGCGGCGTGAGTTGAGGTACTGACATTAAGACGACTCAGAAAATTAGCAAAGGCGGGATGATACACATCATGTACTAGTATGTAGAGTACAAAACGCAAAAACAGACTGGCAGGGTTGTAAGCAGATAATGACAGCAGCGCGCCTGCAGAGCAGGCGCGCAGTTCAGGCGGGGTTACTGATAAAAAGCCGGACGGGGTGGCATCGTAATCTGAACAATATCGCCACTCTTCTGAGCCGCGACGCAGGCGTCTGCCGCTACCGCCGCCGCATAACCATCCCAGGCAGAAGGCCCGGTCAGCTCATCGGCAAGCACATTGTTGATAAACGCCTGCAGCTCCACATCGTATGCATCGATAAAGCGCTTTTTCCAGTCGGTCAGGATGGCCACAGAGAGCGCTGCGTTACTGCGCGTCTGCACCGCCACAGGTTCCGGCAGCCGGGCAATGCCGCTTTCTCCGACAACTTCACACTGAATGTCATAGCCATACTGGCAGTTAACAAAAATTTCGACGTCAATGCGCGTACCCTGCGCCGTTTCCAGCAGAACAATCTGCGGATCTTTCAGGTGTGAACTGGCGTGGCGCGTTTTGCGTGGCCAGATCACCTGCGCGCTGACGTAATCATCATTCAGCAACCAGCGCAGCACATCCAGCTCATGGATCAGCGTATCGGTAATCGCCATATCCGTGGTGTAACTGTCACCCACCTCCGGATTGCGATGCGCGCAGTGCAGCATCAGCGGCGCGCCAATCTCCCCGCTCTCCAGCACCTGCTTGAGCGCGCGGTAGCCGCTGTCATAGGGTCGCATAAAGCCGACCTGTACGCGTTTTTTACCGCCGGCCATCTCCGCTTCAACGATGTTCATACATCCCTGCGCCGTTACTGCCAGCGGTTTTTCACAAAACACCGCCTTGCCCGCTTTGATCGCTGCCAGTACAAACTCTTCATGAGTGGGACCCCAGGAGGTCACCAGCACGGCCTGTACGTCAGGCGCATTAATCAGATCGTGCGCGCTGTCGTAGATCTCCGCCTGCAGCTGTAGCGCAGCTGCGACCTCTTCACACTGACGGCGGTCGATATCATTCAGCGCCACTACGCGCGAGTTCTGCAGCACCTGACTGCAGCGCCGGATATGTTCACGACCGATTGCACCGGTGCCAATTACGCCAATATTGAGTGTCATAGTCTGTTTCCTGAGCCGGTTGCGGTTAGCGGTTGAGATAGTCGATACTGCTGCGGATCTGCTGCTCAATCTCAGCAGCGCTCCAGCCCTCCATCACCGATGAGAAAGGCTCAAACGCATAGATCCCGCGATACCCCATCTCTTCAAGGCGGGCCACCTGCTGTTTTGTCTGCAGTCTGTCATCGGCGCTGAGCATAATACGCTCTTCATCCGTCAGCTCTGCCGCCGGCCGCGTATCGGTCACGCCGGACAGGTGAACCAGACCAATCTCATGCACGTTAACGTGCCCGGCAAAGTCCGCTTCGGCACCTTCATAAAGATGATGATGGAAGGTATCCAGCACAATTTTGAACGGCACCCCGGCCTGTTTGATCAGCTGCTGCGCCTGCGCGGCAGAACGCAGCGAACTCTGCGGAAAGCCCAGCGGCTCAACCAGCCCCTGAATGCCGTATTCTGCAAACAGCGGCGCCAGCGTTTGCAGCGCATCGATAGTCTGTGCGTCGCTGACCGGCGCACCATCGTTGAGCGGACAGAGCACCAGCGCTCTGGCACCGCTTTCAGCTGCGTCTTTCAGCAGGCCGCGGGTCTTTGCCAGAACCTCATCATTGAGCTGGTTAAATGGATAAACCGCATTGATTGTTTCGATAGTCAGATCGTGCTCGCGCGCCAGCGCGCTGACCTGCGCGCCACCGAGATTGTCGGTCACGCTGCCGCTTTTCATGTCGTTGCGGATTTCAACCTTGTGCAGCCCCAGCTTTGCCACCAGCGCAAAAAATTCACTGATGCTCAGAGCGGGAGCAATTTTGCGATTAATACAGAGGCGGTCGCTGCTTAGTTTACCGGTCATATTCAGTCCTGATGCGTACGGGTTGGAAGGCAACTGAAGGGATACTAAAACATCAGGCTGAGCGGCTCCGCTGCTTCTTTGAGTGATTTACATCAGCCCCGTATCGTGCTGACTAAGCGCATATCAGCAGTCCTGTTTTTTACCGCGCGGCAGCGATACCACCAGCAGACCCGCCACAATCAGTACTACGCCCGCCAGACTGCTCCAGCGAAAAGGCTCATGAAACCACGGCAGAACGACAGCAGCCAGCCAGACCAGTACGTAGCTCAGACTGAGTAGCGGATAGAGCTGACTGAGCGGCTGATAGCGCAGCGCGGTAAGCCAGCAGAGCATCGATAACCCGTAGGCTGCAAGGCCGGCGCAGAGCATCAGCACAGGGCGTGCGCCGCCCTGCAGCAGCGCACTGAACGCGGGAAACTCCATCATCGCGCTGCGCAGCATCAGCTGCGCCAGCGTCACCAGCGCGACGCTTACGAGCGCCAGCCCTGTACCTTTCATAGCTGACTCCCCATCAGCGCCACCCCCGCGACAATCAGCAGCGTGCCCAGCCACTGCTGCAGCGTACAGGCTTCGCGCCAGATCAGGCGTGCGGCTGCCGCCACCAGCACAAAGTTAAGGCTGAGCATCGGATAGGCCTGGCTGACCGGCACACTGCGCAATACCAGCAGCCAGAGCAGCATCGCCGCCCCCAGCAGCAGCAGGCTGAGCGCGACCCAGAGCGCCATGCGCCTGCCGCCTGACGCCATCAGCGCGGCCTGCTTCTGACAGAGCTGGGCTGCACAGCTGAGCAGGCTGACCAGAACAATCAGCAGCAGATTCATGGCGCGCGACGGTAGCTGTAATAAACCAGCCGTCCCTGCTGCCAGACATCATCCGGCACCGGCAGCATCGCATCCGGCGTTTTCTGTCCGGCATCCAGCATCAGTACCAGCGCGACATCACCCTCTCTGCGACTGACGCGCAGCCAGTCGGCAAACTCCGCTCCGGCAACGTAGCGCTTTCGGGCATCGGCGTAGCTGAGACCATACTCCAGCTCGCCTTTGCTGCTGTAAAAAAGGATATCGCTGCGTTTGAGCTGCCAGGCGATCGCCGAGCCGACGCCGGGATTATCCGCCAGGATAAAGCGGCTCTGCGCAAGCCGCTCCTGGATGTGGCGGACAAAGTTCTGCGGCTGTTTGGCGTCCCGTATCCGGTCGGGAATAGCAAATCCCACCAGCAGCGCCAGCGCCAGCGGGCAGAGCGCCGCCAGCTGCCAGCGCCCGGTGCGCAGGCTGACACCTGCCGCCAGCGCCCAGCCGGTAAAAGCGAGCGCAGCCAGAGTCGCACGCAGCTTCTCGTCGCTGCTGTAGAGCGGCCGGTGTGCCAGCCCCCACGGCGCCAGTACGCTTATCACCGCCAGCGCGGTCAGCGCGCCAAACAGCAGGTTAATCCAGCCGTTAAACCGCAGCGCGGTGCTTAAGCGTGCGCTGTTTCCTGATGCATAACCTGCTATCAGCAGGCTCAGCGGAGCAAAACAGGGCAGGATATAGGTTGGCAGCTTGCCTTTTGCAATACTGAAAAACAGCAGCGGCAGCAGGACCCAGCTCAGTAAATAGAGCACGCCTGCCTGCTGGCGACGCTGCTGCCAGCCGCTTATCAGCGCGCCGGGCAGCAGCCCCAGCCAGGGCAGCGTGCCCGCAACCAGCACCGGCAGGTAGTACCAGAAAGGCGCTTTGTGCTGCGCGTTTTCTTCAGCAAAACGCTGAATATGCTCAACCCAGAAAAAGTAGTGCCAGAAATCTCCCGCCTGCTGCGCTATCGCCAGCGCCCACGGCAGGCTCAGCAGTACTGCGGTCAGCAGCGCCAGCGGCCCCCAGCGCAGCAATTCCGTGAAGCGGCGCTGCCACACCATCCACGGCACAATCGCCAGCACCGGAACCGCGAGCGCCAGGAAGCCTTTGGTCATAAACCCCATGGCGCAGGCCGCACCCAGCAGCAGATAGCCGGAGAAGCGCTGCCGGAATGTGCGTGCCTGAACCGCGTACCAGAAGCTGCACATCGCTCCCGTCAGCCACAGCAGCAGAACAGGGTCCAGCACCGCATAAGTGCCGATTCCGTAAACCAGCAGCGAGGTCAGAAAAACGGTGCTGGCCAGCAGGGCGACGTTGCGGCTGGCAAACATCCGGCATCCCAGCCAGAAAATCAGCAGGCCGCTGCATAGCGTGCTGAACAGCGCGCCGGCGCGGACGCCAAAATTAGTGTGTCCGAACAGCAGCTGGCCCAGATTATTTATCCAGTAGCCGGCGACAGGTTTTTCAAAATAGCGCAAATCAAAAAAGTGCGGCACAACCCAGTTGCCGCTGACAATCATCTCGCGGCTGATCTCTGCATAACGCAGCTCATCGGGCTGCCACAGATCGCGAAACGGAACCGGCAGCAGATAATAGAGCGCAAACAGCATCAGCAGCAGCGTAATTTTGGTGCCTGTACGCATCAGAACTCCCTGATTAGTTTTCTGCCTGACAGCCCAGCCACCCTTCCCGACCCGCAATCCGGCCGCGTATCACAGGCGCGCGCGGCAGAGTGGAGAGATCGGCAGGCAGAAGCTCGCTGAGCGGACAGAAGTGAATACCGGCCTGCCGGGCGCGATCGAGCAGGTTGCTAAAGGCGTCGCGCGCGGCGATCCCCTCAACTTCGGCATGAATGGTGTAAACCGCGGTGCCCGCAGCGTGCTGCATGCGCTCAAGGATAAAATCGTTGAAGCGCGCAGCACTCACCTGTTGCCCCACCACTTCATCCCAGGTAGGCAGCGTGACCGGGATCTGTACTGTGCCTTCTGTACCGTCCGGTAGCAGCGGGATAAACGGGCCGCTGCCGCGGCAGTCGCTGTTGTACCGAAAATGGAAAGGTTCTTTTGCAGCAATAATCCGGCTGTCTGCCCGCCAGCCGGCAACGGCTGAACAAGTGACGGCGTCACCTGGCAGCGCTTCCAGCATCTGCCTGCCCCGCCCGATCTCCTGCGCCAGCCGCTGTTCTGACCAGACGCCCGCCCAGGTCTGCCAGGCGAAGTGATCCCAGGCGTGCAGGCCAACCTCATGATGATCGGCGGTGGCGCGGATAATGTCCGCCTGGCCGCGTCCGATGTGGCGTCCTGGCCAGGCGGTACCGGCCAGCAGAATATCCCAGCCATAGAGCGATGCCGCCCGCGAGCGCACCATTTTGTGAAAAAAGTGCGGCTTAAGCAGGCGCCAGATATGGCGCCCCATATTGTCCGGCCCGACGCTGAAAAAGAAGCTCGCCTGCAGCTGATGCAGGCTGAACTGTTCCAGCAGTGCCGGGACGCCCAGCCGGGTGCCGCGCCAGGTATCAACATCGACCCGCAGCCCCACTTTTTCCATGGCTTCTCCTGCAGTTCAACAGTGCGCAGAAAGAAATCAAGGGTGTTATCGATGGTGGTATCCATATCCACATCCGGTGCCCAGTTCAGCAGCCGGCGCGCATTTTTTATCGAGGGCTTGCGATGCTCCACATCCTGATACCCTTTGCCGTAGTAGCTGCTGCTTTCTACTTCGCGGAACCCGGCAAACGGCGGAAAACGGTCGCGCAGCGGATGGCGCTCAAAGCTTGCCAGCAGATGCTCCGCCAGCTCACGAATACTGGCTTCATTTTCAGGATTACCAATATTGATGATCTGCCCGTCACAGTTACCGTTGCGGTTTTCAATGATGCGAAACAGCGCCTCAATGCCGTCACGGATATCGGTAAAGCAGCGCTTCTGCGCCCCGCCATCCACCAGTTTGATGGGCGATCCCTCTACCAGATTGAGGATCAGCTGCGTAATGGCGCGCGAGCTGCCAATGCGTGCAGCATTGAGGTTATCCAGCCGGGGGCCCATCCAGTTAAAGGGGCGGAACAGCGTAAAGCGCAGGCCCTCTTTTTCACCATAGGCCCAGATCACCCGATCGAGCAGCTGTTTGGAAACCGAGTAGATCCAGCGCTGCTTGTTAATCGGACCGACCACCAGGTTAGAGCTATCCTCATCAAAATGCCGATCGGTACACATGCCGTACACTTCAGAGGTAGAAGGGAAGATGATGCGTTTTTTATATTTAACGCAGTCGCGAATGATTTTCAGGTTCTCTTCAAAATCGAGTTCAAATACGCGCAGCGGGTTACGGGTGTACTCAATCGGCGTAGCAATCGCCACCAGCGGCAGCACCACGTCACACTTCTTGATGTGATACTCAATCCATTCAGAATGAATGCTGATGTCGCCCTCAACAAAGTGGAAACGCGGCTCGTTCAGAAAACGGCTTATCGCATCAGAGCCGATATCCAGCCCGTAAACCTCAAAATTATCATCCTGCAGCAGGCGTTCAGTCAGATGATTGCCGATAAAGCCGTTCACCCCAAGGATCAGCACCCGCGTGCGGCGTTTAACAGCCGCCACCGGCTCAGAGTAAAGCAGCGCGCCGGGCACCAGCCCCAGGCTCTGCGCCAGCTGGCTGCCATTCATAAACACGCCGTTGTCACACTGGCCGGTGATAATTTCCAGTGCGCCCTGGCCGCAGGCGACCTGCAGCGGATCGACAGAGAGTATGGTCCCGGCTCTGGCACCCGGCGTGCCGGCGTGCACACGTCCTTTCCACACCATAAACTTCACCGTACCGGCAAAGGCAAAAGCACCGGGCCACGGCCAGGTTACCGCGCGCACCAGATTATTCACCTGCTGCGCACTCTGCTCCCACCGGATACGTCCATCTTCCGGCGTGCGGCGTCCGACCCGGGTTGCCAGCCGCTCATCCTGCGGCCGGGCTACAATCTCGCCGCGCTTCAGCGCTGGCAGCGTACCTTCCAGCAGCTGCGTAGCACAGGCGACCAGCTTACGGTGCAGCGTCAGCGCGTCATCCTGCTCATCGATCGCCACCCTTTCCTGCGTGACAATGTCACCGGCATCGGCCCGCTTAACCATGCGATGCAGCGTCACGCCGGTTTCCGTTTCGCCATTAACCAGCACCCAGTTAAGCGGTGCGCGTCCGCGATAGGCGGGCAGCAGCGAGCCGTGCAGATTAAACGCGCCGCGTGCCGCACATCCCAAAATAGCGTCGCTCAGCATGGCGCGGTAATAAAAGGAGAAAATATAGTCAGGCTGCAAGGCGCGGATGCGTTCAATCCATAACGGGTGATTGACCTCTTCAGGCGCATGCACCGGAATGCCGCGCTCAGCGGCGAGGCGCGCGACGGAATCAAAAAAATGGCTCTCTGCGCCGGTGTCGGTGTGCGTAAAGATCGCCGCAATCTCAAAACCCGCTTTCAGCAGCGCGTTGATTCCTGCGCAACCCATTTCCGCATAGGCAAAAACAACTGTTTTCATGGTTTGATTTCCTGAACCTGAGGAGTTTCCTGCTGCGGGTGGATCACCCGCTGAATGAAATAGCGCGGCCGCGCGCGTACATCGTTGTAGATACGCCCGATGTATTCGCCCAGCAGGCCCATCCCGATAAACTGCGCGCCGACAAAAATGAACAGCACTGCAAACAGCATAAACAGACCGTCGCCGGCCCAGCCGGCGCCAAAAAACAGGCGTAAGATCACCAGCACTATCGAAAAGGCAAAGCCCGCCAGCGCAATCAGGCTGCCAGCAATACTCAGCAGGCGCAGCGGCGTCGTGGTCAGACAGGTCACCAGGTCATACATCAGATTGATAAGCTTCATGACGCTGTATTTGGAATCGCCAAACTCGCGTTCAGCGTGTGCGACCGGCAGTTCGATAGTGCGGCGGGCAAAGGTATTGGCCAGTATGGGAATAAAGGTGCTGCGTTCATGGCAGTTCAGCATGGCGTCAACAATATGCCGGCGATAGGCGCGCAGCATGCAGCCATAGTCGCCCATCGCTTTGCCGGTCACGCGCTGGATCAGCTGATTGATGGCGCGTGAGGCGCGTTTACGAAACCAGCTATCCTGCCGGTTCTGGCGTACCGTGCCCACCACGTCGTAACCCTGCTGCGCAGCTTTGACCAGCGCCGGGATCTCTTCGGGCGGGTTCTGCAGATCGGCGTCCAGCGTAATAATCAGGTCGCCCGATACATGGGCGAAGCCCGCCATAATCGCAGAGTGCTGACCATAGTTTCGGTTAAGCAGTACGCCGACGACGTGACTTCCTGGCATATCAGCGGCATCAGCGATCATCTGCGCCGAGCGGTCGCTGCTGCCGTCATCCACCAGCAGGATCTCAAAGTTCAGACCCAGCGTGCTACAGGCTGCGCTGGTGCGGCGTACCAGCTCCGGCAAACTCTCCTCTTCGTTATAGACCGGGATAACCACAGAGATTTTCTGAAGCGGTTTTTCATCCAGCATGGCGGCCTCCTGCCAGCGTACGCAGCGCGCCGATCACCCGGCTGACATCCTCATCCTGCATATCAGGAAACAGCGGGAGCGAACAGATACGTTCGCTGTTCCATTCCGTGTCAGGCAGGGAAAGATGCGGATAACGCTCGCGATAATATTTGTGCGTGTGCGCCGCGCGGAAGTGAAGTCCGGTGCCGATCTCCTCCGCTTTCAGCGCCTCCATCAGCGCATCGCGGCTGATGCCGCAGGTAGCTTCATCCACGCGAATGATAAACAGATGCCAGGCGTGCTGATGCGGCCAGTCCGGCTGTTTCAGCGGCAGAAAAGGCGTATCCGCCAGCGCCTGCAGGTAGCGCTGCGCAATCTCCCGGCGGCGCCGGTTGATAGCCTCAAGCTTACCGAGCTGAACCAGCGCAATAGCGGCATTGATATCGGGCAAATTGTATTTAAAACCGGGTTCTATCACCTCTGCCTGCGGTTTGCGCCCGTGCGTATTGCGATCCCAGGCATCCACCCCCAGGCCGTGAAACTTCAGGCTGCGCACCCGGTCGGCCAGTTCAGCATCATCCGTTACAACAACGCCGCCCTCGGCACAGGTGATATTTTTGATGGCGTGCAGTGAAAAGATCGCCGTGCCGCGCTGTCCGACATGCTGGCCGTTATAGTGGCAGCCGGTAGCGTGCGCGGCG
The DNA here is from genome assembly GCF_020079945.1 of Pantoea eucrina. Classification (NCBI taxonomy): domain Bacteria; kingdom Pseudomonadati; phylum Pseudomonadota; class Gammaproteobacteria; order Enterobacterales; family Erwiniaceae; genus Pantoea; species Pantoea eucrina. The sequence goes on along the minus strand of NZ_CP083450.1, from coordinate 84,156 downwards.
TCCTCAATCACCGGAATGGCGTAGCGCTCACCCAGCGCGCAGATTGACGCCAGATCAACCGGCGCACCGGCGTAATGCACCGGAATAATCGCCCGGGTGCGTGGTGTGATCGCCGCTTCAATCTGCGGTGCCGTCACCATCAGCGTATGACGGTCGACATCAACTATAACCGGCGTGGCTCCCAGCAGCGTGATGATATTGAGCGTAGAGACCCACGTTAGCGAAGGGGTGATCACTTCATCTCCGGGCTGAATGCCCAGCGCCAGCAGCGTAACGTGCAGGCCGGCAGTCGCTGAACTGACGGCAATGGCGTGCTGGTTTCCAGTCAATTCACAGAAAGCCTGCTCCAGCGCAGCATTTTTCGGGCCGGTGGTGATCCAGCCTGAAGCGAACACCGCACTGACGGCGGCCAGCTCTTCTTCGCCCAAAGCGGGACGCGAAAAAGGTAAGAAAGACATAAATCCACCTTATCAATTATGCTCTGACCACAATGCAGGAATAAACTCTGCACCTGTCACTCTGCGCAACTTCAACGCACTCTCAACGTGTTATAGTGAAAAACCGGTTAACATCACGCCCGTTCACTGGCTCAGCGCTGACATAGCCGATCGACTAAAACATTAGTGCACCTGCTATTTTTCCTGCGTAATCACCATAAGCAACGAAACTTAACGCAACATTAAATTTGCAGTGTTTACTCAGCCAACTTCTTCAGCGTTTAGGGTTGATTGATAATTGTGCAGAGCGCGGTATGACAAAAAGCAGGGCTGCCGTTGAGATTTTTACACGCTGATTTTTCTGGATATGGCGCGCAATTTTTTCTGCAACTCGCTGAAAATATTGATTTTAAATACCTCACTCGCCGGATATCAGGTAGGTTACTCGCAGATGAATTACGTCATGTGAGAAGGAGGAGAATATGATGCTGGTAATGGTGACGCTGCTGTCGCTGGCGACGGGCAGTTTTATTAACGTTGTGGTGTACCGGCTGCCACGACACATCGCCGGGGCGGCCACGTTCACTTCCCTGCTGGCTCCCTCCTCCTGCTGCATACACTGTGAACGCGCCCTGCGCTGGTATGACATGATCCCGGTGCTGAGCTGGCTGCTGCTGCGCGGCCGGTGTCGCGATTGCTATGGCCCTATCAGCTGTCGTTATCCGGTTACCGAGGCCGCGACGTCGCTGATCGCCCTGCTGCTGATGCAGCTGCTGCCCGCGGACAGCCGCCTGATTGCCGCACTGCTGCTGGCATGGTCACTGCTGGCGCTTTCGCTTATCGATATGACGCATCTACTGCTGCCGGATGCGATTACGCTGCCGCTGCTCTGGCTTGGCCTGCTACTGCATGCCGGTGATGCGATGCCCGGTACGCTTCGTGATGCCGTTACCGGCGCAGCGGCCGGGTATAGCGTGATTCGCTTTACCGGCTGGTGCTATCAGCTGCTGAGAAATCAGCCCGGCATCGGACTGGGGGATGCAAAATTAATGGCAGCGCTGGGTGCCTGGCTTGGCTGGACGTCGCTGCCGGCGCTGCTGCTTATCGCCTGCGGCAGCGCGCTGATTTTTGTGATCTTTATCAAACCCTACTGTTTTCAGCGGCCAGACCGCCCTGTTCCGTTTGGTCCGTGGCTTTCACTGGCGGGTATAAGTCTCTTTATTCATTCAATAATTTAAAGCTGGCTATTTTAGCGGAGAAATAACAGCGGCCAGTTTCTGTCCAACGTTATGATTCGTATATGAAAAGAATAAACAATTCTACACAAAATTAATCATTGTGATGTGAGGCAAAAGGCTCTATATTGGCCGCGCTTTTTACATTACTGATACTTTTTTGTTCAATTAGTCAATCGGCCAGCCACTGCGAGCCCCGGTTGAAGGAGAGATATGATGACGGATAAAGTCCGTATTGATAATTTTGGTGCCAGCTCATTCAACGGAAACAACGACGCATTCTTAGCCCGTCAGGCTGAGTTTGAATCAAACGTCAGGAGTTACCCGCGCAAATTGCCTTTAGCCATCGCTAAAGCCAGCGGCGTGTGGATTACGGATGTTGAGAATAAGCAATATCTTGACTGTCTGGCTGGCGCAGGGACGCTGGCACTTGGTCATAACCATCCTGATGTTCTGCAGAGCATCCAAAATGTCATTACCAGCGGCTTGCCGTTACATACTCTTGATCTGACCACACCGCTGAAAGATCAATTCTCTGAATCTCTGCTTTCTCTGCTGCCAGGCCAGGGCAAAGAGTATTGCCTGCAGTTCACCGGCCCATCCGGCGCGGACGCCGTTGAAGCTGCGCTGAAGCTGGCGAAAAAAGTCACCGGCCGCAGCGGTATTATCAGTTTCTCAGGCGGCTATCACGGCATGACGCACGGCGCGCTCGCGGTGACCGGCAACCTGTCGCCAAAAGAAGCGGTTAACGGCATGATGCCGGAAGTGCAGTTTATGCCTTATCCGCACCAGTACCGCTGCCCGCTGGGTATCGGTGGCGACGCAGGCGTGAAAGCGCTGACCTACTACTTCGATAACCTGATCAATGACGTAGAAAGCGGCGTGCGCAAGCCGGCAGCCGTTATTCTGGAAGCGGTCCAAGGTGAAGGCGGCGTGAACCCGGCACCGGCAGAGTGGCTGCAGCGCATTCGCAAAGTCACGCAGGAGCACGGCATCCTGCTTATTCTGGATGAAGTTCAGGCAGGCTTTGCCCGCACCGGCAAATTCTTCGCCTTTGAACACGCCGGCATTGAGCCGGACATCATCGTGATGTCAAAAGCGGTTGGCGGTGGCCTGCCTCTCGCTGTGCTGGGCATTAAAAAGCAGTTTGATGCCTGGTCACCAGGACACCATACCGGTACTTTCCGCGGCAATCAGCTGGCGATGGCGACTGGTCTGGCTACCCTGAAAGTGCTGATCGAGCAGAATATTGCTGCCAAAGTTGCGGAACAGGGTGAATGGCTGAAAGCACAGCTGGCAGAGATGCAGCAGCGCTTCCCGGTTATCGGTCATATTCGCGGCATGGGCATGATGATCGGTATCGAAATCGTTAAGCCTGATGAGCCAGCCGATCACATGGGCAGCTTCCCGGCAGATGGCGAGCTTTCTGCGCTGCTGCAGAAGAAATGCTTCGAAGCGGGCCTGATTCTGGAGCGCGGCGGCCGTCACGGTTCTGTCCTGCGCCTGCTGCCGTCCCTGCTTATCACAAACGAAGAGCTGGCTGTATTCCTGGATAAATTTGAGCAGGCGCTGCTGGGCGCTGGCGTCAAACCTGTTTGACTGGAAAAGTAAATGAGTGAAGTGAACCCGATTCTGGCCGGCTCTGCGCAGAGCATTGAGGCGTATCAGCAGGCGATTGCCCAGAGCAGCGCCGCGGTTGTGCAGTGGCTGCAACAGCCTGAGATGTATCAGGGCAAAACGGTTGCCGAACTGCGCGAGCGAATTGCGCTTGACTTCAATCCTGACGGCCTGGGTAACCAGGCCGCGATTGAGCGCGCAATTGAGTATTTCCTGAAAGACAGCCTGTCAGTGCACCACCCGCAGTGTGTGGCGCATCTGCACTGCCCAAGCCTGGTGGTAAGCCAGGCCGCTGAAGTTCTGATCAACGCCACAAACCAGAGCATGGATTCCTGGGATCAGAGCCCATCAGCGACCATCATTGAGGTCAAACTCATTGAATGGCTGCGTGCTCAGGTGGGTTACGCTGCCGGCGACGCGGGCGTCTTTACCAGCGGCGGCACCCAGAGCAATCTGATGGGCCTGATGCTGGCGCGTGATGCCTTCTTTGCCCGCCAGGGACATTCGGTGCAGCAGGATGGCATCACCGGCGATCTGCGTAAGATGAAAGTGTTCTGCTCTGAAAATGCGCACTTCTCCGTACAGAAGAACATGGCGCTGCTCGGCCACGGCTATCAGTCAGTGGTTCAGGTGAAGTCGGATGACTTTGCGCGCATGGACGTCAACGATCTGCAGGCCAAACTGGCGCAGGCTGAAGCGAATGGCGAACAGGTACTGGCGATTGTTGCTACGGCGGGTACCACTGACGCAGGCGCTATCGATCCGCTGCGCGAAATTGCTGCCATTGCTGCTGAACGTAACATCTGGGTGCACGTGGATGCGGCATGGGGCGGCGCGCTGCTGCTGTCAGAGAAGTATCGCCACTATCTGGATGGCCTGGAAATGGTGGACTCCGTTACCCTGGACTTCCATAAGCAATATTTCCAGACCATCAGCTGCGGCGCATTTCTGCTGAAGGATGCGCGTCACTATGAACTGATGCGTTATCAGGCGGCTTACCTGAATTCTGAGTTTGATGAAGAGGCGGGCGTACCAAACCTGGTCTCTAAATCGCTGCAGACCACGCGTCGCTTCGATGCGCTGAAGCTGTGGATGGGTCTGGAAGCGCTGGGTCAGAAACAGTATGCGGCAATTATCGACCACGGCGTCACGCTGGCGCAGGAAGTGGCGCAGTATGTTGAAGCGACACCGCGCCTGGAGCTGGTGATGCAGCCGCAGCTGGCAAGCGTGCTGTTCCGCTATCGTCCGCAGCAGCTCACCGATATCGCGCAGATTGCCCTGTTTAATCAGCGCATCGGCGATGTGCTGCTGGAGTCGGGCCGCGCTAACGTAGGCGTGACCGAAAATCAGGGTGTGACCTGCCTGAAGCTGACGCTGCTGAATCCGACCGTGACGCTGGATGATATCAAGCTGCTGCTGGCTCTGGTGGAAAAAACCGCCGATCAGCTGCTGAGCGCCTGATTCTCCGGCTGACATCAGGCCGGCAACCTTCACGGGTTGCCGGCTTTTTTTATGCCAGATTTTCCGTGCCGCTGCCACGCGCGATCACGCCCGCCTCCAGCAGACAGCCTCTCAGCGCGCCAAACGCATCCTGACACTGACGCTCGTCAACGCAGGCATATCCCAGCAGTAAACCGCGTTTCTCCTGCGGATGCATATAATACTGCGACAGCGCACGCACCTTCACGCCGCGCCTGAGCGCCAGCGCAGCTATCGCCACGTCATCACACCCCTGCGGCAGCGGCAGTACCAGATGCAGACCCGCCTGATAGTTCACCGCAGGCATAAACGCCTCCCCAAGATAGCGGGAGATAGCCCGGTCAGAAACTGCCGCCGCTGGCTGTAAAGCTTGCGCATGCGGCGGATATGCGCCATGTAATGCCCTTTCTGAATAAACTCTGCCAGCGCACGCTGGATCAGCAGGTGACCGCCCCGGTATAGCTCCGCTGCCGCCAGCCGCAGCGGCTGTGCCAGCGCTTTTGGCACCACCAGATAGCCCAGCCGCAGCGCCGGATAGAGCGTTTTAGAGAACGTGCCCATATAGATAACCGGTGCATCCGCCTCAAAGCCCTGCAGCGACGGAAACGGCTGGCCGGAAAAACGAAATTCACTGTCGTAGTCATCTTCCACCAGCCAGCTTTTATGTTTTCGCGCAAAATCAAGCAGCTGCCTGCGACGCTCCAGGCTAAGATGTACGCCCAGCGGATACTGGTGTGACGGTGTCACAAATATCATTTTTGGCGGTTTACTGCGCGACGTCAGATCTGGAATGATGCCCTGCTCATCCACCGCTTTCGCCTGGATTTTAAGGCCGTTGATGCGCAGCAAATTACGCGTTCCCCAGTAGCCCGGCTCCTCGATCCAGACCGGATCCCCCGCGTCGCACAGCACGCGCGTCACCAGATCCACCGCCTGATGCACACCCTCGGTAATAATAATCTGGTCGGCGTCCGCCCGTACCGAACGCGCCACGCTGAGATACTCCGCCAGCGCCTGACGCAGCAGCGGACAGCCTCCGCTGCTGCTGTAGATCAGCCGCTCTATCTCCGGATCGCGGTTCAGCCGCGCCTGGATCTGACTGAACAGCTTATGCGGAAACTGACGCACATCGGGCGCGCCCGGAACAAATGCGCCCCACTGCCACGGTGAGGCGTTGGCGTGGCCGAGCAGGGTTGCCCCCCGTCGCGACAGCGCAGCAGGTTTTGTCAACGCGGCAGCAGGCTCAGGAACGCGCTGCGGGCTGTTCAGACACCCCTCAGGCAGCGTTTCAGCAATCCAGGTGCCGCTGCCGGTGCGCGCCGTGACGTATCCCTGCGCAATGAGATTTTCATAGACGTTCAGCACCGTATTACGCGATACCGCCAGCTCGCGTGCCAGATCGCGCGTGGCGGGCAGGCGCGAGGCGCGCGGGAAAATACCTTCAGCAATCGCCTGCTGCATGCAGATAAGCAGGCGCTGCTGCAGCGTGCCCTCTGCAACAAATTGCAGACGTTCCAGAACATGATCGGCATACAAACTCCGCAATTGGCTCCATCCTTTTTCGTTGAATTGGCTCTGGCAACCTGTGCCGCTGCAGGCATAAATAAGCGTGTTTGTCGTGATTTGTAAAGAAGCTTATCGCTAAGGAAAGGTTATGGAAGGTAAAAACAGCCAGCTGCAACAACGTAAAGATGACGCCCTGCCACGCGGCACCGGCAACCTGTGCCCGTGGTTTGTTGAGCAGGCGGAAAACGCCACGCTGCGCGACACTGAAGGTAATAGCTGGATCGACTTTGCCGGCGGTATTGCGGTTCTGAACACCGGCCATCGCCATCCGCGCGTCGTGCAGGCCATCAAAGATCAGTTAGAGAAGTTTACCCATACCGCTTTCCAGGTCACGCCTTATGAGAACTATGTTGCGCTGGCGGAACGCATTAACGATCTGGTTCCTATCGCCGGTAAAGTGAAAACCGCGTTTTTCAGCACCGGTGCTGAAGCGGTAGAGAATGCCGTTAAGGTTGCGCGCGCCGCCACGCGGCGTCACGGTATCATCACCTTTGGCAATGCGTTTCATGGCCGCACCTTTATGACCATGGCGATGACCGGCAAAGTGGCTCCCTATAAGCGCGACTTTGGCCCGATGCCCGCCTCCGTATTCCACGCCCGTTATCCAAACAGCGTCACCGGCATCACCACAGCAGATGCGCTGGCAAGTCTGGATGACCTCTTTACGCAGGATATCGCCCCGCAGGATGTGGCCGCGATCGTGCTGGAGCCGGTCCAGGGCGAAGGTGGCTTCCATATCGCCCCCCCTGAATTTATGACGCAGCTGCGCGCGCTGGCCGATCGGCACGGCATTCTGCTGATTGCTGATGAAGTACAAAGCGGATTTGGCCGCACCGGAAAAATCTTTGCCATGGAACACTATGGCGTGGAGCCGGACCTTATCACTATGGCAAAAAGCCTCGCCGGCGGTATGCCGCTCTCCGCCGTCAGCGGACGAGCAGAAATTATGGATGCGCCCGGTCCCGGCGGCCTGGGGGGAACCTATGCCGGTAACCCTCTCTCTATTGCGGCAGCGCACGCGGTGCTGGATGTCATCGCCGAAGAGCAGCTCTGCGAACGCTCCGTACAGCTTGGCGCTGCGCTGACCGAATTTCTGCAGGGAGTACGCGCCACGCAGCCTGCTATTACCGATATCCGCGCGCTGGGTTCCATGGTGGCCGTGGAGTTTGCTGATGCGCAGAGTGCACAGGCGCTGCAGCAGCAGGCGATGGCGCAGGGGCTGCTGCTGCTGATCTGCGGACCGCAGGGTAACGTCATCCGCTTCCTCTATCCGCTGACGATTCCGGACGCGCAGTTCCGTCAGGCGCTCGATATTCTCGGCGGTCTGCTCACTCCGCAGCGTTAAACCGCGCTGCACCTCAGGCCTGTCCGCTGCAGGCCTGACTTGTCCACCTTCACGCCAGGCGGCGCTGTACGTCGCCTGAGAGACGATTCGGAGAAAAAACTATGACTGCTCAGAATGCCGACGTACTGGCACCAGGCCTGAAGCCGCGCCACGTGAGGATGCTATCTATTGCCGGCGTTATCGGGGCCGGCCTGTTTGTCGGATCCGGTCACGCCATCGCCGAAGCGGGACCGGCGGTGCTGCTCGCCTATATTGCCGCCGGTACGCTGGTGGTGCTGATTATGCGCATGCTGGCTGAAATGGCCGTCGCCTCGCCTGATTCCGGCTCTTTTTCCACCTATGCTGATAAATCGCTGGGGCGCTGGGCCGGTTTTACCATCGGCTGGCTCTACTGGTGGTTCTGGGTGCTGGTGATCCCGCTTGAAGCTAACGCCGCCGGCACTATCCTGCACGGCTGGTTTCCGCAGGTAGACGTCTGGGAATATACACTGGCGATTACGGCGTTTCTGACCATCAGTAATCTGTTCAGCGTGAAAAACTATGGCGAGTTTGAGTTCTGGTTTGCCCTGCTGAAGGTGGTAGCAATCGTCGGCTTCCTGGTCGCCGGTAGCCTGGCGGTATTTGGCCTGCTGCCCGGCAGCAATACGCAGGGGATCTCACATCTCTGGGATACCAAAGGCTTTATGCCAAACGGAATCAGCGCCGTACTGGCGGCTATTCTGACCACGATGTTCTCTTTCATGGGCACGGAGATTGTCACCATTGCCGCAGCGGAGTCGCGTGAACCGAAAAAGCAGATCACCCAGGCGACTAACTCCGTCATCTGGCGTATCGCGCTGTTTTATCTGCTGTCAATTTTCCTGGTGATTTCGCTGGTGCCGTGGAACAGTCCGGCGCTGATGAAGAACGGTTCTTATCAGACCGCTATGGAGATAATGAACATCCCGCACGCGCGTCTGATTGTCGATATTGTGGTACTGATTGCCGTCTGCAGCTGCCTGAACTCTGCGCTCTATACCGCCTCGCGTATGCTGTTTTCGCTGTCGCGCCGTCAGGATGCCCCCGCGGCCGCATCACGCACCACGCGCAGCGGTACCCCATGGGTTGCGGTATTGCTCTCAACCGCAGCGGCGTTTCTGGCGGTATTTGCCAACTACGTGGCACCCAGCGCCGTCTTTGAGTTCCTGCTGGCCAGCTCCGGAGCCATTGCGCTGCTGGTCTATCTGGTTATTGCAGCCTCTCACCTGGTGCTGCGTAAAAAGCGCGAGGCGCGTGGTGAGGTCCTGAGCTACCGCATGTGGCTCTTCCCGGGACTCACCTGGGCAACCATTGTGTTTATCATCGGCGTGCTGGGCTCCATGCTGTTTAATCAGCAGCATCGCCCGGAGATCATCGCAACCGCTATTCTGACGCTGCTGGTGCTGGCTGCCAGCCGGCTGGTACACCGCAAACGCGCGGCACGCCGCCACGCCAGAATGGTCGCCGTTCGTTCCTGAGTCACAGTGCCGGGCAGGGATGCCCGGTTTCAGTATACGTCGATGCTGATGGCTGACTCCGGCACATCAATTTTCACCACGCAGTGCGTCCAGACGGGCTGGCCCGGTGACAGTTCATGCTCAATGAAATAGTGCTGAAACGCTCTCAGCGCCTCCGTCAGGTCGCCTACGGCACGCGCATCAGGCTCAAACCAGTCAGGTTCGCCCTGCTCATCCAGATAGTTAAACTGATACTGTCCCCCCTCCTCATCAGCAAACAGTTCAGCCTGTACCGTCAGCTGACGTGCGTTCTCAGGCCCGCAGCTATAAATAATCTGTCCGATGCGGCGATAGAGATCTTCATATTGCATATTTTTTATTCCCGCGCGTGGATGGCGACACTGCACCACCCGTTAAGGTTGACTTTCTGCCGCATGCCCTGACAATGGCAGCGCCAGTTTTAGCCGTTTATAAAGGGAGTTTACCATAGCCTGTTTATCGCGTTTTCATCTGACAGCGCTGCTGCGCACCGCTGCGCTGGCGCTGCTACTGGCAGGCTGTGCCGGTACCCCCCCGAAGTCGCTGGTGACGCCGCTGCCGCTGCCGCCCGCGGCAAAGCCGCCGGTAACGCCTGCTCCGGACGCCCGGCGCGTGCCGATGCGCGGCGTATGGCTCACCACCGTTTCGCGCCTCGACTGGCCGCCAGTGACATCGGTGACGGCTGCACCCGCTGAGCGTGTGCGTCTGCAGCAGGCGTCGCTTATCGCAAAACTGGACCAGTTAAAGCAGCTCGGGATCAACACAGTGTTTTTCCAGGTCAAGCCTGACGGTACCGCGCTCTGGTCCTCAAAGATCCTGCCGTGGTCCGATACCCTGACCGGCCATATCGGAGAGTATCCCGGCTACGATCCGCTGGCGTTTCTGCTGAAAGAAGCCCATCAGCGTGGCATAAAAGTGCACGCCTGGTTTAACCCCTATCGCGTCTCGACTAACGTCAAACCCGGCACCCTGCGCGAACTACAGCGTACGCTGGCGCAGCAGCCTGCCAGCGTCTATGTGCTGCATCCTGACTGGATCCGCACTGCCAGCGACCGGCTGGTACTGGACCCGGGTATTCCCGCCGCACGCGACTGGATCACCAGCATCGTGGCTGAAGTTGTTTCGCACTACGCCGTGGATGGCGTGCAGTTTGACGACTATTTCTACACGGAAACCACGGCCTCTCCTCTGAATGACAGCGCGACTTTTCGGCAATATGGCGCCGGTTTTACCACTAAAGCTGACTGGCGGCGCAATAACACGCTACAGCTGATTGAACAGGTTTCCCGCACGATTAAAAAAGTGCGGCCCGGCGTGGCGTTTGGCGTCAGTCCGGCTGGAGTATGGCGCAATCTCTCTCACGACCCGGCGGGTTCCGATACGCGCGGGGCAGCCGCCTACGACGAGGCCTACGCCGATACGCGCCTCTGGGTTCAGCGTGGTCTGCTGGATTATATCGCGCCGCAGCTTTACTGGCCGTTTGCCCGCGCAGCAGCGCGCTATGACGTGCTGACCCGCTGGTGGGCGGACGTGGTCCGTCCGACGCCGGTGCAGCTCTACATTGGCGTTGCGCTCTATAAAGTGGGCGTGGCGTCTAAAATGGAGCCCGACTGGACGCGTCAGAATGGGGTACCCGAACTGCAAAAGCAGATTGAGCTGAATGAGTCGCTGCCGGATGTGGATGGCACCATTCTCTTCCGGGAAGGGTATCTGTCGCAGCCGCAGACGCAGGAGGCCGTGCGCTATCTGCAGAACCGCTGGAAAAGCCGCGACTGACCCGCATCAATCCGCTATCATCAGCGCCCGTTAGCCCGATTAGGATGTGCTATGTCTGCTGATTTTGACGCGTTTATTGCACCGCCGTGCCATGAACAGATCCCGGTAGTCTGGCAGGATGAGCACCTGCTGGTGATAGGTAAGCCCGCCGGTCTGCTGAGCCTCTCCGGTAAGAATCCGCAAAATAACGATTCGGTGCATTACCGGCTGCTGCAGCGCTATCCCGGCTGTTCGCTGGTGCACCGGCTCGACTTTGGCACATCCGGCCTGATGATCATCGCCCGGAACAAAGCGATCAACGCTGCGCTCTCCGCGCAGTTCAGTACGCGCCGGGTGGGAAAAACCTATACCGCACTACTGTGCGGTCATCTGCCCGATGACGAAGGCGTGATAGATGCGCCGATAGCAAAGGATCCCGCGCACTTTCCGCTGATGTCGGTGTGCCCGGTGAAGGGTAAACCGGCGCGCTCGCGTTATCAGGTAACTGCACGCCTTTGCCCGCCTGAAGGGCCGCCGCTGACGCGGGTGATGCTGATGCCCGAAACCGGACGTACCCATCAGCTGCGTCTGCACTGCCAGCTGCTGGGTTACCCGATTCTGGGCTGCGACTTTTATGGTGGCCGGCAGTTGCCGGGAACAGAAGAGGCGCCGCGTCTGATGCTGCACGCCAGTGCGATCCGGTTTGTTCATCCGGTCAGCCAGCAGCCGCTGCATCTGCAGCTGCCGGCCCCGTTCTGAACGCCAGAGCGCTTACCACATCAGATCATCCGGCACTTTAAAATCAGCATATGGATCGTCCTCATCCTGCGCTTCCTGACTCAGCGCGCTGTTCAGCACAATCGCGCTGGCGTCGCGCTGCGCAATTTTATCCGCCACGCTGGCCGGAATAATGGCGTAGTCGCTTTTCTCCGTAACCAGCCGGGCAATCGCCAGACGCCCGTTGATAAGCTGCGTCTGCGTCGTTTTATCAACGGTAATTTTTTTAATCAGATTGTTGTCGGTGAAATTAAAATCGATATCACCCCGTCCAGTCGTAATACGGTTCATCTCAATGAGCTGCTTTACCTGCGCCTTATACTCTTTTTCCAGCACCGCCTGACGCTGCTGGTCATTAAGCTGCTTATCACGCTCAAGCTGCGCTTTTTTGTTCTCTTCAACGGCCTGTTTCGCTTCACGCGCCTGCACGCGTGACTTTTTAGCCGTACGCTGCACCTTTTCCATTTTTTTGCTGGAGACTAATCCGGCTTTGAGCATCTGCTCCTGTAGCGTAAGTTTAGACATTTCCGATCCTGAATCTGTTGGCTAATCTGGCAGATTATACCTGTTATTCACCGGGCTGTACCGGCCAGCCGCATCCGCGTGAGCGGATATCTGCAGCAGACGGCGCTCTCAGCGATCAGAAGGTGGCATTAATGCCTATATTCCATGTTATCTGCCGCCGATCGCTGTTGCCGCCGATCGCAGAAACGCCGGTAAACGCGCTGACGGCGTCAGTCAGCGGCACCGAGGCACCCGCTGCCGCCTCCAGCCAGCTATCATCGCCATTGCTAACCGTACGGGTAAAAGCCGTGCGCGTTGATTTTAGTCCACCGCGAACGCTGCTCTCAGCATCACCAAACTGACGGTTGTAGCTGATTTCCGCCCAGGGATTGACGGGCCACCGCGTGGTGTCGATACGCCAGCCGGCTGCGCCAGTCTGGGTATGCCGGGTCTGATCGGAAAAACGCATTGCGGTACTGCTCTCTCCGTTTTCACGGTAGCCACCGGCGCGCGCGTAATCGAGCGCATAGCGCACAACCGGACCGGTAGAGAGATGTGCGGTCAGCGGGAAATCCCAGCCGCTCTGCACGCGAAAGCCCAGCAGTTTACCGCTGCTGTTTCCCTGTTCTGTACGGGTGGCCGGCCCGATTTGAACACGGCGCTCAATAGCGTCATAGCTGAGATCGCCGTAGTGCACGTCTGCGTTGATCCAGCCCTGCTCGAACAGCGTAAGCTGGCTGTAAAGCGCCACCAGATTGCCGCGCAGCTTGTATGAGTAACGATCGTCAGGATGCTGGCGCTGGTCGCTGCGTGACAGCACCAGACCCGCCTGCCAGCTATCGGTTAGCTGATATCCCATACCCAGCGTCAGGCTGGCCTGAGTGGCATCACCCGTAAGCAGATCGCTGCGGTGATAGTCAGCATGCTGCCCGGCGTAGCCACCAAACAGGCTAAACTCACCGGTACTCTGCGCCTGCTGACGCTGCTGCTGCAGATGTCCCTCCAGCGTATTTTGCATATCACGGGCCGCGCCTGCTGGCGCTGCGGTGAGCGATGAGACCAGCGCCGGTGCATCGAGAATCGAGCGGATATAATCGGCAATCATCGCATGTACCGCTGGCGAGGGGTGCAGCCGGTCAGCAAACAGAAAGCGCTGCGCCTCGCTGAAGCCTGGCGTGGCAGACGTACACTGGGCGGCGGATGTGCCTGGCGGGCAGGCCATACCGATGGTGTTGCTCAAACCATACCGCGCGGGGTCCGCGATCACTTCGCTGAGCAGGCCAGCGATATCAGCACGCACGATATTGCCTTTAAGCGCAGCCAGCCCCGCTTCCTCCTGCTGGTTAAATCCATCAGAGAGTGCCGTCACCTGCTCACTCAGCACCTGCCAGAGCGCGAACAGCTGCTGCGCCAGCGCATCGCGTACGGCAGGGATCGCAGAGACTTCTCCCGCCGCACGGCTGAATGCGGTCTGAATAGCCTGCTCGCGGGCAGCCTGACTCAGCACAGGCGTCGCGTTCAGCGACTGAAACGCCGCCTGCAGCGCTGAATCTGCCAGGGGGCCTGTCAGCTGCAGCACCGTCTCAATCATCAGCGGGGTTGTGCCAAGCTGCGGCACATTCGGCACGATTACCGTACCCGCACCTGCATCCAGCAGCGTTCGAACCTGTGCCGCCGCCGCGCTGGCGCTGGCTGCAACGGTCTGCGGCGCAGTCAGCGGATTTGCCAGCACCGCCGCCGCAATGTCATTGGCACCTGCCCAGTAAATATAGAGACCATTGCGCTCCGCGCGGCCGTTGTTACGCTGCAGCCAGCGCGCCAGCTGATCCTGCGTATTAAACGCCGGGTTAAGCGCCGGAACGGTCACGGCGCCGCCCTGAGCGTAGTTATTTCCGCCCTGCGATGAAGGGCGCAGCGACAGGCCAGAGTCTGCTGCCAGAATTTCGTCATAGAGGGGATGCTGTGCACCATCATACGTAAAGCGACCGACATTACCGCCATCGCTCAGGCTATCGCCAAATACAGTCAGACTATCCCAGGCGTAAGCAGGCGCTGAGGCAACAAGAGTGGCAGCAATGGCACCGGCAAGCGCCAGGGGCGTAAAACAGGAATGAGGCATATCAGACTCCTGAAATACCCGATCGCCACGCTGGCGACGAGACGGGCGGACTACGCGTGCGGCTTATCCGCAGGCGGCGTGGTATTGCAGGAAAGGTGTAGACATTCAGAGAGGCATTTACCAGATTGTGACCGGGGATTTGCGGTATCCGTCAGAATAATCGGGTTCAGGGCGGTATAAAGCAGGGCCCGCCAGCAGGCGTGCTGACGGGCAAAACGGATTACATGCGGGCTTCGAGCGGCACCGGCACCTTCTTCGCTTTTGGCTTCAGGCCAAACATGAAAGAGGCAATGCGTGAACGCTTGATGAACCAGTAGCAGACGGCGCTCAGGCCAATACCGATAGCACAGTCAATCAGCACATACAGAACGGCATAGTTGGCAGGCAGCCAGTCATCAATAAGCCAGGAGAACGCAATCACCACCGGATAGTGCAGCAGATAGATGATCAGTGCTGAATCCACGATAGCGGTCAGTATGCGATTCTCTTTAACCTGGATTTTTTCAAAGGTGAACACCATCCAGTAAGAGAGCATGGCGGACAGCACGCTGCCCATCATTACCGGCACGTACTTCACCACGCCGCCGATATGATTATGCGCAACGTAGTAGCAGCCCGCCCAGACGGCAGCCACCAGCGCGGCAATCAGCCAGTTGTTCATCAGCTTACTGTTTGCGTAATGCGCAATCTTCTCGCGATTGATATAGAGCGCATAGCCTGCCGTGTAGTAGACCAGGAAGCGCGCCGTAATCGGAATCAGCTCGATAAATTCGCCACGCCCTTTTACCAGGAATTTCAGCACAAAACAGGCGTTACCCAGCACAACCAGTAGCGCGATAAGCGCAGGCAGTGAGAGTTTGCCCAGCTGGCGCGCGCTCCACTGATAAAAGCTGCCGGGTATGGCCAGTGACATAATGCTCAGCGACACCAGAAACCACAGGTGATGCATCATGGTGTAGCTGTTCAGCCAGCCTTCCGCCGAGTAGGGGCGGTCATTTATCTGTCCAGAGATAAAATACATCAGTGGCGGAATAAACAGATAGGCTGAAATAAGCGGAATAAATACGCGCTTGCGACGGTTCTCGGTAAAAAACTGCTGTCCTTTACGGAGAATAATGAGGGCGGAAAACATCCCTGATAAAAAGAAAAAGACTTCCATCCTGAAGGTATGAAACATGCTCAACAGCGCAGTAAATATCTCAGCGGGATCGCGCTGCGCCGTATAATACCAGGGATTCTCGCCGGGCAAACTTCTTGAGGCATGTAACAAGACACCTTCCAGAATTAGCCCGGCACGCAGCAGATCCAGACCGATATTTCGGCTGGACAAAAAGGATTGTGTTTTCACATCGCATACCTTGATGGGGATAGTGAGCGGAATATAGGGGAATCGTGGACGGCGTAATACCAGAAAATTCTGTATACATTCCTGTGACTAACGATTCGGAATTTCGCTATTGTGTAAAAGTTGTAACTTTTTTACGGACCTGTTCAGTAAAGCAGCGTTATCTGTTTGAAAGTGTTAGAGAGTTAATGCTTTGAACCGGGTTAATGCCGCGCTGGCAGGCGGCCTTACTGACAAAGAAGCCCGGCTCCGCTAGCCTGAGCGCTTTTCCTACATCCTGGCCTGACAGGTGAAAATCATAAAAATGGTTAGCGTGGTCATCCTGAGACTCCAGAGCAGTCCCCTGTCCCCCTCCTGAAATCAGGTCCAGACTATTTTATAGTCACTATGCACATCATGCTGATTAAACAAATAATTTCACAGCGTTATTACCAGAGTTTAAGAATTAACCTGATTTTGATTTTTCACTGATGCTTTAAGATTGTATGACCTGCGTCACAGCTGTTATGGTTACATTTTACGTTTTAATTATTCGATCCATTAAATATTATTGAGCCTCACCAGGCGGGAAATTTGCTATGCCTTATTCACTGATTCGTTTTGCTTCATTATTGGTTACCGGATTTATCCTGCAAAATACCGCATGGGCAACGACGCCTGATACCAGTAATAACTTTATTATTGAAGCTTACGGTGGTTCAAGTACGCTGGGCGCAATGGCAGTCAGAGAGAATGGCAAACAACATAACATCAACATCAAAGACAATGAGATTGCCCTGATAAATAAGTGGCTTGGCGAAAAGTATGGCCCGGGCATCCGCGTGGTAAATAAGGGCGCAGCCTCTGCACAGGCAATGGATTTACTGCACCCGAAATACTTCTATAAAAAGAATAAAAGCTGGCGTGAAGAGATGCAGCGCTCGCCCGCTAAAATAATCCTGCTGAACTTCGCAACCAACGATGCGCGACACTTTCATTTCAAAGATACCGAAGCGAAATATATCGTCAGCCCGGATCAGTATACTAAAGTGATGACGGAGCTGATCGCGATTGCCCGCGAAGAGGGTAAACAGGTGGTATTGCAGGAGCCGCACCCGATTTGTGGCGGGGCAAAAAAGTGGAACGTTGCGCCTTATGTCACGAAGCTGGACGCACTGGCGCGCGCCGAGTCGCTGCCGCTGGCACGCCAGTATCAGCGTATTCTGCAAATGAAAGAGTGGCAGTCGCTGATGTCACCTGACTGTATTCATCCCTCTGAACAGCTCTATCGTATGAAAGCTGAGGAGACCTACTCCGTTCTGACCGCACATTTCAACAGTGAGCTTGCGGCGGCCGGTAAGTCAGGCAATGAGGCGCAACAGGTCGCCCGGCGCTGAGTTTCAGGCAGCAATGACGCAGAAAGGGCATTTTTTTCACTCTGCTTTCGGCTATTGTAGCGCTACCGCTTCGTACCGAATGGAATGGAATAATGAGCACAAAATATGCCCCCGCGCAGATTCTGCTTCACTGGCTGACATTTATTTTGATTGTTCTCGCTTATTGCACGATGGAGTTTCGCGGCCTGGCGCCGCGCGGCTCCTGGCAGCGTCTCTTTATGGTGGTGACGCACTTCTCTGCTGGCAGCTGCGTGCTGCTGCTGATGCTGTCGCGTCTGGTGATGCGGTTTCGCCATCGCACGCCGGCTATTGTACCGAAGCCCGCCCACTGGCAGACCGGCCTGGCACACCTTACTCATCTGGCGATCTACCTGCTGTTTATTACCCTGCCGGTGCTGGGCATTCTCTCCCGATTCTGGCTTGGCCGCGACTGGTGGCTATTTGGTATTTCGATGCCGGTCAGCGCCGCGCCCGATCCCGACCTGGCCGATACGCTGATTAAGTGGCATGAAACGCTGGTACCGCTGGGTTACTGGTTAATCGGCCTGCACGCGCTGGCGGCGCTGGCGCATCATTATCTGTTTAAGGACAATACGCTGCTGCGCATGATGCCTTCGCGCAAGCCGCGCTAACGGCAGCCCGGCACGCGGCCGGGCTGCGTCAGTCAGCTTAATGTGAAACGTGCGGCGGTGTGAGCGAGCTGCGCCGCCTGATCTTCCAGTGAGCTTGCTGCTGCCGACATCTGCTGAACCAGCGCCGCATTCTGCTGCGTAGCGCTATCCATCTCATTCACTGCAATGGTCACCTGGCTTATGCCGCGCGCCTGTTCATCAGATGCGATAACAATTTCATCGATAATATTGCGCACGGAGTTTACCGCCTGTGTCATTTCAGTCATGGTTTTACCGGCACGCTGAACCAGCCCGACGCCGCTGCTGACGCGCTCCCCGGACTCCTCGATCAGCGCAGCAATCTCTCTCACCGCGCTGGCGCTGCGCTGCGCCAGATTACGAACCTCAGAGGCCACGACGGCAAAGCCACGCCCCTGCTCGCCGGCACGTGCAGCTTCCACCGCCGCGTTGAGCGCCAGAATATTCGTCTGAAATGCGATGCTGTTGATAATGGCAGTAATGTCGCCGATCTTTTTCGCGCTGTTATCTATCTGCGCCATCGTCTGCACCACTTCACCCACCAGTGTTTCGCCGCGGCTGGCAATATGCGTGGCATTTTCTGTCAGCGTGGTTGCCTGATGCGCATTTGCCGCGTTGTGTTTCACCGTAGCGGTAATCTGCTCCATACTGGCCGCGGTCTGCTCCAGCGCAGCCGCCTGCTCTTCGGTTCGCGATGCAAGATCGAGGTTGCCGCTGGCGATTTCGCCCGCGCCTTGCCGCACTGATGCGCTGGCGTCCTGAATCTGGCTTGCCATATCGCGCAGCTGCGTCTGCATTGTATGCAGCGCGTAAAACAGGCTGCTGCGATCCTGTAACACCAGCGGAATCGCGTTATCAAGTCTGCCGCCGGCTACCGCCAGCGCAATAGCCGTGGCTTCGGCCGGCTCGCCGCCAATCGGCTTAAGCACTTTCCGGCTAAACACCCATCCCAGCAGTAAACTCACGGCAACGATGCTGATGAGCATCAGTATCAGCGCGTGCATCAGCTGGCGGTGCGCCGCCGCCATCACTTTGCTCACCGGTGCAACGACACCCAGATACCAGTGCTGGTCGCTGCTGCCGATAGTCACTGGCTGCCATGTTATCAGCGCCGCTTCCCCCAGTATGGCGTCATGCTGTTCAGTAACGGCACGGCTGAACCCATGCGTTTCTCCCTGCCAGGGTTTCGCGGTTTGCGTCTGGTCCGGATAGGAAACCACTCTGCCACCGCTGGAGAGCAGCATCGCATAGCCACTGCCTTCCCAGGGCCTGATCTTGTTGATGCGCGCCTGCAGCGCCGCCAGTGAGATATCAGAGGTCACTACGCCCCAGAGCTTACCTTGGCTGATAATGGGAGCGGCGACGGAAGTGAGTAACACAGGCACCCCGTTATAGGCGTAGCTGTAAGGTTCAATCAGCGTATCCTTACGACTTTTTTGTGGCAACAGATAGTAATCTCCCTGTCCTGGCGTCAGCATGGAGGCCAGTGGATGCAGCCTGAAGCTGCCGCTACTGTCGCGATCGACAAAATAGGCGTAGCGTCCCTGAGGTGCAGCACCAGGCTGACTGACAAACTCCGCATCGCGGCCATCAAACGCATTTTGTTCAAATATCACAGAGATGGAGAGGTAATCGGGGTTGTCACGCAGAGTGGAGATAAGAAGCTGGTCCGCCACCTTCCGATCGCTGATCCCTGCCGCCGGCAGCGCAATCAGGCTATGTCCCAGATTATGCGCCACATCGCGCGCGTAACTCAGCTCCTGCTGAATCTGCAATGCCTGACTCTGCGCAATCTGCTGCAGATAGTTTTCCGCCAGCGACTTCTGTTCTCTGCTGGATTGCCAGCTGAGCACGCCGATGGTGATAGCAAAACCAAGGGTAATTGTGACCGCGCCCGTCAGCAGCATCTGAGTACGGGTACGCATTTTTCGCGTTATAAGTGCTTTTGTGGCCATGATGGCGCTCCTGGGGTTGGCAAATCAGAGCAATAATTGCGCCACATCCTGGGCCACCAGCGATCCTTTATCACTCTATCGGCTCAACCGTGCTGAACTTGATGGCATTCGCACCCGGATTAAAAAATAATCAATATCGATGCCCGTAGGGGTCGCATTAATGCGACCCTGACATATAAATGCCGCCCCTGGGGATTAATTAGGTATTTCACTGGCGGGTTGATCTGGCGCAAGAACTTTGTGCGCAACTGCTGTCAACGTATCTCCTGCAGGCTTTCCGCCCTTACGATTACAGGAGCATACAATGACAGGTAAAATGGGGTTAACCGGTTTTTTACTGGTGTGGCTGGTTTATGTTGTCTGGATGGTGAGCTACTACTCGGGAACCTTTTCACTCTTTTCACACTGATAAAATGGCCCGCATGCCGGGCTTTTTCAGGCTTAATCAGAAAGTAGCAAAGGTGAGTAAGGCGACAGCAAAACGCCGTCAGGAAGACGGCGCCGGGGTGCATCACAACGATCAGGCCGCTTTAACCGCGCACACCTTTTTTTCAGGGGCAGAATCACTCTCTTTCACTTCAGATTTAGCATCTTTGTCTGCCGCCGCATCAGGCAGTTTGCTGGTGCGCAGAATATGCTGTACCGCGTCTTTCTGCTCTGCCAGCAGCATGCCCCAGGTTTCCGCTTCCGCATCCGCCAGCTCTGGCTTGATCTGCTGCAGCCAGTCGGTAAAGGCATCTGCCATATCGAGCATCTTATCCCAGGCATCGGCATCTTTTTTACTGGCAAACGTCATCTTCTCTTCACCTTTTCTGACTACAACATATTTGGTTTCGACTGCCATGATGCACCTCATTAACTGTATTTATATACAGTATATTCTGTTATGCAGCGATGAGCAAGTCTGCCCGCGTTTCAGGCAAGCAATTCCTCCAGAAAGGTGGCCAGCGCTTTTCGTGGGTCATCCTCTTCCGAGACAATCATCTCAATTCCCCACTGCCCCAGTACCTCTTTAGCCACCGGATTATTGCGATTGGTAAAAAGATACGATTTAGGCCGGGCCGTTGCGAGTCCGGTTCGTCCCCACATTTTAGTCAGCCGGTAGAACAGCAGGCGGATGTTGAAATCGCTGATGCTGTAGCCAACAAACAGCACCGAGTTACCCATCACGTCGTGCGTCAGTTTGATATCCAGTGGGGAATCAAAATAGAGACGTTCAAAATAGCTGCTCTCATCCAGCACAATCGAGGTATCGTCATCGAAATCGCCGTGAAGTTTAATGATGTGGCGCTTATCTTCAGTGAGTGAGACGAGATCGGCGGCGTTAGCCACTTTGCTATAGGGGACGTTGTGCGCCTCGTGAGCCATCTCCAGCCAGCGATCGTAATTGGTGGTGTAGATGCGCGAAAAATTACCCTGGGTGATCATGGTATGGATTTCGGAGCTGCGCACATCGATATCGGGCCGGTGCCACTCGCGATCCATCCAGCTGCGCAGCGGCCCCAGTGAGCCTTTGCGCTGCTTGTAATACTCCGCCAGCGACAGGTGTGTCCCGTAGGTGTTGAATATTTTCGGATCGTAGCCCAGCTCTTTTGCCAGATGGGCAATCAGTTCGTGCCACTCCGGCAGGCCAAGATTGCGGGAGATGCCGGCACCGGCAAACAGGATCAGTTTGCCGGCATCGTAGGCGCGTTTGAGTTCAGGCTTCATACATAACCCCGCGCGGTTTTGAGAAAGGCGGCAAAGCGATCCAGCGCCAGGCGCCGATTGGAGATCTCATTCTTTAGATCGCCCATTTCAGCAAAGGTCTGCGTATACCCTTCCGGGATAAACACGCAGTCCCACTGAAACTCCTGCGGCCCGGCCGGCTCTGGCGCAATGCGACCGCGCAGCTGTCCTTCAAACTGATACATCTTGCGACCATCGCAATACCCCAGCACGGTTTTTGCCGTCACGCAGGGCGTATCAAGGCCGCGTACCAGTTTGGTAAAGCGATCGGCATTGAGCCGGCTCCAGAAGATGCGCGTCAGTCCGGCTGGCAGACCGTTAAGCCCGTCCAGAAACAGGCCGGTATGCTCGACAAACAGCGGCCGCCCGATAATGGAAAACGCTTTAGTGAGCTTATCGCGTACCAGTTCAACCTCATTTTCCGTCTGGATCTCCTCAATCCGCCGCGCGATAGGCACCACTTCCACCCCTACCGGTTCAAGGATGGTACGCACTTCAGAGAGTTTGAGCTCGTTAGCCGATAAGAAACGAATTTTCATTGCAACCAGTAATGTTAAGTAGGGTTAAACTGCATTAGTGAGGTGATCCGGCTGTTTTCCGCCTGTTATTATATTTAGCACATCAGCCTGTGCCGGGAGTGATTCTACTCTGTGACCGGCGGAAGGAACAACCACGCGCGCAATTTAGCGCAGGCAGATTGCGGTTCGCTTCCGTGAAAAGTTGCGCGATAACCCCCCGCCACGCATAAATATCATCTCTAATGTCAAATCTCCGGAGCAGATCAACGCGCAGAAAAAGCGCTGTGACAGCCGTCTCGCTTAGCACTAAGATAGCGCTCCTGAATACAATAAAACTAATCAATTACAGAGCAGAGTGATGATCGCGTTTTTGACTGCGGGCTATTCGCGCGTACGTAATTTGCCCTTTAGCCTGAAGGGAGAGAGCGCAGAAAAGAAGCTGCGCTTTACGCTGCTGATTGCGGGTGTGGCCAGCACTACCTCAGGCATTTATATGGCGCTGCTTAACGCCCATAGCCGTTCGCCAGCAATACCGTCGCTCTACTATCTGGGCGTGGCGCTGGGTCTCTATATCTGCGCCGTTGCCTTTCACGGCAAACTGCAGCGGCATCTGGCGATCGTCACGCATGCGCTGCTGTTTATCATTACAGCTCTGCTGCTGCTGGACAATGACCATCCTGCCGTTAAACCTTCTGCGTGTAATTATCTGATCGCGCTGACCATCGGCTCGGCACTCGTCCTGCGGCAGCAGCCGCGCTATCTCAGCAAAATATTTCCGCTAATCTGCCTCGCCTGTTACCTCATTTTTACCCAGACCGGCCTGACCTGGCAGCAGGGATCGTTTCATTTTGCGCTGCCGGCGGAAGCCAGTTTCTACATTGTTAACTGTATCGTGCCCGTACTTTCTCTGCTGCTGACCGCGCTGACCTTTCGCGGCGATTACTCTGAAACTGACCTGATAAAGCGCGAACTCTCTGCCGCTGTCAGCCAGGATCAGCTCGAACTCTATTTTCAGCCGCAAGTGGATACCGGTAAACATCTGATCGGATTTGAAGCTCTGCTGCGCTGGAAACATCCGGTTAAAGGATTTATTTCACCGGACGTTTTTATCCCGGTAGCGGAAAAGAGTGGCCTGATGATTGAGATTGGCCGATGGGTTATGGAGCGCACACTGCAGCATATGGCTGCCTGGGAGAGTCTCCGGCACGGCGACAGCCTGGTGTTTTCTGTCAATATCAGTCCTCTGCAGCTAATGCATCGCGACTTTACCGCTGAAACTCTGCTGCTGCTCTCGCGTTACAGGATCCAGCCACAGCGGCTTAAATTTGAGATCACCGAAAGCACCTTTATCTACGATCAGCAGCATATCAGCTCTGTTATCGCGCACTTCAGCCAGCTCGGCGTAAAATGGGCGATCGATGATTTTGGCGTCGGTTACTCTTCGCTGAAATCGCTCAGCGATTTTTCGATTGATGATATTAAAATTGACAAGTCGCTGATTATGCACATTTTTGAAAATGAATCTGCCGCTATTGTGGTGCATAAAACCATTGAGCTGACGCGCGAAATGGGGCTGAACGTGCTGGCAGAAGGCGTTGAAAGTGAAGAGATGTTTCACTACCTGCGCAGTCGCGGATGCCAGTTCTTCCAGGGCTATTACTTTGCCCGGCCTCTGCCAGCGGCAGAGGTGATAAGCTGGGTGAAAAAATATCAGGGTGAAAAACGGGGCCGCAGTGCGACCCGTCTTTACTGATAAACGATGCCCGGCGGATTGATCTGCGACTGCGCTACCGCCTCATCCTGCTCTCCCCAGCGCGTCAGTACCTGCTGATACTGTCCGCTGGCGATGGCATGATTAACCGCCTGCTGCAGCGCCGGGGCCAGCCCGTTACCCTTTTTGGTTGTGACGGCCACCCATGCCCGATACGGGCCGTGACCAACAACCGCTGTTTGCCCGCGCGACGCCGCTTTCCACGCCGCCACCGCCTGCGGGCCAAAGGTGGCATCGGCGCGTCCGGACAACAGCGCGAGCGTGGCAGAAGCGTCATCATTAAGATAGACAGGCTGCACCGGCGCTAATCCCTCCTGGCGGTTTTTCGCATCCCAGCCCAGCAGGATCTTCTCCTGATTAGTACCGGACCCGACAATGATGCGCCTGCCCGCGGCATCCTGACGTCCGGTAATCGCAGAGATGGGACTCCCTTTCCGTACGGCAAAGGCGTGGTTGTCAGCCCGATAGGTGGCAAAGTCAAATTTGCGTTTACGCTCCTCGGTCACGGCGATATTAAACATGGCAACATCATAGCGTCCGGCGCTGATGCCGAGCGGCCACTCCTCCCACGAGGCGGGCACCAGCTTTAGCGTAAGGCCCAGACTTTCAGCCAGAAGTCGCGCCATATCGGGATCGCTGCCAATCAGCGTTTTGTTATCTGACGCCCATAACCCGATGGGCGGTGAGTTAGTGGCGCTGGTTGCGACCGTCAGAAAGCCGGGGTGAACAAACGCATAGTTCGCCGGAATTCTGGCTATCGCCTGCGGATCGGCGGCGATATGAATCGCCGTTTCATTATTAGCCGCATCCAGCGCCGCGCCCTGCGCGGCTGAAAACAGCAGGCCAGATGCCACCAGCGTCAGGATGAACCGCTTCATCACAGCACCCGCGCCAGAAAACGTCGGGTGCGCTCGTGGCGTGGCTGATTCAGCACCTGCACGCTGCTGCCCTGCTCAACCACGCGGCCGTCAACCATAAACACCACGTTGTCTGCCACTTCACGCGCAAAGCCAATCTCATGCGTCACAATCACCAGCGTGGTGCCGGAGCGCGCCAGCTTTTTAATGACGTCCAGAACCTCACCCACCAGCTCCGGATCCAGTGCCGACGTCGGCTCATCAAACAGCATCACGCGCGGATTGAGCATCAGCGCACGCGCAATCGCGATACGCTGCTGCTGACCACCCGAAAGATGGCGCGGCCAGGCGTCAGCTTTATGCCGCAGTCCCACCGTGTCCAGCAGCTCACCGGCGCGTTCAATCGCCGCGCGTCGCGTAAGCTGACGATGTGCGATCGGCGCTTCAATCAGGTTTTCCAGCACGGTCAGGTGCGGAAAAAGATTGAAGTTCTGAAAAACGTAGCCGACGTTGACCCGCTGACGCAGTATCGCCCGCTCTTTAAGCTCATAGAGTTTATCGCCGCGGCGCTGATAACCGATATAGTCATCATCAATCTGAATAAAGCCCTCATCGACCCGCTCCAGGTGATTAATGGTGCGCAGCAGCGTTGACTTACCCGAACCGGAAGGCCCGAGAATAACCGTTACGGATCCCGGCGCCAGCGACAGCGAGACCGCGTCCAGCGCTTTGTGTTTACCAAACGACTTGCTGACGCCGGTGATGGTAACCGCCCCGGCAGCATAGGACGGGCGATAATCAATGGCTTCGGACATGAGAGCGCTCCTCAATAACAGCAGGGGTTGAATAACGATTACGCCACTGCCGCCAGCGCGATGACTGCGGCTCGCGGGTTACGCTGCGCGCCAGCGAGCGTTCAACGCTGTGCTGCAACAGCGACAGCACCGTTGTGATAATCAGATACCAGGCGGCGCCCACCATCAGCAGCGGGATCACCTGCTGAGTGCGGTTGTAGATCATCTGAATGGTGTAAAACAGCTCTGGCATCGCCAGCACGTAAACCATCGACGTGCCTTTGGCCAGGCTGATGATTTCATTGAAGGTGGTTGGAATGATCGCGCGCAGTGCCTGCGGCAGGATGATGCGGAAGGTCCGGCGCGAAGAAGAGAGTCCCAGCGCTGACGCCGCCTCAAACTGCCCCTGGTCCACGCCGAGGAACCCGCCGCGGATAATCTCTGCGCTATAGGCGCTCTGCACCAGCGTCAGGCCAATCACCGCGGCCGGAAACTGGCCCAGCACATTAATGGTCTGGAAGTGACCCCACGACCAGGGCGTAAACGGGATCCCCAGCGATAAGGTGTCGTAGAGATAGGAGAAGTTATAGAGAATGATCAGTACTACAATCAGCGGCAGCGAGCGGAACAGCCAGATATAGCCAAACGCCAGCGTACTCAGCAGCCACGAGGAGGAGAGCCGGGCCAGCGCCAGCAGACCGCCGAAAATCAGACTCAGTACGGTGCCCGCCAGCGTCAGCAGCAGCGTCTGACCCAGGCCATTCAGGATCACCGGGTCAAAAAACCAGCGCGCAAATACCCCCCACTCCCAGCGCGGATTGAACGCGATGGAATCCACCACCGCTGCCAGAATAAACAGCGCCGCCACGGCGCCCAGGCTGCGCGCCGGATAGCGTGCCGGCACCACGGTCAGTTTTTGCGTCTCACTCATTTTCGGCTCCTCAGCTCGCCTGTGCCGCAGCGTGGACATCAATTATCTTCAGAAAGCGCAGGCGGCCGTCGTGCGGCGGCCGGCCGTAGATCTCCATATCTTCCAGCAGGGCAAACTGCGGCTGGTAGCCGTGGCCGATATAGAGGCGCACCGCCTCCGGCTGACGAAAGCCGGTGGTCAGCCAGACACGCTGATAGCCGGCGCGCAGCGCACGACGCTCCAGCTCCTGCAGGATCAGTAGTGCCAGGCCCTGACGGCGCAGATCGGAGCGCGTCCAGATGCGTTTCAGTTCCGCCGTCTGTGCGTCATAGCGCTTGTAGGCGCCCATGGCGATAATTTCGCCATCCCGCTCCAGTACAATAAACAGGCCTCCCTGCGCAGGCAGAAACCACTCATCCTGCTCCACCTCATTCTGGCTGCTGAAATAGTCGCCATAGCGGGCAGCATATTCACCAAACAGGCCGGTAATAATCGGCTGCAGCTCTGCCGCTGCGGGTGAAACATCACGAAAAAAATGCATATTGCCCCCTTAGTCGCCCAGGCCCGGTGGATTGATTTCCGAGCGGTCGAGCCGCTCAATGCCTTCGCCCCAGCGATTCAGCACCTTGTCGTAGTCGCCGTTTTGTATCACGCCGTTAAGCGCCGTATTGACTGGCTGCACCAGCCCGCCATCTTTTTTCACCGTCACTGCAATGTGCGCCGCTTTAGGCCAGCCGCCGTCCACGCTGCCCACCAGCCTGGTCTGCCCGTTGAGCGCCGCTTTCCAGGCGCCGATGACGTTGGGGCCAAAGTAAGCATCCGCACGTCCGGCCTGCAGTGAAAGCGTCTGCGCTGCGTCATCTTTGGTATAAACCGGGATAAACGGCTTCAGGCCCTTTGCGCGGTTTTCCTGATCCCACGCCAGTAAGATCGCTTCCTGATTGGTCCCGGAGCCAACAATAATGCGCAGGCCGGCAATATCTTCTACTTTGCTGAGCGAAACGATTGGGCTGCTCTTTTTCACATAAAAGCCCAGTGAGTCTTTGCGGTAGGTGGCAAAATCAAAACGCTCTTTGCGCGCTTTTGTGACGGTTACGTTGGTGATCGCCGCGTCATATTTGCCGGACGCCACGCCGAGCGGCCAGTCTTCCCAGGAGGTTGGCACGACGTTGAGCTTCAGGCCGAGGCTGTCCGCCACCAGACGCGCCATATCCACTTCGCTGCCAAGCAGCGTTTTGTTGTCGTCGCTGAACACCGTAAGCGGAGGGGAATTAAGGGCGGCCACCGCCACGGTAAACGCGCCAGGTACAGCAAACCGGTGTCCGGCCGGGATCTGCGCGATAGCCGCTGCATTTTTTGCAGTGTTAATGGGCGTCTTATTCGCCTCCACGCTGACCTGCTGCCCGTTAACGGCGACGTTTTCCGCCCCGGCAGCGCTGCTTAGCCCCAGTAACAGCAGCGCTATCAATGATTTTTTCTGCATAGCATTCATCCTGATCGTTATTATGATGTGAACTGATTTTCGGGGGTCTGCAGACCCAGACTGGCGCGCAGCGTGGTGCCCGGATAGTCGCGCCGGCTTAGTCCGCGCGCCTGCAACAGCGGGATAACCCGATCGACAAAGCGTTCAAACGTGTCGGGCGTTCCGCCCTGGATAATGAAACCGTCAGCAGCTTTCTGTTCAAACCAGTGCTGCAGGCCATCGGCGACCTGTTCTGGCGTGCCGTGAAACAGCGGCCGCGGCGTGGCCGCTTCCAGCGCGGCCTGGCGCAGCGTCTGACCGCGCACGCGGGCGTTGCGTTTTATTTCATCGGTGGTGCTGCGGAAGCTGTTCTGACCGATATCACCCAGTTCTGGGAAAGGTTCATCCAGCGGGTAGCGTGAGAAATCATGGTGGTCAAAGAACCGCCCCAGATAATTAAGCGCATCCGGCACTGAGACCAGCTGCGCGGTAGCCTGATACTGCTGCTCAACATCTGCGGCATCGTCACCGACGATCACGCTGACGCCCTGAAAGATATGGAGGTCATCCGCGGCGCGTCCGTTTTCGGCCAGCTGCTGTTTAACATCGCGCCAGAACGCCTGCGCCTCTTCCAGGGTCGCATGGTGGGTAAAAATTGCATCCGCATGGCGCGCGGCCAGCCGCCGTCCGTCTCCGGAGGCGCCCGCCTGGAAAATGATCGGTCGCCCCTGCGGCGTACGCTCAATATTCAGCGGCCCCTGCACCTGAAAGAAATCGCCGCGGTGATCGGGCGTATGCAGCTTGGCCGGATCGAAAAACTGACCGCTGCGCTTGTCGCGTACAAAGGCGCCCTCTTCCCAGGAATCCCACAGGCCTTTCACCACCTGCAAATACTCATCCGCAATCCGGTAACGCAGCGCGTGTTCCGGATGCTGCTGACGCGAGAAATTTTTTGCCGATCCTTCCAGCGGCGAGGTCACAACGTTCCAGCCGGCACGGCCGCCGCTGAGATGGTCGAGGCTGGCGAACTGCCGGGCGATGGTAAAAGGATCGCTATAAGAGGTTGAGACGGTGCCAACCAGGCCAAGATGCTCTGTGACCGCCGCCAGCGCTGAGAGCAGCGTCAGCGGTTCAAAGCGATTGAGGAAGTGCGGAATCGATTTTTCATTGATATAGAGACCGTCAGCGACAAACAGAAAATCGAGTTTGCCCGCTTCCGCCTTGCGCGCAATTTTTCTGGCGTAGTCAAAACTGATGCTGGCGTCAGCCTGCGCAGCCGGATGCCGCCAGGCGGACATATTGCCTGACGCGCCGTGTAATATCGTACCGAGACGTAATTCTCTTTTACTCATTATAAACTCCTGACAAAGCAGAGCCGTCGGCAGCGCAGAGGTTGCCGGGCGAAAAAGGTAAACGTTGTTATGCAGGCAGAATCAGATCGGTGCCGGGCAACATCGCTCGCAGCGATGCCAGAATGAGCAGCAGATAAGAAAAGCGGAGCGGATCATTACGCTATCCTCAGGCCGCAACCAGTCGCGCGGTGGCCAGCAGCTCCAGGGATTTAAACCGGGCGGCTTCGTCAGCGAGTGGCGTATCGATAATAAATTCGTCAATGCCGTAGCGATGATGCATCGACTCCAGCTGAGCATGCACCTGTGCAGCCGTGCCCTTTAGCAGTGACGGCGTGCGCGGCTCTATGACGTAATCCGCGTATCCTCCCTGGCGTACGTAACGTTCAGCCTGTTCCAGACTGGCAACATTAACCGCCGGGCCATTTTTCACGCTGACGTGATAAAGACGCAGCGCATCGGTAAGCAGTTCAGCCTCTGCCGGCGAATCCGCCACAACCACCTGAACCGCTACCAGCGCACGGCCGCCGCGGCTGCGGGCATGATAGTGCTGCAGAACGCGCGCCATCAGCTGCGGATCGCCGTTATGGTGTGCAGCGAACACCAGCTGCCAGCCCAGCTCTGCGGCCAGCCCGGCGCTTGCTTCGCTGGCACCCAGCAGAAACCAGCTGGCGGGATGCGGTGGCTGTGGCGTGGCGCGCAGCGTCTCTTCGTCAGCGGAGGGAGATGCGTTCAGCCAGCTATCGAGAAGCGCCAGCTGTTCAGCAAAACTGCCTTTTTCAGCCAGGTTAACCCCGAGCTGAAGCGCCCGCGTTGAAAGCGGCAAACCGCCGGGCGCTTTACCGACGCCGAGATCGATGCGATCCGGTGCCAGCGATGACAGCAGATTAAAGTTCTCTGCAACTTTATAGGGACTGTAGTGCTGCAGCATGACGCCGCCAGAGCCGACGCGTATGGTGCGCGTCTGCGCGGCGATCCAGGCGATAAGCAATTCAGGTGACGGACTGGCCAGCTGCTCGCTGTTATGATGTTCTGCGACCCAGAAGCGCTTATAGCCCCAGCTCTCAGCCCGCTGCGCCAGTTTTAGCGAGCGCGCCAGCGCCTGTGTCGCATTTTCTCCTGCCGCAACCGGCGACTTATCGAGCACGCTTAATTGGTAAGACATACGCCCTGCCCTTGTCCTGATGAATATGGCGTTTAGTTTGCAGGCTATGATTCCGTTACGTAAAACATCATATTGTTAGTTCTATTGCTGTTTTGCGCATATCACCCGGCTGGGCGGAACAGAAATAAGAAAACTCCTGCAGCAGCTGCAGGAGTCAGATTAAAAAAAGAATAGCTGTCGGATAAAGATTAAGAGCGTTTGAGTGCGCCTGCTTCACTGCGATCAAATGAACCATGCGTATCTTTTGCGCCATAAATGGCAGAGAGCGCGCGGTTAAATTTATCCGGATCGTGGTGCTGACGGATCCTGTTTACGGCTGCCGCTGAATAATCAGCGACGTGCATCCGGTCTTCAAGTATCGCCTTAATATGTGCCTTGAGCTGCGACACAATTAATATGCGCAGCGCCATTTTCTCCGCCAGCGTGTCCACATTCAGTTCAAACATATCGTTGAGCGGACAGTTGATCAGCCAGCCGCTCTGAGCCGGATTAATTTCCGGCAGCGCCCGGACGTTAGTGGTAATCACCGGACAGCCGCACGCCTGCATTTCCAGCACGGAGAAGCCATAGGTATCCTGCCAGGTCGGCAGCAATCCGACATGCGTTTCACGCAGCAGCTGCATCACCTCATCATTAGACAATGCAGTATGATGGGTGAATACGGAGCGCTCAGCTATCAGGGTTTCAATTTGATGATGGAAAGCGGCATCGTCCTGCCACTCACGATGCGCAATATTATGCTGCTTTTTAATGTCGCCGATCAGGTTAACGCCGATCTGGTCAGCTGATATCACACCCTCCTCCATCAGTTCGGAGAAAGCCATTACCACTTCGGCTCCGCCTTTGCGGTAGAACTCATTACCGACAAAGGTGAAGATCATTTTATCGGCCGATGGCGTGCGTCCGCCCTCATAGAGCACCGGCTGCGGCGGATGCAGCACGTGCAATTTGTCGCTAATCGCTTCCCGCTCAATGGGAAAAGCGTCCAGCAGTTTCAGCTCAATTTTTCGCGTTGCCTCTGAGATGGCGATAATGCCGGCACATTCCGGTGCTGCAACATAGTACATCAGCTTTTTTAACAGCGGATTAGCTGTTTTGGCGACGCCCGGTACCGGCAATACCCGCGGCAGCTCGGTTTCAAAGGTTGACACCCAGCGCTCGCGGCTGGTTGCCACTTCATTAAAGAGATGAACTACCTTTTTTTCGCTACCGGCTGACCATAGCGGAGCGGAAAATATAAACAGCTTATTGCGTTTCAGAATTTTCCCACGAAACGCATTAATATACGTCCAGATATTTCTGGAGTGAAAATCGATATACGTTTTCTTAACATCAGTAACAATATTTCTTTTTTCGGGATATCCCTTGCCGCTAATGATGATTTTCATTTTATACTCCGGCCATAAACTTTAAACACTACAAACCCGGCATTCAAAAAGTTAAAAATTGCAGATCGCCCGACGAGTATAATGCTTTATTAGCCTTCATATTGGTTATTCGGATTATTCCCCGAAAATCATTTCAGCATGTTATTTTATATTAATTATTTTTACGGCAGATATTAAAATAACCGCACTAACTTATAGCCTGCTAATTAAAAATTCCCTGTCTGAATGCATAGCGGACATTATCAATCAATTGAAATTAACGACTATTAAATCGTCTTTTGATTAACGTTGATAACATTAGCCAGCCTGGCATTATCTGATACCAGACAGAGATACAATCCTTAATAACGGGCCGGAGAGTGTAAATATGGTGGATATTATTCTTAATTATCATGCCATTAAACGAAGGCGCACCCTGCAGACCTGATTCATAACCGGACGCCTATACATGCGACCGCCTGTGATGTACGCAAAAGAGGCGCATCAATGCATAACCGCGTTAAACAGTAAGGTGCGTTACTTTGTCCGGAGATTAAAAAATCTATTCAGCCTGAATGCGCTTTAGCCTAAGAGGAGAGCAGAGTGCGATGGGTATAAACCATTAGCCGCCTGAGGAGAAGAGGCGCGTTCAGAACGCGCCTGCCGGGATCAGAAGCGGTAACTCGCCGTTACCGAGTAACTGCGCGGTTCGCCATACACGATGCCGCTGCTGCCCACATTCTCGTCATACTCTTTATCAAACAGGTTTTTCAGGTTGGCCTGCAGGGAGAGATTTTTTGTCACGTCGTAGCGGGCAAACAGGTCCACCAGCGCATAACTTCCCTGACGCACACGCCAGGTTCCGTTACCTTCAGGTCCGCCGATATCTTTCCAGGTCTTTGACTGCCAGTTAACGCCGCCGCCCAGCGTCAGTTTATCGAACTGAGGCAGGCGATAGTGCGTAAAGAGATTGAAAGAGGTACGGGGCAGCTGGGAGTTATAGGCCTCACCCTTGCTGTCTTTTGCTATGTAGGTCGTACCGCCAAACGTCATCTGCCAGTTATCCGTCAGCGCACCGTTGATCTCAAATTCAACGCCGCGGCTGACAACGCCATCGGTGGTTTCATAAATAGCGCTTCCGCTCTCGCTGAAACGTCCGGTATCAACCGGCGCATTATCCAGCTCGGTTCGGAACAGAGAGATCGTGGTGGTCAGACGGCTATCAAACCAGTCCGATTTAACCCCGGTCTCATAGTTTTTACCGACAACTGGCGTCAGGAAACTGCCGCTGGCATCCAGATTATCCTGCGGCTGAAAGACCGAGGTATAGCTGGCAAACGCTGACCAGGCGTCATTGATGTCCCAGATAAGACCGCCATACGGCGTGGTATTGTTCTCTTCCAGTTCAGAGGTAATGCCCTGACGGTTCCAGTTGGTATATCGCGCCCCGACAATCAGATGCAGCGGATCGGCGAGCGTCAGGCGCGTAGCCATATAGACCGATTTCTGCCGCACCAGCTGGCTGTCCGTGGCAGGTTCGCGCGGCGACCAGTCAGGCTCCGGATAGTTGCCGTTGAAGTCGTTAAAGTTACCCAGTTCAGCAGAGGAGATGTTGGTCCAGGCGCTGTAATATTTATTATCCTGACGACTGTAGTTAACCCCCAGCATCAGCTGATGCTGGCGTCCCAGCAGCTCATAAGGGCCGCTGGCAAAGGCATCTACCGCATCCACTTTGCGCTTGCCGGTGTTATAACCGGTTCCGCCGATGACCGGATAATTCGCGTAGGCAGAGCTGCCTGCACCGGTCACCTTATTGAAATAGCCGTCGAGATAGATCTGCTTACTGTCCAGCAGCATTTCGTTATGCGTGCCGTTGAGCGTAATGTTCCAGCCGTTATCAAAATTCTGCTGCAGATTGACGAAAACCTTGCGGTTCTCTTTATTGTTGTAAGCCCACTCCGGTTGAGTGTTATAGCCGCGACGCAGATGCGTCTGGCTGCCATCGGTATACCAGCGCGGCGCCCCACCCCACATCGGCGAATCGGTATCGACCTGCGTAAATTCGTAGCCCGCGGAAAGCGTGGTGCTCTCAGTCAGATCGGCGTCTATCACGCCATAAATAAATTTTTTCTCAAAACCGTAGCGTTCAATAAAGCTGTTTTTATCCTCATAACCAGCTACTATGCGCCCGCGCACGTTACCCTCAGGGGTGAGCGGCGCAGAGAGATCGGCAACATAGCGCTGTTTATTCCAGCTGCCGTAGCTCGCTTCCAGCGATCCGGTAGGGGTTTTACTGTCAGCGTGCTTACGTACCATATTAATCGACGCAGAAGGATTCCCGGGCCCGGTGAGTAACCCGGTCGCGCCGCGCACCACCTCGACCCGCTCATAAAGCGCCATGTCGGTCTGGGCATCACCCAGATTCCAGCGTGATGCAAACGCGGTCGGGATCCCGTCTACCATATAGTTGTCAATGAGAAAGCCGCGCGAGTAGTAACTGGTACGATCCATATCCGCCGAAACACCCCTGATACCGGTAGTGTTTGACAGAACATCATTCAGCGACTGCAGCTGCTGATCGACCATACGCTGTTTACTGATAAGCGATACCGACTGAGGAATGTCGCGCGCCGTCAGCGCCATTTTTGTGCCTGCGCGCGTTACCGGTATGCTGTAATCCCGATCGTTCTGATTTTCCACGTCAGACGTGCTGGTTTCCACCATCAGGGTCTGTTCCGCCGCCTGTGCAACACCGGCTGCAATCAGCATCGCCAGCAATGACATTTTCAGCCCAGGTTGTGCCGTTGCAGCCGCAGCGCGGACGCGCATCGGTTTAGAAGACATAGCCATCCTTAATTCTCATTTTAGTTTATCTGTCAGCGCACCCTGCCGGTCACCTGGAGCAGGCATAGCTAAGAAAGCAAATGAGAAATATACTCATTTAGATTACTATTGCAAGAAATTGTTACTGCTTCTGACACCCTGTAATCCGATAAAAAACCATAATTTTCATTGATTAATACGGATTTAAGCTTTTTTAGCTTAACAAACTGCATGACTATCCGTTCGGTTCGTTACAAAACGCGACAGAAAGTCACCGCCTGCTGCCGGCCGCCATAGCGTTGCGCCGGGCGCCGGCATGGGCAGGCCGCCCAGGAAGGTATAACAGCGGAAAGATCGATCTGCCGGTAGCGTGACCACTTTATAAATTCTGGTGTCCGTTAAATATTCAGTTTGCGGCTAATAAATTTCTGATGCAGGTGATAACTCAATGAGTCTGATAATTGTGCGATATAGCGGATTTAACGCCCTGATGCATATTTTAATTTGAGAAAAAATATCGTAGAATGCGCGCTTTCAAATTTTCACATCAGTAATAAGGGTTATATTCATGAGCGATGCACTAAAGGCATTGAATAATCTTCGTACACTGCGTGCTCAGACGCGTGATATTGAAGTAGCGGTATTAAATGAGATGCTGGAAAAGCTCGCTGTGGTCGTTGCAGAACGCCGTGAAGAAGCTGAAGCAGATAATGCTGCTCAGCGCGAAAAAGCAGAAAAACTGGCGTTATACAAAGAGATGCTGATGAATGATGGCATCGATATTAGTGAACTTGCGCAATTAAACCAGGCAGAAACTAAACCTAAA
The DNA here is from genome assembly GCF_020079945.1 of Pantoea eucrina. Taxonomy (NCBI): domain Bacteria; kingdom Pseudomonadati; phylum Pseudomonadota; class Gammaproteobacteria; order Enterobacterales; family Erwiniaceae; genus Pantoea; species Pantoea eucrina. The sequence goes on along the minus strand of NZ_CP083450.1, from coordinate 48,912 downwards.
GCTAAACGCGCGCCGCGTCCGGCCAAGTATAAATATACCGATGAAGAAGGTAATGAAAAGCAGTGGACGGGTCAGGGCCGCACGCCTTCTCCGATTAAGACCGCTATTGATGCCGGCGCATCGCTGGACGATTTTTTAATCTGATTAGCTTACACGCATATTTCCCAGCCTCATTTCTCCGGGGCTGGTTTCGCCACTCTTCCTGCCCTTCTTTATAACCCTGAACTGATAAGCCGCTGCTGTTATTCACTTATTGCAATATCATTGCGGGTATTGAGATATAGTGACCCCTCATTCTGCTGTTACCTTCCCCGGATAACGTGCTGCACGCCGCGCAGCGTAATCGTGAGAAAGGAACAGACTATGTCGCCGTCAGAATTAACGCAGTTAAAAGAACAGCTGGTCGCTTTCCGGCAGGAGCTGCACCGTTTCCCGGAGCTGTCAAACCAGGAATTTGCCACCACACAACGCATCCGTCAGCAGCTGGAGGCGCACAATATCCGTATTCTCCCCCTGGCGCTGACAACCGGACTGGTCGCTGAAGTGGGTCCCGCAACCGGTCCGCTGGTGGTGCTGCGGGGCGATATTGATGCCTTGCCGATTGAAGAGCACTCCGGAGTAGAGTTTACTTCAGCGCATCCCGGAGTCATGCACGCCTGCGGTCACGATTTTCACAGTGCGGCCATACTGGGCGCAGCCATTCTGCTGAAATCCCGCGAAACACAGCTGGCCGGCCGGGTGCGCTTTATTTTTCAGGCAGCAGAGGAGACCGGTGAAGGCGCACCCGCGGTGCTTGCCAGCGGTGCTTTGCAGGATGCGTTTGCCATATTTGGTCTCCATAACGATCCCTCTCTGCCGGCAGGTGTGGCGGGCAGCCGGGCGGGCGCCCTGACCGCCGCCGTTGACCGCTTTGCGCTACAGATCACCGGCACCGGCAGCCATGCCGCACACCCGAATCAGGGTAACGACCCTATTGTGATTGCCGCGCACATTGTCTCTGCAGTCCAGACGCTGATCAGCCGTAACCTCCCTTCAGCAGAGAATGCTGTGTTCTCGATTACCCAGCTTCACAGCGGCAGCACGTGGAATGTCATTCCGGAAAGCGCCTGGCTGGAAGGCACCGTGCGCACCTTTTCCGCCGCAGCGCGCGAACGTATTGAACAGCGATTTCGTGAACTGGTAAAAGGTATCAGCGCAGCGTTTGCGGCTGAAATAGTAATCACCTGGCAGGTCGGGCCACCCGCAGTGATAAATGATGCGCACTGGACAGCGTTTGCCCTGCAGCAGGCAGCGCTTAACGGGCTGGACGCACGTGAAATTGCTGCCACCCCGATTGGCGAAGATTTTGCTTACTATCAGCAGCACATACCCGGCGCATTTATCATGATTGGCACCGGTGAAGCCTGGCCTCTGCATCACCCTGCGTTTCGCATTAACGATGATGTGCTGTTGCCTGCTGCACACTACCTTGCAGCGCTGGCCGAAGCAGCTTTTGCTCAGCGGCCGGTTTAATACGTAACGCAATTTTTTCTCTGCAGCCTAATCAGAGCCGCAAAAATTAAACCTAAAAGTGCTGCAAATAAAAAACGTCAGGCGCAATTATTATGCCATTCAACATGTTGAACATAGCGGCAGCTTTTTTTTGGATTAAAAAACGTGAAGCGCAAATCAAAAATCGCTGCGAATAAATTATCCTTCGCTGAAATAGTAATTTTTCCATTTTTCTACTGTAGCCATTGAAAAATAGCGTTATTCGCCGAAAAAAGAGAGGATCAGCAGTCAATAAAGCAAAGCATTGGCTGCCGCTTTGCTTTTTTTTCAGCAACTTCACAGGGTTGCTGAAACCCGGCACCTGACTATAATTTCCTCAAACAACCTTTATAAATTTTTACCGCTGCCCTGACGTTGTCGTGTAACCCGCTGGCAGCCTTTTTATTTATCCAGTCACAGCCCTGATAAATTTCAACTAAAGCTGGTCCTGTAATTTACTTTACAGGGCTGCTGTTTTGTCCTGTTTTCCAGGAGAATTAAATGTTGCCATTTTCCAGCTTCTGGCAGGCCGGTTTTGAGGGTGCCGATCATATTAATCCCGCCGGGATTGCACTTGATATGAATGTAATCAATGCACACGACGTGCATATTGCAACGGATTATGCCGCGCTCGCTGCATTTAATATTCGGTCAGTGCGTGAAAGCGTGGGCTGGCGGCTGGCTGAAGCCGATCCACAGCGTACCTTTGCCCGGCTGACCCGCTGCATGCAGTCGGCCAGCGAGCAGGGTATTCAGGTGAACTGGACGCTGAGCCACTATGGCTGGCCGGACGATCTCACCCTGTTCTCGCCTGAATTTGTGCCGCGTTTTGCGCGGTTCTGCCATCAGGTTGCGACCTGTCTGGCCGGATTTTACCGTGACGTGCCCCCGGTTTACTCACCGGTTAACGAGCTCTCTTTTTTCGCCTGGGGTATTTCAGTAGGACTCTTTGGTAACAACGCCGATAGCGATCCCGATGCCATTAAGCGGCAGCTGGTACGCGCTGCCCTGGCGGGCTGTGATGCCATTCTGGCCGTCGATCCGCGCGCACGTTTTCTGCACTGCGATCCCATTATTCATGTGGTGCCGGAGGATGAAAGCGAGCACGCACAACAGCACGCCGCCGCTCTGACGGCCGCGCAGTATCAGGCGTGGGATATGCTGGCAGGGCTGCGTGAACCGGAGCTGGGCGGGTCGCCGCGCTATCTGGATCTGATCGGAGCCAACTATTATCACGGTAACCAGTGGCTGGCGCAGACCGGCCAGCGGCTGGAGTGGCATCTGGATGATGCCCGGCGCATTCCGTTATCCGACATGCTTGCCCGTCTCTCGGCGCGCTATCAGCGCCCCCTGCTGCTGGCAGAAACCAGCCACGTCGGCAGCGGCCGCGCGGCCTGGATAACCCATATTACCGACCAGGTCGCGCAGGCGCAGCTGGCAGGCTGCGATATTCGCGGCATTTGCCTCTACCCGATTATCGATCGGCCTCTCTGGGAAGATATTACGCACTGGCCGCATAGCGGTCTGTGGGATAGCGATTCGCAAAACGTTCGCCTGCTTAACCACGCTTATGCTGCCGCGCTGCGGCAATCACAACGCGCACTCGCGCGTTTTCAGGGGTTTCTCACACCGGCCGCTGGGCCAAAGGAGTTCGTCATGAATCAATCTGTACTGGTGGTATTTAGTCATCTGCGCTGGGGATTTGTGTTTCAGCGGCCGCAGCATGTGCTCTCACGCCTTGCACAGCACCACCGGATTATTTTTATTGAAGAGCCGGTTTATCAGGCGGGTGAAGCGGGATTGCGCACCTCGCAGCCGGCGGCCAATGTCACCGTGGTCGAGCCGCATACGCCGATACACGCCCCCGGTTTTCATGACGACCAGATTGCGCTACTGCAGCCGCTGCTCAGCAACCTGCTGGAGCCTGGCACTGAACCGCTGGTCTGGTTCTACACCCCAATGGCGCTGCCGCTGCTTAGCGCGTTTAACAGCCGCGGGATCATATATGACTGTATGGATGAGCTGTCCGCATTCGATCAGGCACCGCGTCAGCTGCAGCAGCGTGAATCGGCACTTCTGAGTCGTGCTGACCTGGTCTTTACCGGCGGACGCAGCCTGTATGAAGCAAAAAAAGATCGTCACTCGCGCGTTCACTGTTTTCCCAGCAGCGTGGATGCCGGGCACTTTGCACAGGCACTCGACCGCAGCAACGGTCATCCGCTGCAGCAGTTTCTGCCTAAACCGCGCCTGGGCTACTACGGTGTGATTGATGAGCGCATGGATCTGCCGCTGGTCACCGCGCTGGCTGACGCGCACCCTGACTGGCAGATCATTATGGTGGGGCCGGTGGTAAAAATCGATCCCGCGACGCTGCCGCAGCGTAAAAACCTGCACTGGTTCGGACAGCAGCCTTATGCCGCCCTGCCGCAGTTTCTGGCGGGCTGGGATGTCTGCCTGATGCCCTTTGCGCTGAATGCCTCCACGCGCTTTATCAGCCCGACCAAGGTTCTGGAGTACATGGCCGCGCAGCTGCCGATTGTCAGCACAGCGATCGCTGACGTGGCGCGCCAGTATGCTGACGTCGTGACCATAGCCGATTCGCAGGAAACCTTTATTCAGGGCTGCGAACACGCTCTGCGCCAGACAGCTGAACGGCGTCATATGCAGGCTGAAGCGATGGCCGCCGTGGTGGCCGCGACATCCTGGGATAATACGGTGGCGCAGATGCAGCAGCACCTCAGCGCCATTAAACGTCAGCCTGCCCGGCCTGCGACGCAGGCCGCTGCACCCGCTGAACGTACGCAGCCGGTCACGCTGCATCCGGTTGAGTGTCTGATCCTCGGCGCAGGACCTACCGGCCTGAGTGCCGGCTATCATTACGGTAAAGGGGCCGTCGTACTGGAAAAAAATGAGTCGCCAGGCGGCTGGTGCCGGTCAATAGAAGATAAGGGCTTTACCTTCGACTATGCCGGTCACATCATGTTCTCCAACGATCCCTACGTGCTGGAGCTCTACGATCTGCTGCTGGGCGAGAATCAGCACTGGCAGATGCGCGAAGCCTGGGTCTATAGCCACGATGTCTATACGCGCTACCCGTTCCAGTCAGCGCTGCACGGCCTGCCGGCGGAGGTGATCAGTGAATGTGTGCTCGGCGCGATTGAAGCGCGCTACGGCGCGGCAGAAAACGATACCGCCATACTGCCTGGCGCAGACGCATCGCGCGACTGCTGCGCCGACGGCGTGGTAGCGGATGAGAGCTGCATCACTGAACAGCGCGACAGTGAAGATTTTGAACATTTTATCTATCGCGTCTGGGGCAAAGGCATCGCCCGTCATTTTGCCGTTCCCTACAACCGTAAACTGTGGAAAACGCCGCTTGTCAGCATGGAGACCTCGTGGCTGGGCGGTCGCGTACCCCTGCCGGATCTGGCGCAGATCGTCAGCGGTGCACTTGCGCCGCTGGAGAAACCGGTCGGGCCCAATGCGCGCTTCGGCTATCCGCTGCGTGGCGGCTTTCAGGCGCTGATGAACGGTTTCCTGCCTCATCTTAGCTGTACGCTGGAGACCGGAACGGCGGTAGCCGAGATTCAGCCGCAGTCGCGCAGCGTCACGCTCAGCGACGGCAGGCATCTGCAGTATGACCAGCTCATCAGCACGCTGCCCTTACCGGAACTGGTACGCCTGATGGGCGCCCGCGCGCCGCAGGCGGTACAGCAGGCGGCTTCTCAGCTGCGCCATACCTCAGTCTGCTGCGTTAATCTTGGTATCGGACGTCCGGCGATCAGTGAAAAGCACTGGATTTACTATCCGGGAGACACGCTGTTCCATCGCATCTTTCTGCAGGGTAATGCCAGCCCGCACTGTAATCCTCCGGGCGGATTCGGTCTGACCTGTGAAATCACCTGGCGTGACGATCAGCCGCTGCCCTGTGAGGGGGAAGCGCTGATCCAGCGCTGTATCGATGACTGTATTCGGGTAGGCATTATCAATGAGGATGATGAGATCCTCACCAGCAGCATCGTAAACATGCCGTACGCCTATGTTGTGTATGATCATGCACGCAGTGCCAATGTGGCGCTGATCCGTAGCTGGCTGGCCACGCAAAGTATTCATCTGGCCGGACGCTACAGCGAATGGGAGTATTACAACTCGGATCACGCTTTTCTGGCGGGCAAGCGGGTCGCAGAGAGTGTGAAAGATCTGCTCAGCAATCGTAAAACTATTGCCTGAGGCGGGGCGTGCCGGGCCTGATGGCCCGGCACGCCTTACTGACCGGCCAGCCGTTTGCGTATCGGCTCAAACTCTTTTGTAGCGCTGCGCGGCAGGGGATCGGGCAGATTTTTCTCTGCCGCCTGCCAGTAGCGCCACGGGACCTTCTGACGACCCAGTTCATAATCCATGCCGTCCCAGCTATCTTCGCGAAAGCTATAGAACGCCCAGTGCGCATTATGGCTGTCCAGCACCGTCAGCACATCCTCCAGGTAGCGGGTACAACCGGTCAGCGTGCGCACGCAGCCAAACTCGCTAACCACCAGCTGCCGCTTATCGATCCCGTTGCGCGCAGCCCAGTCAAAAGGCTTTGCCAGATAGTCCGCGACGCGCGCGGCATCCCACTGCTGCATATCCTCACCAAAGGGTACGTAACCCGGATAGGGCCAGGGTTTTTTACGCCGGGCGTTGGGTGCGCTGGTCGCAGTATAGGGTTCATACATGTGCACACTGTAAAGTATGCGCGGGTCGTGCAGCGCCTCAGGCCAGTAGTCAAACGCATCGGCGGCTGCATACCAGCCGCTGTCGACCATTATGGGTGTAACGGCATCAGCTTCACGAATAGCGGCTATCAGCGCGGCATAAAACGCCGGCAGATCGCGGCTTCCGCCACGCTGCTGCTGATACCAGCGCGCCATCGTCTCGCTGCTGGCGTGTTCTGCCAGCCCGCCATTTTTTTCCGGCGCAGGCTCATTGATCAGGTTATAGGCGGCGATAGCGGGATGATGGCGCAGAGCAGTAGCCAGGTCATGCCAGTAGCGCACGCTGGCATCCCACCAGGCTTTATCCTGCCAGAGCCGATCGTCAAATTTCCCCCCGTTATTCTGCGCCCAGCGCATGCCGGGCAGAGAAAGGGGCGTAATAACCACGTGCAGGCCCGCTGCCCAGGCGCGGTCGAGGGTGCGGATAAGCGTCTGCAGATCGCCCGCGTCCAGCCCGCGATACTCATCTGCGTTACCCAGCAAAAAATCGCGTTGCTGCGTGGGCCACTTATCCCAGGAGAGCCGTACCCAGCTGGCACCGTAGTCATGCAGGGCCGTAAAATATGCGCTGTCAGGTGGCAGCCGGTTAAAACTGTTGGCGCCGTGCCGTGATGCTGACCAGAACGCCATGGCGTCTGCCGCTATGCTAACCGGGCTGGTCAGGGCGAGTGTTGAAAACAGGATGATAGTTGTCAGAAATGCACGCATAAGAACTCCTTCTTTTGCCTGCATTTATAGCGATAAAACCGCACCGGCAGGTGTTATTTTTCGTGAATTTTTCGCGCGCCGGACATTCACGATCGGTTCACACTTAGCGTCTGGTGCCGGGCTTAAGCGATCGGTTTAGCTCCTGAATCCGCTTCATGGTTTTCACCGTGCGTCCGGCATTGACTGAGGCAACCGACAGGATAAGCATTTCAAGACAGACCAGCACGGTACCGTGCAGCGGCATACGGCCGCCCTCCCCGCCGCGTGGTACATTGATCACGATATCAGCCTCGCGCGCAAAGGCAGACTCCGTCGCATGCGTCAGCAGAATGACAGGAATGCCCAGTCTTCTCGCCTCCTTCAGCGCCGTGATCCCTTCACGATGCGCCGATTTCTGCGCCATCATCACCAGCACATCACCACGCTGCAGGCTCAGCAACTGCTCTGCCAGCGCAATGCCGGTGCGGTTCAGGGTGGTGGCGGGCAGCCCGATACGGCTGAACATACGAGCGCTGTAGTCCGCAAGAATACCTGACGCGTTGATGCCAAAGAGGATCACCTGGCGCGCTTCGCTCAGCAGCGCCACCGCCTGTGCCACCGCCTGACGGTTTTCGGGCTGTGTCAGCGCGTGACACGCCTGCTGGTGCCCCAGAAGAACAAAATCGATGCTGGCATTAATATCGCAGGCCAGTTCGCTAACGGTTGCGCTCATCTTTGCCACAGAGTTAATGGCCGGTCCCGCCCACTCCGCCAGCGTCAGTTTGAGATCGCGCAGGCCCGTAAAGCCCAGCGCCTGCACGGCACGAATCACCGTCGCATCAGACGTACCCGTTGCGGCGGCAATATCGATGGCCGTCGCTTCCGCCACGCTCTCACGATGCGCATCAATATAGCGGGCTACCGTCTGCAGCCGGGGAGAGAGACTGGCGATACGTGCCCGGCAGCGATCGCCAAAAATATCTGTCCGGACAGCATTTTTTTTCAGCGCCATGACCTGAGCCTCATAACATTACCCGCTGTGAAAGAGAGATATTTTGTAGTGGATAGTCTGATAACAATGACATACGCCATCTTCACTTTACTCACATAAATAACAACATCTTTACTGATTTAAATTTAACTTATTGATTTTTAATATAAATTTTTCAGTAAGCAGTAATTAATCGGCTTGCGGATAACTGTAGTATTACCAGCATTATATCCGTTTACTACTACATTTTTTCATGTTTGAATGATTCTCAATTACATTCAAGCCTGCGTTGTGGCTTTGCGTGATTATTCTGCCTGCCCGCATGCGGCAGGTTTTGCCGATGGCTTTATAACGGAACATTCCGTCTTTACCAGGTTTGCTGACATGCTTATTTCCTCTACTTTTGTGCCAAAGGGGTTACGCCCTGCGTTATATGTTGCGCTGCAGGGGCTTATCCCCGTCTCCGTTACGGCGAATGCCGCAGAGCAGGAAACCACGCTGACGGTTCAGGCTGATAGTGAAACCGCGTCCGGCTACAGCGCCGGCAGCAGCACCGTCAGCAGCAAACTGCCCGTTGCGCGGCTTGATGAGATCCAGTCAGTAAGCATCATAACGCCGCAACAGCTGGAGGATTACCAGGTAAGTCGCCTGGCGGAGGCGATGCGCTTTGTCAGCGGCGTAAGCGAAGGTAATACGCTGGCAGGCACGGAAGATGGCTTTGTGCGCCGCGGGTTTGGCGGCAACAGCGACGGTTCGGTCTATCGCGATGGCATACGCAGCAGTCAGGGCCTTAATGTTAACGCAGCAACGGAGCGGGTTGAAGTACTGAAAGGATCCGCTTCACTGCTGTACGGGATCCAGAATCCTGGTGGCGTCATCAATATCATCAGCAAAAAACCGCTTTATGAATGGCGTACCGCGCTGAGCGGCCGGACCGCCAGCAGCGGCGGCGGCAGCGGTACGTTCGATATCACCGGCCCCCTGAATAACGGTTTTGCTTTCCGGCTGATCGCAGAGCAGCAGAACCTGGATTACTGGCGCAATTTTGGCCGCGATAAACACCGGCTCATCGCACCCTCACTGCAGTGGTATGGCGAGAAAGCCAGCTTTCTGCTGAGTTACGAAGATTATCAGTATGATATTCCTTACGATCGCGGTACGGCGTTTATCCATAACCGCCCGGTTGATATCGGCTACAGAGATCGGCTGGATGATAAAGCTGGCCACGCCTGGGGCCATAATAAAACGCTGAATACCCACTACGACTGGCAGTTCAGTGACGACTGGAGCACGCGTGTGACGCTGGGCTGGAACCAGCGCCAGTATGATAATAATGAAGTGCGCGTTACCGCCATCGATCCCGACAGCGGGGTGGTGACGCGTCGCGCTGACGCCAATCGCGGTTTTAATCATCAGACAAAATATATCGCCTGGGATCTGACCGGTATGCAGCAGCTTGCCGGCATGACGCACACGCTGGTGGCGGGCACCGATTATGAGATGAATCAGACCTTGCGGGCGCGGCAGTATCAGGGCAAAGCGAATCGCGGGTTTACGCTTGCCGAACCGCATTACGATCTGCTTGCGCCGGTCACGGATGCCACTACCGAGCGCCGCGCAAATGCCCGGCTGCTGAACCGCATTCACAGCCGCTCGTTTTACGCCAAAGATAGCGTAGCGATTAACGATCGCTGGACCCTGGTGGCAGGCGGCCGCTATCAGCATTATGAACAGCGCGCCTCAAAGGGGTCCGACCCAATCGTGCAGACGCTGGAGAGCAGCGGCAACAAATTTTTGCCGCAGGCAGGCGCGATCTACAAACTTACGCCGGATATCTCGCTCTATACCAGCGTCAGCAAATCGTTCACCCCCTCAACCGAGGTGGATGATGCGGGACGGGTGGGCAAACCTGAACAGGGCACCAGCTGGGAAGCGGGCAGCAAGTGGCAAATCACGCCGACGCTGTTTGCCAGCCTGGCGCTTTACCGCATTGATGAGCGCGATATGTCACTCAGCATCAATGGCACCACGCGCACTATCAACCGGGCGCGATCCACAGGCGCTGAAGCGGAGCTTAACGGGGAAGTGGCTGCCGGCTGGGAGATCAGCGCCAGTTACAGCTATGAGATATAGCGGAGATCGCTGACTATGGCGTAAACAGGGCCAATAACGGCAACCGGCTGCAGAACGCTCCCCGTCACGCCGGTGCACTTTGGCTCACCCACACGCTGGCGCTGCCCGGCATTCCGGGTGATTTCCGCATCGGGGGGGGTGCCCGCTATGTCGGTTCACGCGCGGGCGATCCGGAGAACAGCTTTACCCTGCCTGACTATACGGTAGCCGACACCTTTATTGCCTGGAACAGTACCCTTTCCGGGCATAAAACCCGGCTTCAGCTGAACCTGAATAATCTGTTTGATAAACACTACTACACCTCCAGCGGTGGCAACCTGCGCGTACGCGAAGGCGAGACCCGCAATCTGGTGGCGGAGGCGAGCATTGCGTTCTGATTCACTCTTTTTCGCCAGCCTGCTGCTGTTAGCCTGGCTGCTGCTCAGCCCGCTGGCGCAGGCAAAAACGCTCACCGATATTGACGGTCATTTGGTGACAATACCCGATCGCCCGCAGCGCATTGTGCTTGGCGAAAGCCGTATGCTCTATACGCTGGCGCTGCTGGCGCCTGAAAATCCGCTGCAGCACATTGTGGGCTGGCCACGCGATCTGCAGAAATATGATGCGCAGATGTGGCGCAGCTTTGCGCGACGTTTTCCGCAAATAGAGGCGGTTCCGTCACTTGGCAGCGGTGGCCCGGCGGCGATCAACCCGGAACAGGTTATTGCGCTGCGCCCCGACGTCGTCATTTTACCCAGTCTGGCACGCTATGATGATGCTGACGCGCGTCTGCTTGCGGTACTGCAGGCGGCACACATTCCGGTCGTGAAGATCGACCTGCGCGTTCAGCTGCTGAAGAATACCCGGCGCAGCGTGGAGATCCTGGGTGATGTGATTAATCAGCAGGCGCGGGCAGCCGCATTTAACCGGTTTTACGCCGCCCATATGCGGGTCATTGAGGAGCGGCTTGCTGATTTTCACGGTGCGCGCCCTGAAGTGCTGCTGCACCTGCATCTGGGACGCCGCAATGAGTGCTGCGTGACGGCAATCAACGGCAGTCTGGGCGAGCTTCTGCGCCTGGCCGGAGGCGACAACATCGCCGCCCGTACCCGGCAGGGTGTGTTTGCCCGCCTGAGTGAAGAGAGCGTGATTGCCGCGCAGCCTGACTACTACTTTGCTACCGGTTTTAGCGACAATCAGAGCAGTGGCCGGCTGAAGCTCGGACCGGAGATCGCGCCTGATGTTGCACTGCAGAGTTTTCAGCAGCTGACCGGACAGCAGAAAGGGCTGCGCGGGCTGAAGGCGCTGCATAATGGTCAGGCGGGCGCGCTGTGGATGAATTTTTATCTCAGCCCGTGGCACGTCGTTGCAGCAGAATTTATGGCTAAAACGCTCTATCCGCAGCGTTTCGCTGACGTCGATCCTCAGCAGACGCTGGAAACGCTGTTTCGCGATTTTTTACGCATGCCGCTGCAGGGAACCTGGTTTATGCGTATACCCGCTGACCAGCCGTAAACTCAGCGCTGATGGCGGCGTTTGAATACCCAAAAGGACCAGCTGTGGTAGGCCAGCGTCAGCGGCAGGAAAATCAGCATGCCGGTCAGCACCACGCCCTGCGTCACCGGCGACGAGGCCTCTTCCTGAATACGCAGCTGAAACGGCAGCAGCCACGGATAGAGGCCGAACGCCAGGGCGATGACCACTGCGCCGACAAGCAGCAGCGTTGTCATCAGCAGCGCCACCATCGCTTCGCGCCAGAGTAATATGGCCTGAAGCACAATCAGCAGCGGGATCGCAATCAGAATAAGCTGGCCAGGCGCGCGCTGCCAGCTCAGCTGCCATAGCGTCGGCTCCAGCAGTATCACGCCTGTCAGACATATCACCGCGCAGGTCCATGCCAGCACGGCAAGTGACCGGGCGCGTTCTCCCGCCGCCTCATCCAGACGCCAGCAGATCCAGCAGCAGCCCAGCAGCAGATCGACCGCCACCACGCCGGCACCACACAGCAGCGGTGCCAGCGAGAGATCGATAATAATTCCGGCGGGCGGACGCGAAACCAGGATCAGGCCGCTTATCCAGCCGGGCAAAAAGGCTGCGGCCAGCGAACTGGCTATCATCAACCGATCAAGCCAGACACGCCATGCCCTACTCACCTGCGCGCGATACGCCAGCGCCAGCGCGCGCAGAAACAGCGCCAGCAGCAGCAGAAATACCGGCACCATCAGCGTCTGCAGCAGCAGACTATAGAGCGCAGGAAAAAGCGCCAGCATTCCCCCGGCCATCAGCACCAGCCAGGTCTCGTTAGCATCCCATAGCGGCAGCAGGCTGTGTGCCATCCACTGCCGCTGCTGTGGCGTGTCGAAAGCGTAAAACAGCATGCCCACGCCAAGATCGGTGCCATCCAGCGCCAGATACATCAGCAGTGAAAAAATCAGCACGGCGGCAGAGAGATCGGCAAGCATCATCAGCTCCTCAGGCCGGTGTTTCAACGTGCTCGGCTGCCACGTCGGCATCGTCAGGCAGCGGTGCGTTGATTTGACGCACTAAATAGAGCAGGCCAGCCGCAAAACCCAGCGTATAGACCAGCACGATAGCGATAAAAATGACCAATGTACTGCTGAGCGACAGCGGCGAAAGGCTGTCAGCAGTACGTAACACGCCATAAACCGTCCAGGGCTGGCGTCCCATTTCCGTGACCACCCAGCCAGCCAGCAGCGCCAAAAACCCGGCAGGCGACATCAGTGTCAGCAGACGCAACAGGCGCGGTGAATGGTATAAACGACCGCGCCAGCGCTGCAGGTTGGCCGCCAGGCTAACCACCAGCATCAGTACGCCGCATCCCACCATCAGGCGAAACGCAAAAAACACCGGTAACACGGGCGGCAACGCCTCTGCCGGAAACTCGCTCAGACTTTTAATATGCCCGCTGAGGTTGTGACGCAGGTAGAGGGAGCCGATCGCCGGGATCGCCAGTTCAGCGTGGTTGCGCTGCGCCTGCTGATCCGGAATGGCAAACAGCCGCAGCGGCTCTCCCTGACCCGGCGGCGGAGCGTGCCAGCTCCCCTCGATGGCAGCCAGCTTAGCCGGTTGCCAGGTGCGCGTATTTTCACCATGCAGATCGCCCACTACAATCTGCGCCGGTACCGCCAGTAGCGTTACCGTCAGCGCGCTGCGCAGCATCAGACGGCTGGCCGCTTCATCCGGCTGACGGCACAAGCGCCACGCGGCTACGCCGCCCAGCAGGAAGCTGACGCTTATTACCGAGGCGAGCAGCATATGAGCCAGACGCCAGCCAAAAGAGGGAGCAGCAAGCAGCGTCCACGCGCTGTCGGGCAGCAGACGGCCATCATCGGTCAGATGAAAATCAACCGGCGTCTGCATCCAGGAGTTAGCCGCAAGGATCCAGAACGCGCTCAGCACGGCGCCCAGCGCCACAAAACAGGTCACGGTGAAATGGACGCCAGGCTTAACCCGATCAAAACCAAACAGCATCACGCCGGTCAGCGCGGACTCCAGAAAAAAGGCGATAAGCACTTCGTACAGCATCAGCGGGCCTATCACCCCGCCCGCGCGTGACGCCAGCCCGGACCAGTGCGTGCCGAACTGAAATTCCATAACGACGCCAGAGACGGTGCCGATAGCCACCGTCAGGGCAAAAATTTTGATCCAGAACTGCAGCGCCTGCCGCGCTTCAGGGCGCTTCCCCCATAGCCAGCGCGCTTCAAACCAGACCAGGAAAGGCGCCAGGCCCAGCGTCAGCGCTGCCAGCGTAATGTGCATGCCCATGGTCAGCGCAAACTGACCACGGGCAATCAGCAGCACCCACTCCTGACTATTCACGGGTCGGCTTACCGCTGTAGCGGGTAATCGGGGTCTCCTCCTCTTTCTGCATCTCGCGCGAAAAAACTTCCAGCGCCGACAGCAGCGGACGCACACCCTGCCACAGGTCTTCATCATTCAGCAGTTTCATTACTCCTCTGATGCCGGGCGCAGCTTTCTCCTGCTGAACAGACTCGCTCGCTGGCTTCATCGCGACCAGCGCATCGCGCAGCGCCAGCAGTACATGATTAAACCGCTCGGGTGGAATAGTGCTCAGCATCATAAACAGCAGCGAAATGTTCTGGATGGCGTTCTGAGTACCGGGGCGATTCAGCCCGCCGGCAAGAATTTTACCAATGTCGTTGTTCGCTTTAACCACGTCATTGGCGAGACGCAGAAAGCCGTGCTGATGCAGATTCTCCAGCAGCGTATTGAGTGACTCCTGCGCGGTGGGTTCAGTGCGCGCAGGTTCAGGCTGGTAGTCCAGCGGTTCGGCCATTAGCTTTTCTCCGGGTGCGAAACATGTTCAGGGGGCAAACGGTACTCCGGCTGCTGCCATTTCACCTCAACCGGCAGGTGATCCAGCGGCGTTCGCTGACCGTGACGGAAGTTATGCAACGGCAGCGGATGCGGCTGAGGCTGACGCGCCAGTTTACGCAGGCTGACGGCAATCTCTTTGTAAGCCGGCGTGTTCACATCCGGGTCGTGGTGGTTACCGGTCAGACCATTGACGCCGGGTTTGCCATAGTGAATCGGGATAAACAGCACGTTCCCTGCGGCACGATCGGTCACCACCACCGGCACCTCCAGCGCGCCGCGCCGCGAGCGGATTTCAACCCAGTCACCCTCCTGCAGCTGACGCGCTTCCGCCAGCTGCGGCGAGATCTCCACAAACCAGTTGGGTGACAGCGACATGATGCGTCCGCCCTGCCCGGTCTGGTTTGTGGACTGGAAATGCTCCAGCATGCGGCCATTATTCAGCAGCAGATCGTACTCTGCGTCCGGCTGCTCTTCTGGCGGCTGCCACTCAAGCGCATAGAGACGCGCTTTACCATCCGGAAACGCAAATGCGTCGGTATAGAGCAGCGGCGTACTGCTGCCATCTGCTTTCACCGGCCAGAGCTGTGACTGCCAGCCTACCAGCTGTTCATAGCTCACACCGGCAAACAGATCCGCAATGCCCGCCGCCTCCGCCATGATGGCGCCGGGGTTTGGATAGCGCCAGTGATGCCCGAGACGCGCGGCGAGATCGGTCAGAATCTGCCAGTCAGGCCGGCTCTCACCCAGTGGAGCAAACGCCGGGGAGAAGTGCTGTATACGGCGCTCGGTATTGACGAATGTGCCCTCTTTTTCCAGGCTCGGACAGCCGGGCAGCACCACGTCGGCGTAGCGCGCGGTTTTGCTCATGAAAATGTCCTGCACCACCATAAAATCGAGCTGGCTGAACGCTTCATCCACTTTGGTGGAGTTAGCGTCTGAAAAGGCGGTATCTTCGCCGATGATGTACATTGCGCGCAGCTGCTTATCGTGGGCGTGCTCAATCATCAGGAAGTTATCCAGCCCCTCTTCATCAGAGAGCGCTTCCGGCGCAACCTGCCAGGCACGCGCCCACTTCTCGCGAACCGCATCATCCGTTACGCTTTCATAGCCGGGGTAAACATTGCTCAGGCAGCCAAAGTCGCTGGCCCCCTGCACGTTGTTATGGCCGCGCATCGGATAGCCACCGGTGCCGGGGCGACCATAGTTGCCGGTCACCAGCAGCAGGTTAGAGAGTGCCGTGCTGGCATCGGCACCGTGGCTGTGCTGCGTGATACCCATCGCCCAGAGAATACAGGCGCTGTTTGCCTGGCCGATCATCTCCGCTGCCTCGGTGAGCGCCTCCACGCTCAGACCGGTTACTTCACTCGCCATCTCAAGCGTAAACGGCGCGAGCGAGGCGCGGTAGGCGTCAACATCATTAACGCGTTCAGCCAGAAACGCGTCGTCTGCATAGTGATGATCGAACATATATTTCGCCATCGCAGAGGCCCAGACCATATCGGTACCGGGCCGGATACGCAGATAGCAGTCGGCGCGCTCCGCCATTTCATGCTTACGCGGATCCACGACCAGCAGTTTCTGCCCGTGATGTTTATGGCTCTGTTTGATGTGCGAGGCGAATACCGGATGGTTTTCTGCAAGATTACTGCCCACGGTGATAATCAGATCGGTCTGCTGCAGATCGCGCAGCGTGCCGGCATCGCCGCCATAACCCACGGTGCGGAACAGCCCCTGGGTAGCCGGGTTCTGACAATAGCGTGAAGAGTTATCGACATTGTTGGTACCAAAAATCAGGCGCGCGATCTTTTGCGTCAGATAGGCCTCTTCATTACTGGCTTTACTGGAGCCAATAAATCCAATTGCTGCGCCGCCGTGCTGATGCGCTACGGCACGCAGCCCTTCCGCCACCCGGTTCAGCGCCTCTTCCCAGCTGGCAGGCCGGAATGCTCCGTTTTCCCGGATAAGCGGCGTGGTCAGGCGATTCGGGCTGTTAACAAAATCCCAGCCAAACTTGCCTTTTACGCAGGTGGAGATGCCGTTTACCGGCGCCTCAGCGACCGGCTGCACCTTCAGGATATGGCGATCGCGCGTCCAGACCTCAAAGCTGCAGCCAACGCCGCAGTAGGTGCAGACCGTTTTGGTTTTTTTAATTTCTGTTTTGCGCAAAGCATCATCAATCAGTGAGATGCCGGTTATCGGCTCCATGCCGATGCTCTTCTCCATTTTTTTAATGGCATCAATAAACGGCCGCTTTAAATCCTCATCCATGCGGGTAAACGGACCGGCATCGGGCTGCATGGTTTTTTCTAAAAGCGCGTTACACGGGCAAACCGTGACGCAGTGACCGCAGCTGACGCAGCTCGATCCGGCAATCTCCGTCCCGCCATCCCACAATACGCGCGGATGTTCTGCGCTGTAGTCAATTGAGAGTGTCTCATTGACTTCTATGTTCTGACACGCCTCAACGCAGCGTCCGCAGAGAATGCACTGGTCGGGATCGTAGGTATAAAACGGATTGCTGTGATCTTTCGTGTAGGGTTTACGTTCATAGGGATAGAACTGAATCGGCATGTGCATATCGGCTACCGCATTATGCAGCGTACAGTCGCCGGTATTGTGCTCACACACCGTGCAGTAAAGTTCATGGCGATTCAGAATACGGTCCATACCTTCCTGCTGTGCAGCAGCCAGGTCGGCGCCTTCACTGACCACCTGCAAGCCTTCATAAGTCCGCAGGGTACAGCCACGCACCTGCTCTCCGTCAGCCCTGACCCAGCAGACATCGCAGCTTTGCAGCGGCGGCAACGCCGGGTGGTAGCAGACGTGCGGCAGTTTTTTTCCCTGCTGCTGCAGAAAATCGATCAGCGGTTGATCCGCTGCGCCATTCAGCCGTTCCCCGTTATAAATAATGGTACAGAGTGCTTCGCTCATTTTCGCCTCGTTGACGACAGTGCTCATTATGTTTATCCCGGTAAAACGCCGGGAATTTATTAAAGTTATTCAATGAGCTTAGAGCTAATTTTCTGCTCTGCAATGTTGCCGACTCGCTTATTTTCTAAATGTGGACTAAGAGGGGATAAATAATCATTACGTTAGTGAAATTGTAAGGAAAAATAACTTCCCGCACTGCATGGATATTGCACAAATAAAATTCATTCGTAATTTTTTTACGTGACAAATATCACATCTCTGCCAGGCTTATTTTCTACACGTTCACTGTACAAGGAGCCCGTTATGAATTCGTTCACTAACAAAACGCTAATCGCTAATGAATATCCGCAGCCGCCGTTTAACACGCCGTCGCAGGATTTCCCCGGCTTAGCCAGTAAAATGGATCCGCGTCCCGATCACGGTGAAACAAGCTATCGCGGTTCAGGCCGCCTGACCGGACGTAAAGCGCTAATCACCGGCGGCGATTCAGGTATCGGCCGCGCCGTGGCTATCGCTTACGCTCGTGAAGGCGCAGACGTTGCCATCAACTATCTGCCTGCTGAAGAGTCAGATGCGCAGGAAGTGGTTAAGCTGATTGAAGCTGAAGGACGTAAAGCCGTCGCTATTCCGGGTGATATCCGTTCCGAATCGTTTTGCCAGCAGCTGGTTAAAGAAGCCGCTGAAAAACTCGATGGCCTGGATATTCTGGTTAATAATGCCGGACGTCAGCAGTTTAATGAATCTATTCGCACCCTCTCGACGGAAGATTTTGACGCAACGTTTAAGACCAACGTCTATGCGATGTTCTGGATCACTAAAGCCGCGCTGGAATATTTGCCAGAGGGCGCCTCTATTATAAATACCTCTTCCGTTCAGGCTTATGAGCCAAGCGCTATTCTGCTGGATTATGCGCAGACCAAAGCCTCAATTGCCGCCTTCACTAAAGCGCTGGCTAAACAGCTGGCGGAACAGAAGATCCGCGTTAACGCTGTGGCACCGGGCCCATACTGGACGCCACTTCAGGCGTGCGGTGGTCAGCCGGAAGAGAAACTGCAGCAGTTTGGTTCCGGTGCACCGATGGGCCGTCCGGGCCAGCCGGTGGAAATCGCGCCGCTCTATGTCACCTTTGCTGAAAACCTGAACGGCTTTACTTCCGGCCAGGTATGGTGCTCAGACGGCGGTACCGGCACGCTGTAATAGCACATTCTGCCCGATATCAGCGTGGCTGCCCCTGTGGCAGCCACGCTGTCGTTTCAGCTGACAGGGAAGCATGATGAATAACCAGATTTTGCAGTCGCCGATGCGCGAGAAAGGGTTTGCGCGCCTTGGAGATTACGCTGCCATCGGGGAAGGCCGTTCCGTTGCGCTTATCGCACCGGATGGGGCTATTGACTGGTGGTGTGCACCTAATCTCGACTCCGCCCCGCTGTTTGACCGCCTGCTCGATCCGGAGATTGGCGGGTTTTTCCAGATTGTACCCGCAGCCCCCTTCCGCACCGAACGCGCTTATCGCGCTGACAGTAACGTGCTGGAAACCACCTTTATCACCGCAGAGGGTTCAGTCCTGCTGACTGAATCATTAAACAGCACGCTGGCCGGTCGTCTGCCGTGGAGTGAGCTGGCGCGGCGCGTTGAAGGGATCGAGGGCCACGTTGAGCTGACGCTGACGTTACGCTTTGGTACGCTGGCTGAGACCTGCTCGCCGTGGCGGGACTGCACTGAACAGGGCGATGTTTATCATATTGCCGATCTGATGGCGATGCTGCGCACCAGTGACGCGTGGCATATTACGCAGCGGGACGATGAACGTATCGCTGCCACGCTCAAAACCTCGCCCGGCAGTCACGCGCTGGTTGCTCTGCTGGTCACCGAGCGCGAACCGCTGGCGGTGCCGGATTTAAGCGCTATCGATACCCGTATTGAAACCAGCCACACCGCCTGGTGCGACTGGACGCGCAGCCTGAGTTATCAGGGGCGCTATGAAAAGCACGTGCGGCGTTCAGCGCTGTCGCTGAAATTTCTCTGGTACTCTCCTACCGGCGCGCTGGCGGCGGCGGCCACAACTTCCCTGCCGGAAGGTATCGGCGGCGAAAAAAATTATGACTATCGCTATGCGTGGGTACGCGACGCCTGCCTGATTATTAAATCGTTTGTGTTTCTGGGCGCGCTGGAAGATTGTAAGGCTGCTTTCTCATGGCTGTCGAAAACGATTATTCGTCACGGCACCGCGCTGCGCGCCTGTTATACGCTCGAAGGGGATGAAGTCCCGGCTGAATCTTATCCGCCGCTGCGGGGGTACCACCATTCACAGCCGGTACGCATCGGCAATAATGCGCGCGATCAGCTCCAGCTCAGTATGTATGGCGACATGCTCGCCACCGCCGATTTGTTTATACAGGCTGGTCACATTCTCGATCTCTCTACCTCGCGCATGCTGGGTGAGCTGGCGAATCATTGCGCTGATTCATGGCGTCAGCAGGATTGCGGGATCTGGGAGCTGCCCGATCAGCATCACTATACGCATTCCAAGATGGCCTGCTGGCTGGCGCTGGATCGCGCCGTGGCGCTGGCAGAGGCGAAACATATTGAGCCGACCTGGCTTGAGCGCTGGCAGCGCGAACGCGATCGCATCAGCGAGTGGGTGGAGGCGCACTGCTGGAGCGAGTCCAGACAGGCTTATCTCTTCTACCCGGACAGCGAAGATAAACTGGATGCGGCGCTGGCGCTGATGCACCGTTACGGCAACCAGGTGAATCCTGAGCGCATGCGCGCGACCTATCGCGCTATCCGTCAGGATCTGGGACACAACAGCGCAATGGTTTATCGCTACTCCGGTGTGGAACAGGAGGAGAGTACCTTTATTGCCTGCTCTTTCTGGCTGGTGGAAGCGCTGGCCGCGCTGGGTGATATTCCACAGGCAGAGCAGGCGATGGAAGAGATCCTCGACAAACTTTGTCAGCGTGGCAACGTTGAAACCTTTAATGAGATGTTCGATGTTCGCACCGATGAGTGGCGCGGTAACATGCCGCAGGGGCTGAGCCATCTGGCGCTGATTTGCGCAGCGCAGTCGCTGACGGATCACGGCTGAGAAAAAGCTAACGCCGCAGGCATGATGGCGGGAACGGAGTCCCCCCTGATGCCGCTTAGTGGCTCAGGCTATACTGTACCGTGAGCTCACCCTTCTTTTCTTTTACTTTGCCAATCACAATGTCACCGATCTCCCCGGTGCTGAGCACATGCGTGCCGCCGCAGGCATAGGGGGTCAGTTCACCCCAGCTCACCATACGTTTTCCCGCCTCTTCACCCAGCACGCGGGGGTAGTTGCCCGCCACCAACGCTGCAGCCCGCTGCATCAGCGCCTCTGCCGTAACCGGCTGAGTCTGATCCAGCGCGGTAAAAACAATGCGACCTTCCCCTGGCCGGTGGTTGGCTTTATATCCACGCCAGCCAAATGACTCTCCGGCATAAGCGATCAAATGACCCGCGGAGTGGTAACGCGAGTGCAGCTCGCGCAGCTCGCCATCCACCACCAGCTCCACCTCGCCTGGTTCAACCGGCCGATCGGTATAGTGTGCGACATCGTCGCCCTCCTGCAGCGCCTGCAGCATCGCCGCGCCGGCAAGGGTTCCGCGATCGGAGGGCTGTCCGCCACCCTGCGGATGAAACAGCGTTTCACTGAGTATGAGACGAAAGCGGCCATCATCCTGCGGTTCACAGCGTAATACCCGGGTGGTAAGCGTCAGCTGGTCGCTGGTGAAATAACGTTTGAGCGTCATAATACGTCTGGTTCCTTACGGCAGAGAAAAACGATCTCTCTTTTTAACCTGGTTCGGGGGCGGCAGGCGAAAAAAATCCGCAGGGCGAACGCTGCGGATAGATTTTGTGGCGATCAGTGCGCCTGATGTACGCGCTGGCAGTTATCAGCGCCTGCGGCCACCGGATGCGCGTCGAGATCGGCGCGCGCCGCACGAATTTTCTGCGTGTCGACGGCAAAGCGCTGGTCACGATCGCGCAGCAGCGCCGGGTTCATCTCTCCGTCGGCGGTAAAGCCCATCATCAGCGCTGGCTCGCCCAGCGGCAGGGTTTTGTCGCGGTCAGTATGCCAGGTGTGCCAGGTTTTTCCGTAGGTATTGACGATTTTGCCCATCAGCGCATGTTCAGCGGCGTCCGGGATGCCCGGCGCAATCAGAGAGCCTGATTTCACTTCATAGCGGTGGCTGTGCCAGTACTTCTTCTCGCCCGCCGGAAGCTGCTTAAACAGCCGCTCGCTGATGATATATTCAACGCCCATCAGCTTGGCATCTTTTTTATTGCCGTCGAAGATCACTGCCTGCATCACATCATCGTTGAGAATGGTGACATAGTGATGCGCTTCCATCTGTCCCTGTTTATCACCACAGTAGTAGTGAAATCCATCCAGATAGGTGTTAATGGCATCAATCGGCGGGCGCGACTGCAGTGCGGCCGCGCCGCTCTCCAGCAGCGCGGTTTTACCCGCCACGGGCGCACCGGGAGCGTTGACCGGTGACGCACTGTTATTCGCGCCGCATCCTGACAGCAACAATACGGTGAATCCACTCAATATAAGATTACGCATAGAGCATCCTTTTATTCTTTGAGTCATAAACATAGTTAATATGAATCAGGATGCCAGCGCAGCGGCGGAAACAATTACGTTACTGATTGTCCGCTAAAAAAAGGCGACCGCCATAGAGAATTATTCAGAAACCTGTTTTATTACGCTTCAGGCGGCCAACTGCGCGAACGTGAATAATACTTAGCACTTCCCTCTTCTGTTATCAGCAGAATATCAGCCTGAACCGGAGTCTTTATATGTCAGATTACTCCTCTGTCGCACTGCTCGGCCCTGGCGCTATCGGCACCACCGTTGCAGCTGCCCTGCATGAAGCCGGGCGCCCGCCGCTGCTCTGTGGCCGTACGCCCCATGCATGCCTGAGGCTGCGTCATGACGACGGCGAAATCCGGGTGCCGGGTCCGGTGCTGACCGATCCTGTCGCTATCCGTCATGCGGTTACGCTACTGTTTGTTGCGGTCAAAACCACTCAGGTGGCGCAGTGTGCAGGCTGGCTGCGGGCATTATGCAATGAGAATACCGTGGTGTGCGCGCTGCAAAACGGCATTGAACAGCAGACGCAGCTGCAGCCGCTGGTGAATGGCGCGCAAATTATTCCTTCGGTGGTCTGGTTTCCGGCTCAGCGCGAAGCGGACGCCTCTGTCTGGCTGCGCGCCCGGCCGCGGCTGACGCTGCCCGATACGCCAGGCGCAGCACGCATCGTTACTGCTCTGGCGGGCACGCGCTGCAGCACCGATCTCAGCGCTGATTTTCACTCTGTGGCATGGCGCAAGCTGTTACAGAATGCGGTAGCGGGCCTGATGGTGCTGGCAAATCGCCGGGCAGGCATGTTTAACCGGAGAGATATTACTGAACTGGCGCTGGCTTATCTCAGTGAAGCACTTAACGTGGCGCGCGCCTGCGGGGCAACTCTAAGTGACAACGTCACACACGAAATAGTGGCAGGGTTGCAGAGCGCACCAGCCGATCTGAGCACCTCTATTCTCGCTGACCGGCAGGCGGGTCGACCGCTGGAGTGGCAGTGCCGCAACGGGGTTATACAGCGGTATGGACGCAGCAAAGGTGTGCCTACGCCATTGAGTGACATTATTGTGCCACTGCTGGCGGCAGCAAGCGAAGGGCCAGGATAATTATCCTGACATTAGCTGACAGCAGTTGATGCAGCTGTCAATCAATGACGTTTTTTTGCCCACCGGTATATCACAGAGTAATATCTCTGGTTTACGATATTTCTGCCCAGACAGGCTCGGTGACCAGCATAATATCGCGTCTTATCTCTCTGTAATCTCAATTAACGCGATAACCTGTTATCCCGCCGTCGCGCTTTTTGACAGTTCTTTACTTCAGCGCTACGCTTATTGCCAGTGATATACATCACAAAGTTGCGTAAAGAAAAATTATCTCCTAAGGTGTTCGCCTTTCGGCCTCTTATAGCTTTCTTTTCCACCCTGCAATAACCGGCTGCGAAAGCTATAAGATCGCTTTTATTTCATTGTCAAAGGAAGCCTATGAGCACTGAAACAGTAAATAAACCCGATCTGACCGTTGATGATATTACCGTCATCGACAATAAACTTTTAAAACGCGCCGTCGGCGCAGCTGCTCTTGGTAATACCATGGAGTGGTTCGATTTTGGCGTATACAGCTATCTGGCCGTGATTATTGGTCAGGTCTTCTTCCCCGATGCCAGTAATACCGCGCAGCTTATCGCTTCATTTGGTACCTTTGCCGCCGCGTTCCTCGTGCGTCCGATTGGCGGTATGGTGTTCGGACCGCTGGGCGATCGCTTTGGCCGTCAGAAAGTCCTCGCTTTTACAATGGTAATGATGTCCATCGGCACCTTCTGTATTGGTCTTATCCCGAGCTATGCCAGTATCGGCATTGCGGCGCCGATTCTGCTGCTGGTAGCCCGTCTGGTTCAGGGCTTCTCAACCGGCGGCGAATATGGCGGTGCAGCAACCTTTATTGCCGAGTATTCAACCGATAAGCGCCGCGGTTTTATGGGCAGCTTCCTGGAATTTGGCACGCTGGCGGGCTATCTGCTGGGTGCCAGCCTGGTAACCGGGATGATTGCGTACCTGCCGCATGATGAGATGATGTCGTGGGGCTGGCGTATTCCGTTCTTTCTCGCGGCACCACTCGGTCTGTTTGGTCTCTATATTCGCCTGAAGCTGGAAGAGACGCCGGCATTTAAAGACCATATGGATCAGCGTGAAGAGATGGAGCATAACAAGCCGCCGCTGACGCTGTGGCAGATGCTGCGTACCCAGAGCAAACCGCTGCTGAAGTGTATCGGGCTGGTGCTGCTGTTCAACGTCTCCAACTATATGCTGACCGCATATATGCCAAGCTACCTTACCGGGATCCTCGGCCTGAGCGAACTCTCCGGCCTGCTGCTGGTGATGGTGGTGATGTTTATCATGATGCCACTGACGCTGATGTGGGGCTACTTTACCGATCGTCTCGGCCGCAAGCCGGTTATCGGCTTTGGCGCGCTGGGCCTGATTGTGCTGGCTATCCCTGCGTTTATGCTGCTGGGTACCGGTAATATGTACTGGGTTTTTGCCGGACTGGCGATTCTTGGTCTGCTGCATACCTGCTTCAGCGGCACCATGCCTGCCACCCTGCCGGCACTGTTTGTCACCGATATCCGTTATAGCGCGCTGGCGATTGGCTTCAACCTTTCGGTCTCACTGTTTGGTGGCACCACGCCGCTAATCACAGCCTGGCTGGTGGATACCACGCACAACAAAATGATGCCTGCTTACTACATGATGGGCGCCGGAGTTATTGGCCTGCTGACGGTGCTGACGCTGAGCGAAACGGCGCGTAAACCACTGAAGGGGTCATCGCCTGCGGTCGCCACCCGTGCGGAAGCGCATCGCCTGATTGATAAACTGCGCCGGCAGCGCAAACACAAAAAGCAGCAAAAACCTGCCTGATACGCTGTCACGCTGGCCACCTTCAGGTGGCTTTTTTTTGCCTGCAATTGCGTGCGCCTCACAGACACCGCATTGAAATCTATGCCTTAATGCCGCTTTACAGCTCTCTTCTCTACGCTTCTGTCTATAAGGATAGGTTATGCCTGCTCAGATGATGCCAGCGCATCGACGTATTATCGTCGCCGGTTCGGTTGGCAATTTTATCGAATGGTATGAATTTGCCGTTTATGGCTTTATGGCCCCGATTATTGCCAGGCACTTTTTCCAGCTGCCGGATGAGCGTGCCGGCACCAGTATCATCCTGACCTGGGCCGCCTTCGCCGTGGCGTTCTTTTTCCGTCCGCTCGGCGCGATTATTTTTGGCCGGCTGGGCGATCGTCACGGACGTAAACCGGTGCTTATCGGCGTATTGATCATGATGACGCTGGTGACGGCTGCTATCGGGCTGGTGCCGGACTATGCGGCTATCGGTCTTGCCGCGCCGTTAATGCTGACGCTGTTGCGTATTCTGCAGGGCCTGTTTGCCGGTGGCGAGTATGGCGGCGCGGTGTCGCTGATGACGGAAGCCGCCCCGCCAGGCAAACGGGGCCTGTATGGTGCGTGGCAGTCGCTAACGGTGGCGTGCGGCCTGCTGGCCGGTGCGGCGACCGTCGCGCTGATCCCGCTGCTTATCGGTGAAGAGGCGATGTTCGCCTGGGGATGGCGACTGCCGTTTTTGCTGGCGCTGCCGCTGGGAGGCGCTGCACTCTGGCTGCGGGCCGGGCTGGATGAGTCGCCGCAGTTTAACGCTGTGCGGCAGGCTCCGGCGCCGGAACGCGCTTCTTTCACCGCCACATTGCGCGCCATTGCGCTTGCCATCAGCCGCCTGATGGTCTGGTCAGCGGCGGGCTACACCTATCTGGTGATTATGCCAACCTATCTGCAAACAACGCTGCATACCGGCTTTAATCAGGCGCTGCTGATTGCCGTGATCTCAAACCTCGGTTTTGCCGCCACTATTCTGCCCGCCGGCTGGCTGAGCGATCGCATCGGCAGGCGTACCATTATGCTGGTTGCCACCTTTATGCTGCTGATCTTCGCCCTTCCGCTGCTTGGGGTGTTGCAAAATCCCGCTTCCGGGCTGTTAACGAAAGCGCTGGTGGTCTTTGTGGCTGGTGCGCTGGTCGGCATGCTGGCAGGCCCGGGACCCGCCATGCTGGCAGAGATGTTTCCCACGCGGGTGCGGTACACCGGCCTGGGTTTCGCCTATGCCCTCTCAAACGCGTTATTTTCCGGCTGCGCCGGGCTGATTATTTCAGGGCTGATCAAACAAACCGGAAATCCGGATATTCCGGCATGGTACGTGATGATTACCGCACTGATTAGTTTTGTCGCGCTGCTGAGTTTAAATAAAGACGACCATAAGCGGCCATTATAATAACGACTGATGAGTGCCAGCGCAGAAATAGCAGCGGGAGAGGAATAAACGTAGCGGGAAAAGGCGATGTGCTGAAACAAAATATCCCGGCACGAACGTGCCGGGAAGCTGAGACTTACCAGTGATACTTATTGCTATCTTCCCAGTCTTTCAGCTCTTTTTCTGCCTGGTCTTTACCGTAGCCGTAGCGTTCCTGAATGCGGCCCACCAGCTGATCGCGTTTGCCGTCGGCAACATCCATATCGTCGTCAGTCAGCTGACCCCATTTCTCTTTCACTTTTCCTTTGAACTGCTTCCAGTTTCCACTGATGCGATCTTCGTTCATAAGTGCTCTCCTGTTTGACGGTGAAAGCCGTCTGGCTTTATTGGCGCATCGCTTACATGCGTAACCATAACCGTAGCCTATGATGGCAAAAAATAAATGTTTTGCCGCACAAATCGGAAAATTTACTTCTGCAACGACTTTACGGCGCGCCCGGACTTATATTTCCAAATATAGGCTATGATTTTCAGGGTACTCAGCACTTTACCTGAGACCTTTCTTCATTACCGGGGTGATTAGCCTTTTATTTCATAGAGTAAATGATTTCGGAAATGCGAATCGCTTGATGTCGTCCATTGCCCCGCGCGGGGCCTAACGAGGCAATAGAATGGAATCCACAACGTTGGAAAAATCCTGGGGTGCTGAAATCCTGGCTGACGGCACCGTGCGTTTTCGTCTCTGGGCACCGGGTCAGCAGCAGGTAGCCCTGCGCCTGAACGGTACCGATTATCCTATGCAGGCGGAAAAAGATGGCTGGTTTACCCTGTCACAGTCAGGGGTGACGCCAGGTGCAGAATATCACTACGTGCTGGCCGATGGCAGCGTGGTGCCTGACCCGGCTTCGCGGGCGCAAAAAGCAGAGGTTAACGGTCCGTCACTGGTCATCGATCCTCAAAGCTACCGCTGGCAGCAGACCGAGTGGCGCGGACGTCCATGGCAGGAGACGGTGGTGTATGAGCTGCATATCGGAACCTTTACGCCTGAAGGGACCTTTCGTGCAGCTATTGAAAAACTGCCGCAGCTGGCTGAGCTGGGTATCACCATGATTGAGGTGCTGCCGGTGTCGCAGTTTGGCGGTAATCGCGGCTGGGGCTATGACGGCGTCCTGCTCTATGCGCCACACACCGCTTACGGCAGCCCGGATGATTTCAAAGCGTTTGTTGACGCGGCGCATGCGCTTAACCTCTCCGTAGTGCTGGACATTGTGCTGAATCACTTCGGTCCTGAAGGCAACTATCTGCCGCTGCTGGCCCCGCAGTTTTTCCATGAAGAGCGCCAGACCCCCTGGGGGGCCGGTATCGCCTACGATGTGGATGCGGCCCGCCGCTACATCTCTGAGGCGCCGCTCTACTGGCTGAAAGAGTATCGCCTCGACGGCCTGCGTTTTGACGCTATCGATCAGATTGAAGACAGCTCAGATAAACATGTGCTGATTGAAATTGCAGAGCGCATTCGTCATGAAATCCCGGACCGTCCGGCACACCTCACCACGGAAGATTCACGAAACGTGATCTTCCTGCATCCGCGCGATGAACAGGGCAATACTCCGCTCTTCAGCGGAGAGTGGAACGACGATTTCCATAACGCTATTCATGTGCTGGCAACCGGTGAAACTCACGCCTACTACCAGGATTTTGCCGATGCGCCGGAGAAAAAAGTCGCGCGTATTCTGACCGAGGGATTTGCCTATCAGGGTGAGGTCTCGGCCCAGAGCGGTGAGACGCGCGGCGTACCGAGTGCAGGCCAGCCCCCGGTGGCGTTTGTTGATTTTATTCAGAATCACGATCAGGTGGGCAACCGGGCACAGGGCGATCGCCTGATCACGCTGGCCGGAGAGGCGCGTACCAAAGTGCTCTACTCGGCTCTGCTGCTGTCACCGCATATCCCGCTGCTGTTTATGGGCGAAGAATATGGTGAAACTAATCCGTTTCTGTTTTTTACCGACTTTCACGGCGATCTGGCGAAAGCGGTGCGTGAAGGACGTGCACGCGAGTTTACCGGCCATGCCGGACATGACGATGAGGTGCCGGATCCCAACGCGGAAGAGACATTCCGGCGTTCAAAGCTCGACTGGGCGAAGACGACCAGCTGCGAGGGCAAAGCCTGGCTGGCGCTGACGCGCACGCTGCTGTCGCTGCGTCAGCAGCATCTGGTTCCGCTGCTGGCGACGGCCGGGGGTCACAGCGGTCAGGTACTGGCGACCGGTGATGGCTACGTCGCCGTGCAGTGGCGCTTCCCGCAGGGCACGATCTCTATGGCTTTTAATCTGGGCAATACTGCTCAGGCACTTCCTGATATGCCAGGCGAAACGCTGTTTGCCTGGCCGCAGGAGCAACATGAACTCGCGCAGAACGCCATTATTGTCCGTCTGGCACCAGGAGCAGCAGCATGACTATCCCGACCTCCACTTATCGCATTCAGTTTCGCAACGGCATGACCTTTGATCGTGCCACGGAACTGGTGCCTTACCTGCAGAAGCTGGGCATCAGCCATCTGTATGCTTCACCCATTTTTACCGCGACGAAAGAGTCAACGCACGGCTACGACGTCACCGATGCCAACGAAATCGATCCGGCTATCGGCGGCAGAGCGGGCTTTGATCGACTGAGCGCAGCGCTGCAGGCCGCCGGCATGGAGCTGATCCTGGATATTGTGCCTAACCATATGGCGGCTTCACTGGAGAATGCCTGGTGGCGTGATGTGATTGAGCATGGACAGGAGAGCCAGTATGCGCGCTATTTTGATATCGACTGGTCGCGCAGACTGACGCTGCCGTTTCTCGGTGACGATTTCGATCGCGCAGTGGAAAAAGGTGAGATCACGATTAAAGCCGATCCGCAGAGCGGTAAACCGGCGCTGGCGTATTTCGACAGCTACTATCCGCTGACGTCTGCGAGCTGGCAGGGACGTGAAGCAGAACTGCTGGCGCTGACGGACCCCACCGCCATTACTCAGCTGCACGAGGAGCAGCCGTGGCAGCTTATGAACTGGCGTGAAGCGCGTAGCGCCCTCTCCTATCGCCGCTTTTTTGAGATCACCGGGCTGGCAGGCGTACGCGTCGAAGATCCGGTGGTCTTTGAGGATTCGCACCGTCTTATCCTGTCGCTGGTGCGCAGCGGCGCGGTCAGCGGCCTGCGTGTCGATCACGTTGATGGCCTCGCCGATCCGCTGGGTTATCTGCAGCAGCTCCGCACGGCGGCCGGTGAAGGGTGTTACATCACCGTAGAGAAAATTCTGGCCGACGGTGAACAGCTGCCGGAAGAGTGGCCCGTCTCCGGTACAACCGGCTATGAGTTTATTGCGGCGCTCTCGCATGTGCTGATTGACGATACAAAAATCGACACGCTGCGTCTCGCCTATGAGTCAGCCACGCGTGAGCGTAATGATGTGGAAGCGGGCCTGCGCGCGGCGCGTGAGCTGATGGTGGATCGTAATTTTGCCGGCGAATTCAGCCGACTGCTCTCGCTGGCAACCGATGCTGCCGGACTGGAGCACCGCAATTTTGGTGAGGCGGAGCTGCATGTGGCGCTGCGCGAGCTGCTGATTGCCTTTCCGGTCTATCGCACTTATGGTCAGGCAGCGGGTATGCCGCTGGCGGGCGAGGAGCGTCTGCTCAGCGTGCTTGAGAGCGTAAAACATAGCGCGTCCCCTGCTGCTCTGAGCTTCCTGCAGGCATTGCTGCTGGGTGCAGTCAGTGAAGAGGGTGAAGTGCTGGCAGCGGAGTTCCGCGCCCGTTTCCAGCAGCTGACCGGACCGCTGATGGCGAAATCGGTTGAAGATACGCTGTTTTTCCGCAATCACGTGGCGCTTGCGATTAATGAAGTGGGTGCAGAGCCGCTGCCGCACGCGTTCTCACTGGCACATTTTCATCAGGAGATGCAGACCCGTCTTCAGCACCAGCCTGACGCTATCTCCAGCACTTCCACGCACGATACCAAACGCGGAGAGGATGCGCGCGCGCGGCTCTATACCCTGAGCGAAGCGCCGGATGAGTGGGCAGAGAACGTGACGCGCTGGCAGCAGCTTAATCAGGAGCGCGTACAGGAGCTGGCGGATGGCCCCGCGCCGGAACCCGCCGTTGAGTGGATGCTCTATCAGGCGCTGGCTGGCGTCTGGCCCGCTACGCTGCAGCCGGACGATCGCACCGGACTGGACGCGCTGTGCGAACGCTTTATTCCGTTTGTGGAAAAGGCGCTGCGCGAAGCGAAGCTGCGTACCGACTGGGCAGAGAGTAACGAAGCCTATGAAAATGCGGTACTGGATTACGTGCGTCATCTGTTCTCTGCGGAGAACGTGGCGTTTCTCACTGATTTTTCCCAGGCGCTGCAGCCGTTTATTCGCGCCGGACTGGTGAACAGCTTTACCCAGACGGTGATCAAACTCACGGCACCCGGCGTGCCTGATATCTATCAGGGCTGCGAAGCGCTGGATTTCAGCCTGGTCGATCCGGACAACCGCCGCGAACCCGATTTTGCAACTCTGGTCAGCCAGCTTGATGCTGACGCCTTCCCTGACTTTACCAGTCAGCAGGGCTGGCTGAGCGGCAGCCTGAAACAGCAGATGGTTATGCGCCTGCTTCACCTGCGCCGCGACCACGCTGCGCTCTTTCGTTTTGGCGACTATGAAGCGCTGCAGGCCAGCGGTGAACATGCAGAAAAAGTGGTGGCCTATGCCCGTCAGTCTGAAACAGGTGCACTGATTGTAATTGCTCCGCGCCTGATCTTTGCTGATGCCCAGTGGGCAGACGTCTCGGTTGCGCTGAGCGAAACGCTGTCGCACCGCAAGTGGCTGAACGTCCTGAATGGAGAAACCTACGCTATCACCGACAGTATCGCGCTGGAAAACCTGAATTACAGCGCACCGCTGGTCCTGCTCAGCAGCTAACCCTGACTGATGGAACTGAAGTTATGCCTGCATATCTGTTCACTGAATGGAGAGGATTAAATGTCAAACGGTAAGCCTGTTGAGATTACGGCTGGTACAGGGTATCAGCTCGGCGCTAACTTTGATGGGGAAGGCGTTAACTTCGCCCTTTTCTCCGCACACGCTGAGCGGGTTGAACTCTGCCTGTATGATCCGAGCGGTCAGCATGAGATTGCCCGCTTTGATCTGCCGGAATATACGCATGAAGTATGGCACGGCTATGTGCCCGGCCTGCAGCCGGGTGCGCTGTATGGCTATCGCGTGCACGGACCTTATGATCCGGAAAACGGTCATCGCTTTAACCCGAATAAACTGCTGATCGATCCGTATGCGCGGGAACTGCAGGGCGATATCGACTGGAACGAAGCGCATTTTGCTTACGAACTGTTGCATGAAGATAAAGATCTGACGTTTGACAGCCGCGACAGCGGTCCGTTTACGCCTAAATGCCGGGTGGTAAACCCGAATGAGTTTGACTGGCAGGATCAGAACCGGCCATCCATTCCCTGGTCTCAGACGCTTATTTATGAAACGCACGTAAAAGGCTTCACCCAACTTAATCCGCTGATCCCGGAAAATATGCGCGGCACCTACGATGGCATGAGCAATAAAGCCACGGTGGATTACATTAAAAGCCTGGGTATTACGTCAGTAGAACTGCTGCCGGTGCACTGGTTCCCGGACGATCAGCATCTGCTGGACAGAGGCCTGAAAAATTTCTGGGGCTACAATTCGCTGGCGTTTTTTGCCCCCGCCACGCGCTATTTTGGCCCGCGCGGTATTCAGGGCTTTCGCGATATGGTGCGCGGCTTCCACGATGCCGGTATCGAAGTGATCCTCGATGTGGTCTATAACCACACCGCCGAGGGCAATGAGCTTGGCCCGACGCTCTCATTCAAGGGGATCGATAACTTCTCTTACTACCGCACCCTGCCGGATCAGCATCGCTACTATATCAATGACACCGGTACCGGAAACACGGTAAATACCTCGCATCCGCGGGTACTGCAGCTGGTGACTGATTCGCTGCGCTACTGGGCAGAATCGATGCATATTGATGGCTTCCGCTTCGATCTCGGCACCATCCTCGGCCGTGAGCCGGAGGGCTTCGATCAGCGCGGCGGTTTCTTTGACGCGGTAACGCAGGATCCGGTGCTGTCTAAACTCAAGCTGATTGGTGAGCCGTGGGATATCGGCCCTGGCGGCTATCAGGTTGGTGGCTTCCCGCCGGGCTGGGCGGAGTGGAACGATAAATATCGCGATACGGTGCGTGAATACTGGAAAGGTGACAACGTCTCGACGGACTTCGCCGCGCGCCTGCTCGGTTCCGGCGATCTCTACGATCAGCGCGGTCGTCGTCCGTGGGCCAGCGTCAACTTTATTACCGCCCATGACGGGTTCACGCTGAATGACCTGGTTTCCTACAACGAGAAACACAACGACGATAACGGCGAGGATAACAACGACGGTCATAACGATAACCGCTCATATAACTACGGTGCTGAAGGCGCAACCGAAGATGAGGGAATTATCGCCGTGCGCGAACGTCAGAAACGCAACTTCCTCGCCACGCTGCTCTTCTCCCACGGTACGCCGATGCTGCTGGCAGGCGATGAGTTTGGTCGCAGCCAGATGGGCAATAACAATGGCTACTGTCAGGATAGTGATATCTCCTGGCTCCACTGGGAAAACCTGCCGCCGTCGGCTGACGCGCTGCGTGAATTTACCAAACGCGTCATTGCCCTGCGTGCTAAACAGCCGCTGCTGCGCCGCGAAAGCTGGCGCGACGGCATGGACATCAAATGGTTTAACGCCGGCGGTGGTTTCCAGCAGTCGGAGCAGTGGGAAGAAGGCTCCACGCTGGGCGTCTATATTGGCCGTCCCGATCTGCAGCCGGAAGAAGGCATCTGGCACGACGTGCTGATGCTGTTTAACCCGTTTGAAGGCAATGTGCCGTTCCGCATTCCGCAGTTTGGTGAAGGCGGCTGGGTGCTGGAGCTGACCACGTCAGAGACCGCCAATGAGGGCCTGGTCATCACTCAGGAGCAGGATTTCGAACTGGAAGGGCGCAGCCTGGCGCTGTTCCGCCGTCCGTAACCCGTTCCCCGCGGAGCCGATCGCCGGCTCCGCATTTTTACCCGCCTGATGCACTAACTGTTAACGCCGTCACGAAAAAATCCTTAACTATTTTATCCTGCTGCCGATGAACATCCATCGACCCTGCTTTTTGTGTGCCTTTGCGCCGGGGTGTAACGCTATTAAGGATAATAATATGACCATCTCGCAACGCCTGCTGCTCACATTTTCTATGCTGTTCGGCGCGATTATTCTACAGGCTCTTCTGGCTATCTCCCTGCTCTCAGGCTTTCAGGAGCGCTTTGAATTCGTACAGGACAATGCCATCCCTTCAATAAAAGATCTCAGTGAGCTGGTGGATCAGAGCAATCAGCTGGCGCTGCTGCTCTATAAGCATCAGTCTCAGCCTGATGAGCGCGCGCTCCCGGTAGTGGAAAGCAGCATTCATCAACAGCTCGGGCTGCTGAAAACGCATACCGATTATTATCTCGCGCATGATATATCGAGCGAGGAGGATAAGCGCCTTACTGAAGTCGCCTACGCCAGCCTGCAACGCGTTAACGACCACCTTCCGGCATTTCTCAGCGCCTCCCGTCAGCATCAAAACGCGGTCAGTCTGGCGTTGATTGAAGGCGAACAGGGGATCGGCGCCGCTATCCGGGAGCTTATCCGCGGCTATCAGCAGCAGCTGGAACTGAACATCACTATCAGCAATACGCTGCGCGCTGCCAACCGCGCAACATTCCATAATGTCCTGTGGGCCACCATCGCCGGCGTGGTCGCGACGGTCGTTGTTTTTGGTATCTTCGCGACCCTGACAGTGCTGCGCATTCGTCGCAGCCTGAGCCACGCCGGTCAGGTCATGCTGCGCGCCAGTGATAATCTCGATCTGACTCTGAATGCTGACGCTACGCGCCGCGATGAGGTGGGTAATATGGCTCAGGCATTCAACACGCTGATAGGTAACGTGGCCACCTCGCTGTCGGCGGTGCAGCACGCGTCCCGTTCGGTCAGCGGAGCAGCGGCAGAAATCAGCGCCGGTAATCAGGATCTCTCGGCACGTTCAGAAGAGCAGGCGGCTTCGCTGGAGCAGACCGCTGCCAGCATGACCGAGCTGGGCGAAACCGTACGCCAGACGGCTGATAATACCCGTCAGGCCAGCAGTCTGGCAGAACATGCCAGTACGCTGTCGGAACAGAGTAGCCAGTCACTCACTACCCTGCTCACCACCATGGGTGATATCCGCAGCAGCTCACGCAGCGTCACCGAGATTGTCTCGCTGATAGAAGGGATCGCTTTTCAGACCAATATTCTGGCGCTGAACGCTGCTGTCGAAGCCGCTCGCGCCGGCGAACACGGCAAAGGCTTTGCCGTTGTTGCCGGTGAAGTGCGGAACCTGTCGCAGCGTTCAACGTCTGCGGCACGGGAAATTAAACTGCTGATTGAAAACGCACATCGCCTGACTGAAGCCGGGGCCGCACAGGCCAGCCACGTCAGCCAGAATATGCAGATAATGAATGATGCCATTCATCAGGTCAGCGCTCTGATGGGCGAGATTGCCGCCGCCGCCGTTGAGCAGAGTCAGGGCATAATGCAGGTTCAGCAGGCCGTCAATCAGATGGATGACGTAACGCAGCAGAACGCCGCGCTGGTGGAGCAGGCTTCTGCCGCCTCGCAGTCCCTGCAGGATCAGGCAGAGATGCTCAGCCAGCTGGCGGCGAAATTTATTCTCACCGCCGAGCCTGAAACCGCCCCGGCAGCGACCGGCGACTCAGCCGCAGCACCGGCATTCGCCTTTTCATAATACGAGAGCAAACCGGCGCAACCGTTTCTGCAGCGATCGGATGAGCGCCCTGTTCATCTCCTCTGGCGCCTGCCCGCGACGACGGGCAATGGCGGCAGAGCGATGCGGTTACGTCACTTCTGCGTTGATATCTGAAACGTTCAGAAACGCGCCGCAATAAAAGTCACGATCGTTTCGGGCAAAGAATAATCTGGTAATGACTCCAACTTACTGATAGTGTTTTATGTTCAGATAATGCCCGATGACCTTGTCATGCAGCTCCACCGATTTTGAGAACGACAGTGACTTCCGTCCCAGCCTTGCCAGATGTTGTCTCAGATTCAGGTTATGCCGCTCAATTCGCTGAGTGTAACGCTTGCTGATTACGTGCAGCTTTCCCTTCAGGCGGGATTCATACAGCGGCCAGCCATCCGTCATCCATACCACGACCTCAAAGGCCGACAGCAGGCTCAGAAGACGCTCCAGTGTGGCCAGAGTGCGTTCACCGAAGACGTGCGCCACAACCGTCCTCCGTATCCTGTCATACGCGTAAAACAGCCAGCGCTGACGTGATTTAGCACCGACGTAGCCCCACTGTTCGTCCATTTCAGCGCAGACAATCACATCACTGCCCGGCTGTATGCGCGAGGTTACCGACTGCGGCCTGAGTTTTTTAAGTGACGTAAAATCGTGTTGAGGCCAACGCCCATAATGCGGGCGGTTGCCCGGCATCCAACACCATTCATGGCCATATCAATGATTTTCTGGTGCGTACCGGGTTGAGAAGCGGTGTAAGTGAACTGCAGTTGCCATGTTTTACGGCAGTGAGAGCAGAGATAGCGCTGATGTCCGGCAGTGCTTTTGCCGTTACGCACCACCCCGTCAGTAGCTGAACAGGAGGGACAGCTGATAGAAACAGAAGCCACGGGAGCACCTCAAAAACACCATCATACACTAAATCAGTAAGTTGGCAGCATCACCGGAAATCAGAAGTGCATTAATCAGTATAGACAGTGATAAAGAGAGGGGGTTTTACCGCGCTGAATTCCGCAAAATTCACTGAAGACAGGTCACGATAAGATCATTTAAAGCGAGCCGCAAAAAAACCAGCTCGCGTTAAAAAATACAATGAAGATATTTTATATTAATCAACTGAACAGGCAGGTTTTATATCAGTCCGGGCCTCCCTGGTAATAAGACCCGGACTTTTCAGACAGAACGTTTACTCATTCAGCAGTGGCAGCCTGCTCACGGACGCGTAAAGATGCCATGCATCTCAAAAAAACCGATAGTTTTCTTTGTTCCGTCATCCACTATTTATCTTCTGATATCACCTGCGCAGATTGAATATCAGATCTGTTCTTTTTCCTTTATGTCCGCAACTGGCGAAAGAATATCCTCAGGCAGACTCTCAAGCGGTAAATTGCTCTCAACTTTGTGAGGCCAGTCAGGATTAGCCAGCGCAGCCTTACCGATAGCAACAAAATCAGCGCCCATACCGAGCAGTTGTTCTGCCAGCTTACCATCATCAAGGCCGCCATTAGCGATAATCACAGTATCCGGAGCCGCTTCCCGCGCAATTTCAACAAGACTTCTCTGACCATCTTCAAACGCAGGCAACCACGATTTGTATTCAGTTATATGAATGTAATCGACGCCGGCTGCGGCAAGCAGAGTAAAAATTGTTCTGGCTCCGCTCTCACCCTCTTTCCATTTATGATGAAAATCATTTACTTTTCCCTGCGAAATTCTGACGCCCAGCACGCTATCCGTACCGATTTCTTTGCGCACCGCGCGGATAACGCTTAGCGTAATAGCCAGACGATTTTCGAGTGTCCCACCCCATTCATCGCTGCGCGCATTGGTATAATCTGTCAGGAACTGGTCAAGCAGATAACCATTAGCCGCATGAATCTCCACTCCATCGAATCCGGCCTTGCTCACGGCCCGCCCGGCGCTATCAGCAAAACTGGTGATAATTGCCTGAATCTGCTGTTCACCCAGTGCCTCAGGTATGCCGTACTCACCAGAACCATGATAGAACTCCAGCTGCTGACCTTTAGGTTTTATGGCTGAAGGCGCCGCGGTACCAAGGCGATAAATATTGTGCTGAGACAGCGCGCCAGCATGGATCAGCTGAGCAATAATGCGCGCACCGGCGTTATGAGAATGCCTGACAATCTGTTTCCAGCCTGATATCTGCTCATCATTAACTATGCCCGGCTGAAACGCATAGGTCTGCGACCATGCCGTATCGATATAGATACCCTCAGTAATCAGGGCGCCAAATCCACCGCGCGCAAACCGGGTGTAGTAATTCAGCATCTTTTCTCCCGGCACACCGCTTTCCGAAGCGGAAATACGCGTCATGGGAGCGACCATAATCCGGTTTTTAAATATGACATTTCCAATAGAAGCAGTATCGAACAGTGAAGTATGTGGCATGGAAAATACTCTCAGTTAATTATAATGAATGCCATTATAATAGAGACTGAAGGAGAATATAAACGCGACTTAAAGCATCACTGTATAACGGAATCAGATATAATGAATGTAAAGCATATTGAATTATTCATCGTTCTTGCTGAAACCTGTAACCTGAGCCGGGCTGCGCGAAGACTGGGCATGAGCGCAATGACCGTTTCCCGGCACCTTGCTCAGCTTGAAAAGGATCTGGGCGTACGGCTGTTTCAGCGCACAACCCGTGCTGTGTCGCTAACCAGTGAAGGTGAAGAGTTTCTTCCCTACGCCAGAACTATCACCGAGGCGGAACAAAGCGCCCGGGTCATGTTCAAT
Organism: Pantoea eucrina; assembly: GCF_020079945.1. Taxonomy (NCBI): domain Bacteria; kingdom Pseudomonadati; phylum Pseudomonadota; class Gammaproteobacteria; order Enterobacterales; family Erwiniaceae; genus Pantoea; species Pantoea eucrina. The sequence goes on along the minus strand of NZ_CP083450.1, from coordinate 10,977 downwards.
AATGAAATTGCCGGGGCATCAGGCTTGCTAAAGATGTCGGCTCCGTCAGGTATTGGCCGGCGCAACATTCTGCCCCTGCTTCCGGAATTGATGAAAAAAAATCCAAAATTGAAAATCGATCTCAACCTTAGCGATGACGTGGTTGATATTGTAGGGCAAGGTTATGACGTAGCGATAAGAGTGGCACCACTCAAAGATTCCAATCTGATTGCACATAAACTCAGTAATAACCCGCGTATCCTTTGTGCATCACCAGAATATATTTCGCAATATGGCCAGCCTGTAATTCTGGCAGACCTTTCTGATCACTGGTGTCTCAAAACGGCAATGGTGGCGCAATGGACGTTTATACAGAATACCGCAACCATAAATTATGTTTTTGACCCACGATTCACCTGTAATAGCGTTGAGGGTGTACGATCAATGTGTAAAGCAGGGGCCGGAATTGCTCAGCTGACAAAAGTTGATGTTGAGCAGGAGCTGGCGAAAGGCGAGCTTATCGAAATACCGCTGAAAGATGCAGAGCCACACATGCTGGCAATTTGGGCACTATTGCCAACTAAACGCTATCTTCCCTGCCGCGTAACTCTTTTTCTTGAAGCATTAAAAGTTTCACTGAGCGGGTTATCATCCTGAAGCTAACAGGATTAGCGGCGAAAGAGTGCCTGAAGGTAAAATAGAGCCTGTTATACAGGTGTACAGCGGCACACTATCGAACTATTTCTGAGCAGGCAGACGCAATGCTCTGCCAGATAACCAGGCCCCGAAAGGCCTGTTCAGATTCTGTGGATTCAGGAACATGGATGGAAGGCCTGCCATTCTCCGAAAAATCTGGATAAAAATGATGTGATGACGCGCAATTTTAAATACCGGAAAATCACGCTGCCGCAAATTTCCAGAACCACCCTGCTTTAAGATATGAGTTCAGTCACAAATTTTTGTATCCGTTGCGCATTCCAAAAGTAATCGATTACTTTTTGCGTTACTTTTGTAATCGATTACTTTTTGGAAACGGGGAAATTTATGCTTCGTCACTTAGTCTTTAGCACCTGCCTTCTGGCTTCAACAGCAATGACTTCCACTGCTGCTTTGGCAGTGAATGTGGATGATAGTATCGCTCTGCAGATGTATACCCTGCGCAATGCCGGTCCGGCAGAAAAACAATTTGCCATGGCGCATGATGCCGGGTTTAAGCACGTAGAAATAGTCGGAACGCACGACCTCAGCGCTAAACAGTTAAACTCCCTGCTGAAAAAGAACGATCTTACCGTTACCTCAGCGCACGTGCAGCTTTCAGCACTGGAAACAAATTACGCCGAAACGGTCGCCTTTAATAAATCAGTTGGCAATAGCACTATCGTTGTCCCATGGATTGAGCCGCAGGATCGTCCTGACAGTTCTCAGGGCTGGATCGACTTTGCCAGACGTCTGGATGCGATGGGAGCAAAACTGCGCCATGATCGCCTGCAACTTGCTTACCACAATCATAACTTTGAAATGAAAAAATATGGGGGTGTAACGGCACTGGAAATTATCCTGAATCACTCTTCACCGGATAATCTCAAACTTGAGATGGACGCAGCCTGGGTATCGCGCGGTGGTCAGGATCCGCTTCGTTTTCTCAAAGCCTATCCGGGACGGGTTTATGCCATTCACGCTAAAGACAATGCCTCAATCGGCATCCGGGACGATGAAATGAACTTTGCGCCCTTGGGTGAGGGATTACTGGACTGGTCAGCCATTCTGCCTGCAGCCAAAAACAGCGGCGTAAAGTGGTTTATCATTGAGCATGACAAACCAAAAGACGCGTGGAGCATTATCAGCACGTCACTGCGTAACCTCCGGGCCGCACTGCAAAAACAGCCGCATTAAGATTGTTTATTGCGCTGGCTCGCTTAATCAGGTGGCCCTGCAGAATGACGCGTTGCGCCGCGGAGTCAGGCTGGTCTATCTTCTGCTGAATCAGCCTGAAAGCTTCACGGCCAATATCCCTCGAGGGGCTGTGCTAGCGTGGTCAGCGGCGGCGAGATCATCTCCGCCAGCTCAGTGCCGTCAAACCCGGCTACCGCTATGTCACCGGGCACGCTATAACCAGAGGCCTGTATTGCCGCCATTGCACCCGCTAGCCAGCGTGTCTGATACCGCAAATACCGCATCAGGGATCTCATCAGCGGCAAGCAGAGTCATCATTGCCTGCCTGCCTGCACTGAAACTCAGTTCACTGGCATAGCTGATGCCCTGCCAGTCCAGGATTGTGCTCGTCCAGTTGAGGACAGATATCCCTGCTGGCGCAGGCGCGCATATTTATAGCTGAGATCGTGATTTATCAGGGCTATACGTCTGGCGACCCCGATCCGCCAGATAACCCACCACCTGCTGTGATGCCTCGCTGTCGTTAATGCCGACGCAGGATATGTCACCGGCATCAGCATACTCTGCGCACTGAACCCAGGGCGTATCAGCAATCAGATGGCTCAGCTCCGGCAGCTTGCTAAAAGCGTCCATGGTAATGATACCGTCAACCATTTTCCCCGACAGCAGCTTGCAGGCTGGAACGGGAGCGCTCAATGTCCGAACCGGGAATTGCACAGAAGAATGCGGTAACCGTTCTTCTCTGCCTCTTCTTCGATGCCTTTGACCACCTCGGCACAAAACGGATTCGAAATGTCGGACACCATAACCAGAATCATTGAGCTGCGCGCGGTGCGCAACTGGCGTGCCAGCAGGTTAGGCTGATAATTACTCGCTTTGATGGCCTGAAGCACTTTTTCGCGGTTGGCGTCTTTAACCGTATCGCTGTTGTTTAATACGCGTGACACCGTTGCAACGGAAACACCCGCCAGACGGGCGATTTTTTGAATGGACATGGAAGGATCCGGACCGAAACATATAGCACACAGGCTACCATAAAACCGCGCGAACAATAAGTTAACCCGGTCTGTGCAGGACGGACCGGGTTGTGTATCAGCAATTAACGCTGACCCAGGCGTTGTTCCCTGTGACTCTGCACGATGGCTTCAACGATCGCCATCACCTGAGCACCATCGCGAAAGGTGGCATAGGTGGTATCCTGCGGAGCAGGCGCTCTTCCCTGCTCCACTGCCTGATAAAACTGCTGCATCATGGCGCGGGAACGCATCCGGCCAGCCTTCGATGTGTCCCCCGGGAAAACGTGCGCGGCGGGCCACGTCAGGATTCATCAGGGGCAGGATTCGTCTGACAAAAGCTGGTTAGCCTTATGCCGGTATCCCAGCCACAGCTGCTGGGGCGTTTCCTGATCCCAGGCCAGCGACGCCTGGCTGCCATTCACTTCCAGGCTGAGGCGATTTTTGCGACGGCTGAAACCTGCGAGACGCTAAAGCTCCCTTTACTGCCGTCATCAAAGCGGAACAGCACAAAGCCCATGTCCTTCTGTGGTGACCTCGCGGAACTCATATTGTGCCTCCTCGTTCTGCGTGCCAAAAGTGCCGCGGCAGCCAGGCTGGCTTTGGCGCGTGGGCCAGACTATCGATAAATCGGCCATCACCTCCACGATTTTACGTCCGGTGACAAACTGAATGGTATCGCACCAGTGCGAACCGATATCCGCTACGGCCCGCGAGGCGCCGCCCTTTTCTGCATCCACGCGCCAGTTATAGTCGGTCTCTTCCAGCATCCAGTCCTGCAGGTAGCTACCCTGAGCCGAAAACAAACGCCCCAGCTGCTGTAGCGCACCATACTGGCTGCCTGCTGTACCATGGCAAACTGCGATAGACAAAGCTGACCCCGTTTACCACGCCCGCCTTTTCAGCCAGCTCAACCAGCTCACGCGCTTCATCCATGGTCATGCACAGAGGCTTTTCAGAGAAAACATGTTTGCCGGCGCTGATGATTTGCCGGTTTATTGCTGCATGGAGATGATTTGGCGTGCAGTTATGCACAGCGTGCAGCCCTTCATGCTGTAAAAACGCCGCGACGTCGCTGTAGGCGTGCGGCACGTTCAGCTCTGCTGCACGCGCCTCGGCCGCGCTCTGGCTGGTATCACAGATGGCCACCACGTTAATGTTGCCGAGACGGCGTAACGCCTCAATATGCGCCGGTCCGATAAAACCGGTGCCGATAATCCCTGTGTTAATCACTTAAATCCCCCTCTTATTTCAGACCCAGCTGGGCGCGTACCCCGGCGGTATCCTGTTGTCGTGCGGCGAAGTCGTCAAATGCGCGATCGGCAACCGGAATAATGTGGCGCTGAATAAATTCGGCTCCCTCAAGTGCGCCGGTGTCGCTCTCTTTCAGGCAGCACTCCCACTCGAGCACCGCCCAGCCGTCGTAGTCGTACTGCGCCAGCTTGCTGAAGATCCCTTTGAAATCAACCTGACCGTCGCCCGGTGAGCGGAAACGCCCGGCACGATCGATCCAGCGCTGATAGCCGCCGTACACGCCGCTGCGACCGTTAGGCAGATACTCGGCGTCTTTCACGTGAAACGCTTTGATGCGCTGATGGTAAATATCAATGAACTGCAGATAGTCGATATGCTGCAGCAACAGATGGCTGGGATCGAACAGGATGTTGCAGCGTGGATGATAATTCACCGCCGCCAGAAAACGGTCAAACGTCACGCCATCGTGCAGGTCTTCACCCGGATGAAGCTCGTAACAGAGATCAACGCCGTGACGATCAAACTCTTCCAGAACCGGCAGCCAGCGGCGCGCCAGTTCGGCGAACGCCTCTTCCAGCAGAGCCGGATTGTGCGGCGGCCAGGGATAGACATAGGGCCACGCCAGCGAACCGGAAAAGGTTGCATGCGCGCGCAGCCCCAGCTTTGCCGAAGCCGCCGCAGCCTTTTTTACCGTCTCAATAGCCCAGGCCGTGCGCTTTGCGTTATCTCCGCGTACGTGTTCCGGCGCAAAGCCATCAAATGCCGCATCATGCGCAGGATGAACCGCAATCAGCTGTCCTTCCAGATGCGTTGAAAGCTCGCTGATTTCCAGACCGTATCCTGCCAGTAATGTCGTGACCTCATCGCAATAGGACTGGCTGGCTGCAGCACGCTCAAGGTCAAAAATGGCCGGATGATTACAGGGGATCTGCAATGCCCGATATCCCAGGTCTGCAGCCCATTTCGCCAGCCCCTCCAGCGAATTAAACGGGGCCTGTTGTCCGATAAACTGCGAAAGAAAAATGCCAGGTCCTTTTAACGTTTTCACGTACACCTCCGGTTAATCAAACCGCTTCATCCCGGTATTTAAAGGAGAAGAGGAAAAGAATGGCGATCGCCGCTGCTGCAATAGCCGGGACCCACCAGAACGTTGCCCAGTTTTCTGCCGTGCCCTGGCCGGCAACCAGGTTGTTGTAAAGTGCGCCAGAAATCTGTGAGCCCAGCAGCATGCCAATGCCGTAGGTGAACATCACTACCATGCTCTGCGCCTGCCCCTTGACCTTTTCGCCAGCGATCCTGTCGGTGTAGATGAACCCCACCACGAAAAAGAAGTCGTAGCAGACACCATGCAGCAGAATGCCCAGGTAGATCAGCGCGCGGCCCTCATCGTTCATACCCATCGCAAACAGCGCATAGCGCACGAACCATGCCAGCATCCCGACCAGCAGCATGTATTTCACGCCGAGGCGGCGGAACAGTAATGGGATCACCAGCATGAAGAAAATTTCAGACATCTGACCGAAGGACATCGCGGTGCTGACATTTGACACGCCGGCGTCTGCCAGCCATGAGGCGGTATAGGCATAGTAGGTGCCCAGTGGAATAGAGATCAGGGTGGCGCACAGCGCGAACACAAAAAAGTGCCGGATTTTAAGCAGTGCAAACGCATCCGCGCAGAACAGATCGCGGACCTTTAGCGGTAACCCTTTGGCGGGTGCCGGGGTATGGGGTAGCGTCAGGCTATAGATCGCGAGTGCCACAGAGCAGACCGATGCAACGGTGAAGATCGACGTGCTGGCAGAAATGCCGGCAAACCCAATAAAGATGCCGGCCACAATCCAGCCAATCGTCCCGAACACGCGCACCACCGGAAAACTTTTGTCGCTGCGGGCCAGGCTGTGAAAGGCAATGTTATTGGCAAGCGCCAGGGTGGGCATAAAGCACAGCGTATAACCAAATAACAGGGCGATGAGCAGCGCACCGTTCCCGGCCACCAACGCAGACGGGATAAACCACAGGATCACCGCGCCGGCAAGATTCATTACCGCCATGACTTTTTGCGAAGGAAAGAACCGGTCTACGAGCATGCCCAGCACAAAAGGAGACAGGATCGAGGCTATCGGCCCTGCTGAAAAAGCATCACCAATCAACAACGACATATTATGCTGCGCCATCACCAGCCCGAGCGTAACGGACCAGCTTCCCCAGATAAAAAACTGCATGAACATCATCAATGAGAGGCGAGGGATCAGTAAACGCTGTTGTGCCATTGCCTCCTCCCTGCCTGTTGCTGTAGTAGTCATACTCTCCTCACACTTTAAAGTAATCGATTACATTTTTGAATATGCATAAAGTAATCGATTACAAATGGAGTTTCCGTCTACCTGATCACACATTACATTTAATTACTTCCTGACCCGATTCGTTAAGATGCTGAGTTTCTGACGCAGCGCCTGAGGCAAACACGTTGTTATTCAAAATAGTCAAAACTTGTCTGACAGGCGCAAATTTTCCTGACCATCCTTCGCACTGGATCAAACCAGTAGCACTCAATCGCGATCAAATTACAGACCAAAAACCATATCCCCTTAGGGCAGCAGCAAATCAGAAGAGCTGGCCCTGAGCCAGCTTTCTGTAATCAGTTGAACCAGGGCTGGAAAGGATCGTGAAGCGTTGCCCAGCTGTCAGACCCGGCCTGCATCTCTTCGTCGGTTAACAGCGCGCTGTTCAGTTTCAGCCGAAGCTGAGGTTCATCCATACCGATGCCAATGAAGACCAGCTCCTGTCGCGCATCACCGGTATCCTCAGCCCAGTTTTGTATGATGTAATCACGTGACTCTCTATCTTCCGGCCAGTGCTGTTGCGGCACGTTGGCCCACCACATGCCTGCCAGCCCCTGACGACTCACGCCTCCCGCCTGAGACCAGGAGCCGGCATATCCGGGCCGGCTGGCAAGCCAGAAAAAGCCTTTCGATCGCACAATGCCTTTCATATCGTTTTCAATCACGTTCAGGAAACGGTCCGGATGAAACGGACGACGGGCGCGAAAGACGAAGTTATGAATGCCATACTCTTCTGTTTCAGGCGTGTGTTCGCCCCGTAGCTCCCTGAGCCAGCCCGGCGCCTGAGCCGCCGCGTCAAAATCAAATAATCCGGTATTTAGTACGTTATCCAGTGCGACCCTGCCAAATTCGGCGTTAACGATTTTGGCTCGGGGATTAAGAGAGTGCAGAATCGCCATCAGACGCGTTTTATCTGCTTCGCTGATCAAATCTATCTTGTTCAGGATCAACACATCGCAAAATTCGATCTGGTCGACAAGCAGATCCACGACCGTGCGCTCATCTTCCTCACCCAGCGACTCGCCGCGAGCCTGGATGCTTTCATCAGACTCATAGTCGCGAAGGAAATTGTAGCCATCAACAACCGTTACCATGGTGTCAAGCAAGGCAACTTCGGAGAGGCTCTGGCCGCTGTCATCGGCGAATGTGAAGGTTTCCGCCACCGGCAGCGGTTCAGAAATACCGGTGGATTCAATCACCAGATTATCGAAGCGCCCTTCCTGCGCCAGCCGGTTAACTTCCAGCAGCAGATCTTCGCGCAGCGTGCAGCAGATACAGCCGTTACTCATCTCTACCAACTTTTCATCTGTGCGCGACAGTTCTGCGCCGCCCTCTCTGAGCAGCGCTGCGTCAATATTGACCTCTGACATGTCATTGACGATAACGGCCACGCGACGGCCTTCGCGATTATTCAGAATGTGATTCAGTAACGTCGTTTTCCCTGCGCCCAGAAATCCGGACAGAACGGTAACAGGTAACTTTTTAAACTGGCCAGCGTGTGGCGTGCAATCAGACATGACATGCTCTCCTGAAATGAACTGCTGAGTTCGTGGTCGCCAGCGAGCTGACAAACAAGCCGGACGACAGATTTATTTATTGTTATGTTATAACATAACATTCGCGCTTGTCATTGACTCAAATGCGTATTGAGTTAACGCCAGGTATTTCAGAGCGTTTTTTACACGCGCTACCTGCCGGGAAAACAGATACTGCAGCAGGCTACAAAGCTCGCCGGTGATTGACAAAAGCCAGATAAAAATCTGATAATGTTATGTTATAACGTTACATTGGCAGATGATGATGAAATTTCCTTTTAAAATGCTCGCTCCGGCGTTCATGGCTTTCTCGTGCACAACCGCATTCGCCAGCACCTGGCCACTGACCGTTGAGAACTGCGGCGTTTCTGAAACATTCAGGCAGCCGCCCGCTCGCGTCGTTACGATTGGACAGCACGAAACTGAACTTCTGCTGGCGCTGGGGCTGGAAAAAACGATTGCCGGCACCTCGGTCTGGTTCGGCAAGCTTCCGCCCGAGCTTGAAAGCAGGGCCGCAGGCCTGAAGCGCCTTGCTGATAATTCGCCCGGGTTTGAAACGGTTGTGGCGCAAAAGCCAGAGCTGGTACTGGCGCAGTACAGCTGGCATGTCGGTCCACAGGGTGAAGTGGCCACGCGTGAACAATTTGAGCAACTGGGCATCAGAACATGGATATCCCCTGCTGACTGCACGGGCAAAACCGTCACAGAGATGTCGAACGGCGACGGCGCGCGTACTACGCCTTATACGCTGAACTCCGTCATGAATGAGATCACTCAACTGTCACAAATTTTCGATGTCGCCGATCGCGGAGAGGCGCTCAAAAAGAATCTGGCGGATCGGATCGCTCACGCGCAGCAGCAGGCAGACGCGCAGACAGGACCTCCGCTTAACGTCGTTTTCTGGTTTTCCAGCAGCCGGCTGAAAGGCGATCCGTGGGTGGCGGGTAATGACGGCGCGCCGGGCTGGATAAGCAAGACCCTTGGCCTGCAGAATATCATTCACTCTTCAGAGGAGTGGCCTGCGGTGACGTGGGAGCATATTGCTCACTCTCAGCCCGACGTGATCGTTATCGCCAGTATGGACAGACGGCTTTATCCCGCTGATGACGCCTCGGTAAAAAAGGCCTTCTCCAGAATGACCCTGTCACGCGCGAAATCAATGCGGTCAGGCAAGGCCACATCATCGTCGTACCGGCAATGTCGCTCAATCTCTCACTGCGCAACGTGGATGCAGTAGAGCTAATTGGCAAACAACTGTCCGCATACAGAAACGAACATGGCAAATAAGATCTCTTCGCCAGCGCAGACAGCGATAGTCATTCTGGCAGGCTTACTCAGCCTGCCTGTGACGATGGTGTTAGCCGCTTCAACAGGCGACATGCCCGTTTCTTTTACCGTTACCGCTCAGGCGATCGCCAACGGGCTGGGCCTGTCACATTATAACCTCCCGCCGGTTGAGGCGGGCATCGTCTGGCAGTATCGAATGAGCAGAGCGTTAATGGCGGCCAGCAGCGGTGGCGGACTGGCGCTGTGCGGGCTGGTGCTACAGTCCGTTTTGCGTAATCCGCTTGCTGAACCTTATCTGCTGGGGATTTCAGCCGGTGCTTCAACCGGTGCCGTCTGTATTATGCTGTTAGGCGTTGGCGGTGGGATTGTCACTGTCGGCGCCGGCGCGTTTACCGGTGCATGCCTGGCGTTTGGGCTGATTTTGCTGTTATCTGGCGGCATACAGAATCACACCGGAAGAATCATCCTCGCTGGCGTGGCGGGCACTCAGCTGTTTAATGCACTGACCTCTTATATTGTCAGTACCGCCGCGAATGCCGAGCAGTCGCGCGGTGTGATGTTCTGGCTACTGGGTAGCCTCAGCGGCGTGCGCTGGCCTGATGCCATACTCTGTTCTCTTGTTTCACTTGCCGGTTTAATGCTGGTTATTGGCCATGCACGATCGCTGGATACGTTTACTTTTGGCGTTGAGATATCGGCCACACTGGGCACGCGTGTGCTTTTTGTCCGCATAATGCTACTGCTGGTTACCGCTCTGGTCACGGCCGTTATCGTCAGTTCGATTGGCGCTGTCGGATTTATCGGCCTGGTCATTCCTCATATAACGCGGATGCTGGTGGGCCACCGGCATCTGGTTAGCATTCCCGTAACGTTTATTGCTGGCAGTCATTTTATGATCCTCGCCGATCTCCTATCCAGAACGTTGATAACGCATCAGGTCTTACCTGTCGGCGTGGTGACTGCTCTGGTCGGTGCACCTGTTTTTGCCGTTATTCTCTACAGCAACCGGGGAAGTCGATATGAGTATTGTGGTCACTCATCTTGATGTTGAATTGCAAAACAACACTATCCTGTCAGACATCTGTTTTAGCGCCGGACCTGCGCAGACTGTTGGGCTGCTTGGGCCGAACGGCTCCGGTAAATCAACGCTGATCAGGTCGCTGGCGGGTTTGTTTCCCGCTTCCGGCAATCGTATTCAAATCGCCGGTACGTCGCTCTGCCAGTTTCCACGCCGCCACCTTGCACGGAAGCTGGCCTTTGTGCCACAGCATGCAGAAGCTGATAACGAACTGAGCGTCATTGATATTGTGCGTCTGGGGCGCACGCCACATCGCAGCGCATTCAGTCGATGGCGGGATGCGGATAATCATGCGGTGCAGGAAGCGCTTATACAGATGCAGTTAAACAGTCTGGTCAGCCGGCCGTGGCAGCGCTTATCAGGCGGTGAACGACAGCGCTGTCAGATTGCACGCGCGCTGGCGCAAAAGCCCAATATCCTCCTGCTTGATGAGCCGGTAAATCATCTGGATATTCAGTTTCAGCTCGAATTAATGCGGCTTATTACTGCGTTGCCTGTAACGGTGGTTATTGCGCTGCACGATCTGAATCTGGCCGCCAGGTATTGTCAGCATCTGGTCGTTCTGCAGCAGGGCAAAGTTATTGCAACAGGCTCTC
>NZ_CP083449.1:0-107755 GCF_020079945.1 Pantoea eucrina | reverse complement strand
ATGTGCCGCTGCAATGAAACTGCCCTCCCGCACCACCTGCATAAACAAGTAGAGCTCATTATAGTTTTCCCGTTTTGCCATTTGCGCGTCCTCAGAATATCTGGCCGCAAATGATGTCTGCTGCGGCCCTTCATTTATAACAATATGCTATTAATCCTAGCAATTTTTACCCTCTAATCAGCACTATTTCTGCTACCTATAATGAGCGCATTGCATCAAAGCACAGCAGTACTCTCCGTATGAAACCGGTACCTCACTTTTCTTTTTCAGGGGAATTTAAATGAATGTTTTCACCAGAAAGCTGACAGCCGCGCTACCCGCTATGCTGCTATGCGTATCATTAAGTGGAGTTACGACAATGAGTTATGCTGACACATCTAATCCGAACTCGCCTGTTTCAATGGTAGAAAAATGGGATAAAACCTTTGCAGAGAGCGATAAGGTTGATCATCGCAAGGTGGCATTCCAGAACCGTTACGGGATCATATTAGTAGGGGATCTTTACATCCCCAAAAACCGGGGCGAACGTAAACTGGCTGCGATTGCATTAAGTGGTCCTTTCGGTGCGGTCAAAGAGCAATCAAGCGGCCTGTATGCACAGACCCTGGCCGAACAGGGATTTGTTGCGCTGGCATTCGATCCTTCTTACACGGGTGAAAGTGGTGGCTATCCGCGTAATGTCGCCTCTCCGGATATCAACACTGAGGACTTTAGCGCGGCGGTTGATTTCCTTGGATTACAAAAAGAGGTGGATCGCCATCGTATTGGATTACTCGGTATTTGCGGCTGGGGAGGCATGGCACTCAATGCGGCGGCGATGGATACACGCGTAAAAGCAGTTGCGACCAGCGTGATGTACGACATGAGCCGGGCGATGGGACATGGCGTTGGTGATGGCAAAGACCGTTATTCAACAGCCGATCGCCGTGCCGTATTACAGTACCTGAACGAGCAGCGCTGGAAAGATGCTGAAAGCGGAACTATCGCCCGCGGTAGTCACGATATTAATGTGAATAAGAATGGCAGCGTAAGCGCTTCTGAGCGAATTCTGCCGGAAACATTACCCGCGAATCCACACCCGGTACTGAAAGAGTTTTTTGATTATTACAGAATGCCACGCGGCTTCCATGGGCGTTCTGTTAACTCTAATGGCGCATGGAATGCAACGATGCCCTTGTCGTTTATGAATATGCCGCTGCTTAGCTACGCAAATGAAATCACTATTCCTGTGTTGATTGTTACAGGTGAAAAAGCGCACTCGCGCTATTTTGCAGAAGATGCCTACAAAGCGGTTGGCAGCACTGAAAAAGAGCTTGTGATCGTCCCCGGCGCAAACCACGTGGACTTATACGACAACGCTGCAGGTAAGATCCCTTTTGCCAGGTTTGAACAGTTTTTCAAAACCAGCTTAAGGTAAAAACGCAGCTCAGAATCGTTTAAAAGCCACCTGTAATACTCAGGTGGCTTTGACTCTGGATCTATCCCGACATGATGTTACATAGAATCCTTATAATATCGCACTTCATTCTCACCCACTCTCATCGTTATTACATGAATAGCGTTTATTTCGTTTATGCCTGAAGAAGATCGGGCGCTATTCACAGGTCCTGATAATATTCATAATGCGTCATTAAACATCACAATAGATACAGGGGCGGGCCTGGCAGCAGAAGATAAATATTATGACAGGATACGCAATGGTATCCCGTCGATATTTCTACATTGTTCCGGTTTAATTGTTCTGATTTAACTTTTATAACCGATCAGCGTCAGTTAAGGCTTAAGGATAACCTTCGTCCATCCCTCATCGCGATCGTCAAAGTGCTTATATCCCTCAGGCGCCTCAGCAAGTGAAAGACGGTGTGAGATTATGCCGCCCGGGCTGGCTTTACCCTGATGGATCAGACGGGCCAGCTGACGATTATAGGCTTTGACGTTCGCCTGGCCGGTGCGGATTGACTGTCCTTTAAACCAAAAACTGCCGAAATCAAACGGCATCTTACCTTCTTTGGCAAGGTCTGATGCAGCTCCTGGATCCTGCGGGATAAACACGCCAACCACACCAATTCCCCCGGTTGCTTTGGTTGATGCAACGAGGCTGTTCATAGTGACCGAATTATCTTCATGGCCATGTTTGTTACAGCACTGATAGCCCACGCATTCACAGCCACAGTCAGTGCCGCGTCCGTCAGTTAAGTCGAGAATTCGTTGCACGGCTTCATCGCCGGTCGCATTGATGCCCGTCGCCCCCATTTTCTCTGCCAGCGCTAAACGGTCCTGGTGTGTATCCACTACAAATACCTGTGAAGCGCCTTTTATCATGGCTGAGTGTGCGGCCATCAGACCCACCGGCCCCGCGCCGTAAATGGCTACGCTTTCGCCAGGCTTTAATCCGGCGAGTTCTGTCGCATGCCAACCGGTAGGGAAAATGTCAGAGAGCATCACATAATCATCTTCTTTTTCTACTGCGTCAGGCGGAAGCACCAGGCAGTTAAAGTCTGCAAAGGGGACCCGAAGCAGTTCCGCCTGACCACCCTCCCAGGAGCCCATTTCAGCAAAACCATAGGCCGCGCCCACATTACCGGGATTGGTGGTGAGGCAAAAACCGGTCAGACCTTTTTCACAATTCTCGCAAAAACCGCATCCGACATTAAATGGCAGACAGACATAGTCACCGACCTTAACACGCTCCACTCCTGAGCCAATTTCAACCACCTCACCCAGGTTTTCGTGCCCCAAAATACGTCCCTGCTCAAAGCTGGTCCGACCCTCGTACATGTGCAAATCCGATCCACAAATATTGGTGGTGGTAATGCGGACAAGCACATCGGTGGGGCGAACAATTTTTGCATCCGGCACGTCTTTAACTTTTACATCATAGGGACCGTTGTAAATAACTGCTTTCATGATCTTCTCCTGCTTGCGGCCGGAAAGGTGTGGCTGCCCGACCGGGTAAGTATCAACTAAGTTTAGCTGGCATGATTGATAACGCAATCGACAGCAAGGCAATCGGGAGGTTTCTTATCGGATACGTTGAGGAATGCTGGCCGGGGATGACGGTCAAAGACAGCCGGGAAAAGGTCAGGATCATGCCGCATCAAGCCGAGCGGCAGCAGCCGGTAGCGTTGCGGGAATATTTGCGTAAAACAGTTATCAATTATCGGCAGCAATCTCAGACGCAGCCTGAAGGTAAAGACCCGATTTATCAGAAAGATGATTTACCTTACACCCGGCCAGTTTTTGCCTGATTCACTGCCAGAACCTTCTCAGAGAGGCACTTCCCGTTAGATACAGAGGTCGCTAAAACCCTGGCCTCGCTGAGCCTGGCACCCTGGATATGGGTGTCTGTGTACCCTTCTCTCTGCGCTACGTTAAGGCTGGAATAAAAAATATCGCTTCCGGGTCCCCGTCATCGAGATTGTCGACCTGACCGCTGGGGATAAATCCGGCGTTCAACAGCAGCCGTTGCATTGGCAGGTTAGAACGATGGGTGGAGGTGAACAGCTTCGGGTGCTGGCAGCGGGACTTCAATGCTGCAATCAACGCCAGACCGATACCCCTGCGGCGGTAGTGTTCCCCTACCATCAGCATTTCAATAAAGCCGTAGCCGAAGAAATGGTAGTTCAGCACGCCATATCCCATCGCTATTCCCTGCTGTTCGGCAATATAACAGACAGACCAGGCACACCAGATGCGGATTTGCGCCGCACCTTTTGGCTGGCTCTTGGCAACAATGTCGATAGTAATCAGGGATATAGCATCGTTTTCAGTGGTCAGGCGAACACGCATATTCAGTCTCCCTCTCTTTAATTGACTGCAGTGCAGCCTTAATAAAACGGCAATCCCGAACAGATTTTTTAATTTCATACGGGATTTTACAATTCCATAAGATGATTAGTTAATCCTAATCATCCCAGAGAGGCAGGGTTCATTTTCTGAAAGTTATCGTTAACCGGATATTGGGCCACCAGAAAAGCCCTCATGATTCAGAAAGTAAGCAAACGTTTTAACCTGCAGCCTATGGAAGCAGTCTGCGGCTGGTTCACCTGTGAGATTCGATACACTGACAGGAATGGGGAGCGCCATATATCAGAATATAACCGGCGGAGCCGGGCTTACGGCGCCGTTCAGCTCAACGTTATCTAACGCTTCCTGCCGCTAAAGCCGCATTCAGCGGGCCTGCTCCTGCCTCAGACAGTGAGTCAGGATTCATGACAAAGGTCGCTTTGTGCCAGAAGCGGACTATGCAAACTCAGGAGCTAATACGCCAGCCTGGAGATGAGTATGAGCGCAGGTTAGTCAGGTTTTTTTTCGTGGTTATAAATATCAGGCCGGGTAATGCTCCATGCGTAGTTTTTCCGATTAACAGGTTCGTAGCCAAATTTTTCATAGAGCCAGGGAGCTGTCGTTGTAAACAACATAATTCTACGAAGCTGCTCAAAGACAGGATGATGATGAATACACTGCATCACCCATCTTCCCAGCCCCTCTCCCTGATATTTCTCCAGAATATAAACATCACAAAGGTAAGCGAACGTAGCGTAATCTGTTATCAAACGCGCGAAACCTATCTGGGTTTTCTCATGATAAACGCCAAAATTAAGGCTGTTTTCGATTGATACATTGACAGTAGCCAGATCAATCTCTTTAGCCCAGGTCGACCTCGTCAGATAGCGATGGATGGCCTGCAGATCCAGTTTTTTCCTGTCTGTACTTACAAGATAGTTATCCTTATGCCACTCCTGCTTCTCTGAAATGTTCACATACGCTCCTGTTTATAAAAGTCCGGGTAACATGACCATATCATTTGATGTTAAATCGTACTATCAGCACTGCTTCGGAATAATTTAATTCTACGCTGTTATCAATGAGGCTTTAGGTCCGCTCCTCGCTCATAGCGGACATCAGCCCGATGATAGTCAGCTTTGTGCCAGAAGCGGACATTTTCTTTGAGCCTGAACTGGCAAAATTCTGTCAGTATCAAAACCGTTAAACTGTGTGTGCCGCAAAGCGATTTTCAGGTAAGCCGGGGCTGACATCAGATTCAGCTTTCAGCAATGCACCGTCATATTCAGACAGCGCAGTGAGTCCCACTGTAGCCGTGGTGCAATAGAGACGGGTAAAACCCTCACCGCCGAGTGTCGGACAGGTGCTCTGGATTCCAGGTGACGTCAGAATAGCGTCTGTGGTCCCATCCGGGCGGTAACGGACAACACGGTTTCCTCCCCATTCAGCATTCCATAGATAGCCCATCTCATCCACGCAGGAGCCGTCAGGCGCGCCGCTGCCTTCGATTTCGGCGAACACGCGCTGGTTCTGCATCAAGGGGTAATCACAGCACATTATCCGACCCTGCATCGAGTCACAGTAATAGAGCGTACCACCATCGGGGCTGAAACAGATGCTGTTCGGTATAGCGACATCGGGCAGTGCAAGCGTCTCAACAGTCAGCGTTGCCGCGTTGAGTCGATGAAACTTACCGATGACTTTAACGGGATAACCGTCATCCATCGTCCCGAAGACAAAATTACCGGCACGGTCACATCGTCCATCACCTATGCGGGTCCCGATGTCTCCCGGTGAAGCGGCCACTGGGGTAATTAAACTGCTGTTGAGATCATAGAAAGCCAGCCCTGACGCGAATCCCATCAGCAGAATGTGACTTTGTTCAGTCAGTGCAAAGGAGCCAAGGCGTTCAGGCAGCGACCAGCGCATCACTGCATCATTGCCTTCTTCTATGGCGAGCAGTTCACTGGCTTCAATGTCAGTCCAGTAGAGTCTGCGGGTTCTTTCACACCAAAGCGGGCACTCTCCAAGCGTATTCCTGACTTCAGCTGCAATTGAAAACATGTTAATCCTCCGGATATAAAAGGTCGAACTGCAAGATGGCAAAAGTGGATAACGCAGTTACTGCAGAAAACGTGCAGAGAGCCGATCGCCGAAAAGCATGACGGCAAGTCCGATCAGCATGACAACCATCCCCCCCAGCCTGAGTAACGAAACCGGCCGACGCACAGCCCCCAGCAAGCCAAAATGGTCAATCATCTGCGAGGAAAGTAACTGTCCGACAATCGCCAGCCCGAGCAGAGCTGAAAACCCGATTTTCGGCGCAAGCACGACATAGCTGAACAGGGCACATGCGCCTATCATTCCACCCGTCAGACTCCAGAGGGGTTGCGACGGGATCGCCGCCAGCGATGTCATCAATCCTCCCCTCAGCAGCGCGTAAACCCCCAGACTTAACGCGCCCGCCGTAAAGGAAAACAGCGCCGCAGTGACCGGGTCGCCGCCCAGTCCCTTTGCCAGCTGGCTGTTCAGGGTCGTCTGCAGAGTGATCCCGAGACCTGCGGCAAAAGCGATTACGTAATAGATCATGCTTTTCATTCCTTTCAGTCTGCCTGCTCCAGCGGCAGGAAGGTGTCAGCAAAATTGTCGGGCTGGTAGCCAGAGGCGGCAAACAGGTGCTCACGTGACTCGTCAATCGCCGCCCGCAGTCGCGTGCTGTCCACGCCCAGCACCTTACCGTTCTGCTTAACGATGCGTCCGCCGATCATGACGGTGTCGATATTGCTGCGCTCGGCGGCATGAACCACCGTACCAAAGGCATTGCCGGACGGGTAAAGATTGAGATCACTGGTATTAATCAGCACCAGGTCAGCCTGTTTGCCTGGCGTCAGGCTGCCCACTTTGTCCTGCATCCCTGCACAGGCCGCGCCATCAAGAGTCGCGGCTTTAAGGAGCTGCACCGCCGGAAGCGTTTTCAGCGTATGTTCAGAATCGCAGCACTGCTGCTGATGCATGCCCATCACGCGCTGCAGGTAAAAGGCGACGCGCATCTCCATAAACATGTCGGTGCTGTACGACGTTTCATTGTCTACGCTCAGGCCAGGATTGATGCCATGACGCTGCGCGGCCTCAATGGCGAACATTCCGCTTTCGATGCCATAGTGCGAATCTGAGCGCGGGCAGACGTTCACCCGGACACCGGCTTCGCGCAGAATTTTCCATCCCTCGTCAGGCAGCGCCGTGCAGTGATTAAAAATATTGTCCGGACCCAGCAGCCTCTGCTGATGCAGTGATTTAAGTTCAGCTCCCATCTCCGCACCAAAGAACTCAGTGACAATCGACAATCCCAGTCTGCGGGCCTCGGCCCACAACTCCGGCTCCAGCTGCGCCATGACGGCGAGAGAGACCAGGCTTTCAGGGTTGTCGTTGAAATACTTGTCCTGCAGACGCTGCCAGTTTCCCGGCCAGTGCGCTTTATCCCATTCGCCAGCTACCGGTGCGCCGGAAGCATGAATGGCACGAATGCCGGTATCAAGCAGGGCCTCGACGGCGGCATCGGAATGCGCTGCGGTTCGGCTGTTGTGCGAGTTATCGATCATCGTGGTGATGCCCGCGTCAATAGCGCCAAGCGCCGTCAGCAGGTTGCCAACATAGATATCGGCAGGACGGTAATATTTAGCGAACGAGAAGTGTGTGGCATTGCTGTAGTCGTCCAGGCAGGTAGCGTTTGGGTTAATGCGGCGCAGCTGTCCTTCCCATGCGTGACGATGAGAATCGACCATTCCCGGCATGGCGATCATGTTAGTGGCATCAATGACATGCGCACCCGGTACATCAAGGTTCTGGCCAACGGCGGTAATCGTTGAGCCGTTGATGAGAATATCGCCACGCTCAATGTTACCGACGTTCTCGTCCATGCTCAGTATCGTCGCGCCACGAATCAACGTAGCCTGTAAAGTGACATTCTGATTGTTAACAATATTTCTGATGTAGTCGGTCATTAAACCTGCCTCTTTCCTGATTAATGGGGAAACGATACGCCACGTAATTACCCTGAAAAAGATGCTTAAAGCGTTTTCATAATTCATAATTGGCGAATAATCAGACTCACTTTTACCCAGGAGCAGAACGATGGATCGGATTCAGGCTATGCAGGTTTTCACGCGGGTTGCTGAAGCCGGGAGTTTTGTACGCGC
Source organism: Pantoea eucrina (assembly GCF_020079945.1). Taxonomy (NCBI): domain Bacteria; kingdom Pseudomonadati; phylum Pseudomonadota; class Gammaproteobacteria; order Enterobacterales; family Erwiniaceae; genus Pantoea; species Pantoea eucrina. The sequence goes on along the minus strand of NZ_CP083449.1, from coordinate 99,773 downwards.
GGCAGAAACCCTGTCGCTGCCTTCTTCCACCGTCACCAGCACGATTAAAAACCTGGAGAAATACCTGCAGGTGCGTCTGCTGAACCGCACGACAAGGCGGGTCAGCCTTACTCCTGAAGGCCTGCAGTATCTGGCGCAATGCCGGGAGATCCTGTCGCTAATTGAACATAGTGAATCCAGCCTGACTGAATCCATCAGACGCCCTCAGGGGCGGCTGCGGGTTGATATGCCTGGTGGAATTGCCCATTTCATCGTCATGCCCAATCTGAAAGACTTTTACCGGCATTATCCGGATATTTACCTGATGATTGGTGTCAGCGACCGGCAGGTCGATCTTGTTCAGGAAGGAGTGGATTGCGTCATCCGAACCGGGGAATTAACTGACTCCACACTGGTTGCCCGTCCGCTTGGCCGGTTTCGCTGGGTAACCTGCGCCTCTCCGGACTATCTCAGGGAGTATGGTGTCCCTGAGACGCCGGAAGCGTTGTCGCAGCATCGGGCGATTCATTACTTTTCCGGTTCGGTAAGGCGCACTAATGAACTGCGTTTCACACGAGGCACTGAGCCCTTCTCTGTTCAGGTTGAGGGGGATGCAGCCGTTAACGAAACGGGACTCTACATCAGACTGTGTCTTGAAGGTTTTGGGCTGGCACAGCTTGCTGAGAATGTGATTTCGGAGAATCTGCAACAAGGCAAACTGATCGAAGTTCTGGCGGACTGGCAGCCACCCTCCGTGCCGGTGACGATGCTCTATCCGCATCAGCGTTTTCTCTCTCCTGCCGTGCGTGCTTTTGCTGACTGGGTTGCCGGACTTTTCAACGAAGGAGCAGGTGAGAAACGGTCTTCCCGGTAAAAGACGGCTCCGGTAACAGGTAAACGCTTCAGAGCGACAATTAATAGCATCCTCAGCAGAGGAACCGATCGTTTCCCCTGCTGTGTCAGCTAATTCACCCCGGCTGCTGTACAGGTTCCAGGTGAGCGTTTCGTCCGGCAGCCATTCCGGTGCAGGCACCTGCGACTGCGATTGCTGCGGTTATCAGTAATGGCACCGTCCAGCCTCCGGACAACTCCTGTACTTTGCCCAGCAACAGCGGACCCATCGCCGCCATCAGATAACCGACACTCTGCGCCATGCCTGACAACGCGGCAGCATCACCGGCGTTTTTAGTACGCAGCCCGATGAAGGTCAGACCCAGCATCATGCTGGCACCTGAGCCAAAGCCGAGAAGCGCAGCCCAAAGCATCGCCAGATTCGGCAAATACAGGATGCCGATAAATGACACCCCGGTTAACAGGCTGACGCCAGCAGCAGCTAATTTCTGATCGTTAAGACGACGCAGCGTGGCTGCCAGAATCAGGCCGGGAATGGCGGTGGTAAGCTGAAGGATGCCATGTACCTCACCAGCCTGAGCTGAAGAGAGTCCACTGTCCGTAAGAATGGCTGGCAGCCAGCCGACAGCAACATAAAACGGCATCGCATTCAGGCCCATAAACAAGGTGACCTGCCATGCCAGAGGCGAGCGCCACACCGCGACGGTCGCCGCTTTTTTCTCACCCGCTACTGGCAGCTGATGCTTCTTCTTTAACTGGGGCAACCATAAAAGCAACGCAAGCAGCGGTGCTAAAACCAGCATGGCTAACGCGATGTTCCAGCCCCAGCTCTGCGTCAGAGGAATGACAATGGCAGAGCCAATGGCGCCAGCGGCGCCCATGGTGATGGAATATGCCCCTGTTACGGAAGCCACGTTGCCAGAAAAGTCACGCTTTATAAGGCCAGGCAGCAGGACATTGCCCAGAGCAATCCCGATACCTATCAATATGGTTCCGCCATAAAGCGCCCAGACACTGCCTGTGGAGCGAAGCAGGATACCCCCCGAAATCACGGCCAGGGCACCAAAAAGGGTGCGCTCCAGACCGTACTTCCGGGAAATTGATGCACTCAGGGGAGAAAATGCGGCAAATGCCAGTAAAGGCAGTGAGTTAAGCAACCCAACGGCAGTGATACTTAACCCAAAATCATGGCGAACGGACTCTAAAACGGGTGCGATAGCGGTAAATGGAACTCGCAGGTTAATGGCAATAAAAAGGATGCCGGTCACAAGTATGACAGAAGACCACCTGTTCGTAGTGTAGGACATAAATTTTGCGTTCTCTGGTAAAAAGAAAGACTTTAAAGGACGCATGAGTTACACAATATAGATAACCTGACAACATATAACTAAATCATGCCAGTTAATAAAAAACCGGTGACCTCACCGGATGAGTTTAATGCCGATGCTTTCAGTCAGGCTGCTATCGCGCTGCATGTATCATCGTCAGGCGAGTATGCAGGTCAGAGTCCGCACGCTCACCGTAAGGGACAACTTATTCTCTCTTTGCGCGGTGCAGTGAGCTGTAAGGTTCAGGATGCGCTGTGGCTTGTTCCACCGGGACATGCTGTCTGGGTTCCGGGAAAAATCCCCCACAGTTGTCGGGTCACGAAGAATGCAGACACCTGCTTTTTATTTATTGAGCCCGGCGCGGCAGCGATGCCGGAAACCTGCTGTACCCTTGCTATTACTCCTCTGGTCCGCGAGCTGGTTCTTTTTCTGGCAGAGCAGGAACATGCTTATTCGCCTGACAGTAAAACCGCGAGGCTGGCAGCGGTGCTGCTGGAACATATACCGGATGTGCCGGTTAAAGCGCTCCACCTGCCTGTATCCGACCATCCTAAAATCCGGATTATGGCTGAGGCACTTTTTAATGATCCTGATGACCGGAGAACGCTAAAGCAGTGGGCTGCGCATCTGGCTACCAGCGAACGATCTCTGGCCAGGCTGATAAAAAATGCGACAGGAATGAGCTTTGGTCGCTGGCGTCAGCAACTGCATTTAATGATTGCGCTGAGCCATCTGGCAGAAGGCCAATCCGTGCAGCACGTAGCCGGAACGCTGGGATATGATTCGGTCAGTGCGTTTATCACTATGTTCAGAAAAGCGCTGGGGAAGTCACCAACTCAATATTTTTCATCTCTAAACTAATCCAAAACGACACCAACCGGAATTTTATAAACAACGCCAACGTCCGCTCCTCGCTCTTAGCGGACATTAGCTTGGTGTTAGTACGCTTTATGCCAGAAGCAGACGTTCAAAGAGTTTCATTATTGATATAACCTGGCCATTTGCTGCATAAGCCTCCACAGCGATTTCTGTAGCCTGAGGGTGGCAGGTTATCTCAGAAATGTCTTAGCAGTTCGCGCTTACGCCAGACAACCCAAAGCGCCCCGCTATTATTCTGGAAAATCAGTCTGTGGAAGAAATCTGGGGGGTGGAATGTCACATCAGCAAACGTCTGAATTTGATGGGTATCCATAATGCGCTACAGCTGGCACGCGCCCACCCTACCCTCATCCGGAAAAACTTTAACGTGGTTCTGGAGAGAGCCGTACGCGAACTGAACGGCGAATCCCGTATTCCGCTTGAGGAACTGCCCGCTGCTAAGTAACAAATTTGCTGCTTCCGCTCTTTAGGTGAGCGCATCACCTCAAAGGTCTCCATGCAGCAGGCGCTGTGCTTGTACGCGACAAGAGCGGCCGAAAAGCTTCGGGGAGAATGGCAGTTCTGCCGGCGTGTCAGCGTGTTTATTCGCACCGCGCCGCATGCGGTCAACGAGGTGATTTACGGAAACAGCGCCGGAGAAAAGCTCACCCTGCCCACCTAGGGTACGCGGGACATTATTGGCATGGCCATGCCTTGCTCGATCACATCTGGCTCGAAGGTCGCCAGTACATAAAAGCGGGCATTATGCTCGATGACTTTATCCCGGACGGAGTGAGTCAGCTCAATTTCTTTGATGACAGGCAGTCACGAAAGAACAGTGTGCAGCTCATGAAAATGCTGGACGGCATTAATCAGTCCGAGCGGGGAAACGTGTGATTTGCAGAATAGGGAGTGAATACCGAATAAAACATGAAGCGAGAGATGCTCAGCCTAGCCTGTACCACACACTGGGCTGACATTCCGGTTGCACGCGTATTATAGCCGGGCAGGCAAACAGGATAATGCCCCGGAAATAAAGAAATTTTCTTGGTTTGAGGTCTTTCACCGCGTGGCGTTTGGCTACAAAAAGAACTTCTATTTCTGGTGGCAACTGGCGAACTACCTGCACACTCAGCCTTCTGAGCGTAAACGTAAATGGGCCCGCCGTATCAACTACGGGTTGCTCAGGAAGTAAGGCACAAATATCAGCGTGGCTGCCTTTATCGGCCCGGGTATGAAGCTAAATCATTACGTAGGGATTGTTGTTCGCGCTGAAAGCGTCATCGGGAAAAATATCAATCTGCGGCAGAACACAACTATCGGACGTAAAGACTCTAAAAACCCTGGTGGCAAGGTATATATTGGCGATAACTGCGATATTGGCGACCATACCTGTATTATCGGTGACATCCGAATCGGTGATAACGTGACGATCGGGGCGATGTCATTCGTTAATAAAGATATGCCAGGTGACAGTGTTGTTTACTCAGAAAAATTGATATCTGTACGCTCAAAGTGAATGGCCTGCCCGAACGGCTGCGGATAGCAGCCGGTCCCGGCCTTTGTGCAGCGTAGAGCGTGGGTCACGCATGTTTTCTGATAGCACGCTCATTAAATGCTGCAAGGAAATTACACTCTGAATCCGGCGAGGCGCCTGTAAGACCATCATAACCCATCGTTAGTGCCGTACGCAGGATATGCCGTGTGATTTGTCGTGACAGGTCAGTATATACCAGGGCCTGCATCTGCTGCGGCGGCAGCTCCGTTTCACCCGATTCGCGACTGAAATGCGCGTGGATCCTGTGCCTACTGCATCATTTCCTGGTCTATATCGCAGGACTTCTCCTGTTTTCCAGCCTTCATGCCAGTGTTCAGGAATAACGTTTAATGACTCTTTCAGTAAATGATGTTCTTCAACGCGCTGGCGCAGCTGTTCTGCAGCTTTTAAATCAACCGCGCAGTTTAGAATGGCAGAATGCCAGGCGAGTCACACCTCTTTTGTCCTGGCCCCATCTCTGCGGGCTATTTCAGCGCGGTCGTATAAAATAAAAGCGTCAGGAAGGGCTAATATATCTTCCCTGACACTCTTACTGAAAGCCGATATGAGTTTATGTAAATATCAGCGTGATACGTAATACCATGTTTTATCGAAGTTTTTGTGCATATTGTTTAATGACCTAATTTAATAGGCTGCTGTGAAGAAGAACACGAAAAGCTCGCTGCGCACGGGCTTGATTGGTAGTTTTAATACAGTTGCGCCACGCGGCAGTCATAGATGCAGGCCAGCTTTTCAAGCGTCGCCTTTTGAGGCTTAACTCTTTTCTCCATGTTAGATACGCCCGCCTGAGTAATGCCCAGCGCTTCAGCGACATACTCCTGCGAGTAGCCGCGAAAGATGCGCCATGCCGCGTGTAGCGGCACATTTTTGTAATGACGTATATCAACGACAGCGTCGGGAATTGTCTCGTCGTCATTGTCATCAGACTCAAAGGGTACTGACTCGAAAAACTCATCCAGTTCGCTTTCGGCCGCCAGTCTGTTAAACAGCTCGATAGGGATAACGGCGCTGATGCGGTTCCCTTCGGCATCTGTCAAAAATTGTATTGCACTCATACGATTACACTCTTTACATTAAGTTTCAGTGTCCGGGGCAATGCTGGAGAGGCAGACAAGCGGGTTTCCCCGCCGTCCTTTTACCGTTTGCTGTATGTTTTACTTGTTCGTCTCAGCACTTCCACTATCTCGATAATTACAGGCTGACCTTTCACTACTTTTCAGAACACGCGGTAGTTGCCTATCACGAGCTTTTAACGTTCCTCTTTGTCAACTGTCAGTTTCATGATCTCAAGGTGCCTGACGTCAGGCCATTTTTGCAGCTCCTTTAACGTGTGATTTATCGCTGTTCGATACGGTTCAGGGGTTTTGCTTTTCGGCTTTTCGGCTTTTCGGCTTTTCGGCTTTTCGGCTTTTCGGCTTTTCGGCTTTTCAGCTTTTCGTTTCCACTCAAGCTCCGGCATTTGCCTTTCCATGTTAATAAAGAACATATCCCGATGAGATGAGATGAGATTAATATGACTAAACTTAGCTGAAAAGAAAAAGTATTTTAGTTATTTGGTGTTGTGTTTAGTTGTAATAAGATAACTAAGCTCGTTTTATTTGGTTATAAAATCATAACTAAATCATCCAGTTGATAATTTACAAAGCCTTATTGATACTTTATGGATAAACAATAAACATTAGAGAAATTTGCTATGTTTGCGCTGTCTGACGCTGACAATTTTTACGCATCTTGCAAAACCGTATTTCGCCCCGATTTGTGCGGGAAACCTATCGTCGTAATCTCAAACAACGACGGGTGCGTGATCGCCCACAGCGCGTAGTCGAAAGCGCTGGGCATCAAAATGGGTGATCCCCCTGTTCAAAAATGAGCGCTATTTTCGCGAATGTGGGGTCATTGTCTTCAGCTCTAATTACGTCCTTTACGGTGGCATGAGTCAGAGAATGATGTCTATCCTAGGCGAGATGGTGCTTGATCAGGGGATTTATTCGATTGATGAGAGCTTCTTTGATATGACCGATGTTGCCAGTTATATGCCCCTTGAGAAGTTTGGCCATCAGATGAGAAATCGCGTCAGGATGAAGAGGGGTCTTACAATTGGAGTCGGTTTTGGGCCAACAAAGACGCTGGCTATGCTGGCTAACCATACAGCGAAAAAGTGGACACAACAAATGGCCTGGTAGACCTGTCGAGCCTAGTTTGTTAGCAAAAGCTGATGGCGCTGAATGATATCATCGAGGTGTGGGGCATTGGAGGCAGGATAAGGAAACGTCTGCAGGCTATGGGTATCAATACTGTTCTGGAGCTGGCTAACAGTAATACGAATCTGATCAGGAAGAATTTTAACGTCGTTCTGGAACTAACGGTCCGGGAGCTTAACGGAGAGTCCTGCATCGAGCTTGAAGAGGTGCCTCCTGCTAAACAACAGATTGTCTGCTCAAAATCATCTGGGCAACGTATAACCGAGCTTGAAAACATTTAGCATGCAGTAGTTATGTATGAAATCAGGGCGGCAGAAAAACTGCGTGAGCAGGGATCCAGGTGCCAGCATATCAGTCTGTTTATTGCTACAGGTCGTTACGGTAATGAGCCTCAATATGCCAATACAGCCTCACTGATAAGTGAATATCCAACCAGTAATACACGCGACATTATAAACTTCACTATGCGCGGGCTCTCGATTCTATCTGGCGGCAGGGATATCGCTACGCTAAGGCAGGTATCATGCTGGGTGATTTTTATTAGTCAGGCGTGGCGTGACTGGATATGTTCAGCGGGCAGCTTCCGCGTGCAAATGCAGATGAACTCATGGCTGTGCTGGATCAAATTAATAAATCCGGACGGGGAAAAATTTGATTTGCCGGTAAAATGCTGGTGGCCGCATACCGAAAGGCAGCAGAACTTAATGTCAGCGAAACTCACTAAGCTCCGCCGCTCCTGCGGGAGTTCGGGCAGATATTGTGCTAGCAATGTCCTCGCTCACAGCCATCTTATGGTTCGCCACCGTGGGCGGTGCGTTAATTTTCCGGATGGGTCATCATAGCCTGACTGGCACGTCGTGGTTTCTGAATGGGTTCTTTATAGCGGATATGTTCTGGACATGCGTGCTTTGCCTTGTCGGGAACTTCGGTGGCAGGATGCTTGGTCAGCGACTGCTTAAATATTCCTACACTGCCTCGGCCCTTATTTTCAGTTATTATGCGCTCTATGTCATTGTGTCAAGATATCGAGAATTTATGGTGGCCGGAGCAGACCAGCAAAACATAGTGATGAGGCGCCGTCCCTATTACTTTGCGAAAGGCATTAATGAAATGACTCTGATCGTAAAAACCTAGCATTATTGCTGTATCAAGCGGACGAAAGTTTCTGTGAAGTAAGTCACAAGCGTAATGCAGGCGAAGCTGCATATGGTACTGCAAGGGCGGCATAACCGTATGCTGGGTAAAGAAGCACACAAGATGATATTTACTCCACCCTACCATCTGCGCAAGCCTATCCAGCTGGGGTTTTACGCTGAGATTTTCTCTCAGGTATTCAATTACAACGTTGAGCCTCCGTTCGTCATCGTCCTGCAGAAATGCCGGGGTCTCCAGCAGTTCGCCACACAGCAACATCAGCTACTGCTTTTCACTTGCCCCTTCACTTTCTCGCGCAGAAGCCGCAAACCGGTACGGCGCATTAAACAGTAGTCTATTTTCAATAATGCCTTAGCGCAGAACGGGCGCATGGCTGTCGCTGCGTATATTGCCCTCATCAGCCAGCGGTTTCATGACGCTCTGGGGCATGTGCGCGCTGATAAAATCAACGGACTGACTGTCAAAATGCGACGCGTGTAATTTTCCCGGATTATATAAAGTCACCTGCCCACTCTTAACGTATGTGGTTTTACCTGCCAGCCAGATTTCCTCCACACCTGTCAGGTTGGCGCTCATGACGTATTCACCATGAAGATGTTTTGGGAAGCCAGCATTACAGGCACTTACGCGGGAGTATTCCACGCTATTAAGGCTGAACCACTCTGCAGATTATAGCGACAAAATAACGGGGCCTTATGCAGTAATAGTGAATGATTGTTAACTTTTACTAACCCATTCTCAGCCGGTTTTTTCAACTCTCTGGGGCAAAGCTTTCACATTGCCTGAAAGGCTATAAAACTGTCCGGTATCCTTTTGTGGAATGCTGAGTCGGTATTTTACGTTCGGTATTTCTTTTCCCTACTCTGTATAAAAGAGGGCAGGGCAAAGCCCAGCTTTTAGAAAAAATTTGGCAAGCGAACAGATGAATTCAAAAGATGGTGTGCCCATGCGTTCATCTGCAGCCTGACGACAAGCACTCTCTCCCTAGCTGCGTAACAAGCTGACAGCCAATCCGATCACAGGTGCTGCAATATAGTCAGCGGCCACAGTGTCGGGGCGGTTGCCTTTGCGAAAATCCGTGTGTGGCCTGTACCATTTGCCATGTTCATGAGAAGTACACACTTGCAGGTTATCGTCGCTGCAATTAAACAGTCCAGCGTGATGAGGAGGACCTGATCAGCATTAGGCTACTTTTTACTTCCCGTAATGCTTGTTCATCATAGCCTTATGCCCGCGAGCAGTCGCCTACCTGATAATCGCATAAACTTGCTCATTAAAGCGGAATTAAGCAGTAATCCCATTGGGAATTTCACATTGAAATAAATTCATTAAAATATTTCAAATCAGTAACTTAAAAATGAAATTTGCATGGGAATTTCATTCTTGTTTCAGGAACTGAGACGTCGCATTTAAGGCAGCGAAAAAGCAGGAAGCTTGCGGCATTTCACCCGCTGCCTGTTAACTAATCCCTTATAAAGCAGAATAAGAGGCAATAAGTTCACACAACCTTACTTGTACATCTTTTTATTGAATACATGAAAATATTGCACAAAGCATTAATAAATGTACACTGGCTAAATTAATTGTCAGCGGAGCGGATGATGAAAAGTAACTACGGTGGAGTGGATGAAACTGCGCGCAGAGCGAATGCTATGTTACGCAGTATGAGTGATGACATAATCGATAAGCGCCAAGAATTCGGTCTCGATCAGTTTTATCAGACGTTTACACGTAATGCCGTGGCCAACCTGCCTAAGCTTAGCCGCCGTGCTGTTGAGCAGGCCATTGAAGAAATGGAATCCAAAGGGCATGTGTTTGGCAAAAAGGATGCCGGGAATGCAAAACATTACGCGCTGACTGTTCAAAACGTTGTTGATATCTACGCTCACCGGAAGGTGCCAAAATACCGCGACCTCCATAAGGGCGAAGGTCCATTTGTGATCTTCGTCGTCAATCTTAAGGGTGGGGTATCCAAAACGGTCAGTACCGTGACGCTTGCTCATGGATTACGCGTTCACCCTGACCTACTGCAGTATGATTTGCGTAATCTGGTTATCGACCTGGATCCGCAGGCATCCAGCACCATGTTCCTGAATCAGGCAAACAGCATCGGGTCAATTGTCGAAACCGCCGCTCAGGCCATGCTAAATGATCTTGATGCGCAACAGCTCAGAGAACAAATCATCAAGCCAACCATCATTCCGGGAGTGGATATTATTCCAGCTTCCATTGATGATGGGTTTGTGGCCAGTCAGTGGGATCGCTTGGTTCAGGAACACCTGCCCGGCGGGTTGCCTTCTGAAGTCCTGCGCCGAAACATTATCGATAGGGTGGGAAGCGACTATGATTTCATATTCGTCGATACCGGGCCTCATCTTGACGCATTCATGCTTAATGCTATTGCGGCAAGCGATCTGCTTCTCACGCCAACACCGCCTGCGCAGGTGGATTTCCACTCGACCCTGAAATATCTCACCCGCTTACCCGATATGCTGGAGCAGTTGGAAGAGGAGGGGATTACACCGCGTATAAAAGGAAATATTGGCTTCATGTCCAAGATGACGTCCAAACGTGATCATGAGATGACGCATGGCCTGGCCCGTGACGTGTTTACGTCTTACATCCTGGACGCCACGCTTCCCCGACTGGATGGGTTTGAGCGCTGCGGGGAAACGTTCGACACCATCGTCAGTGCCGATCCACAGTCATATCCGGGTAGTTCAGAAGCGCTCAAAAATGCCAAACGTGAAGCCGAACGCTTTACCCAGGCCGTGTTTAAACGGATTGAGTTCGTTAGAGGGATGCAATAATGAAAGAACTGAAGAAAATGGGACGTACCCTTGGTAACTCCAGCTTCAGCAAAATGCTGAGCGAAAAGGAAAGTACCCGTACTTTTACCCTTAAATCCAGTGCCACCGCGCGGTTTACGCTGACCAAGATTCTGCATGATGACATTGAGACGCAGACTTACGTGGATGCCACGATTAACGGCCGCGATCAAGCCTTTTTAACTGAAGAATCCGTCAGCGACATTTCACGCACCATTAAACTGCAGCAGTTCTTTCCGGCTATTGGTCGTGAGGTAGATGGGCGTATTGAAGTCCTGGACGGTTCACGCCGCAGGGCTGCATGCATTTACAGCGGTATGCCATTTGAAGTGTTAGTGACGAAAGATGAGCTGTCGCTTTCAGACGCCCGGCAGCTGGCCATTGACATTCAGACAGCAAAAGAGCACACACTGCGTGAGCTGGGTAATCGCCTTAAGCTAATGTACCCGGAGCATATGAATCAGTCTGACATTGCTGCAGCGGAAGGGCTGTCGCCGGCAAAAGTCACGCGTGCTTTCCAGGCGGCGTCAGTACCTGATGAAATGATTGCGGTCTTTCCGTCCGTCGGCGAGCTCTCTATTAACGACTATAAGACCTTACTGGATATTGCAGAGAAAGCGGCGAGCAGGCAAATCAGTGTCCAAGAACTGGCAGAGGGCGTGCGTGAACGTATTGCGCATGATGCGCTCACTGAGCACGATGATCCGGCTGTTAAGGCAAAGATTATTGGTTACTTCCGTGCAGCCAGTGCTGAACCTAAGTCAGCGCGTGATGCGAAAAAAGTCGTGACCGAGAAAATAGCGGAATTCGGCGATAAAAAGCAGTTTGCGCGGAAAAAAACAGACACCGAAAAGCGCCTTGTGACGTATGAGTTTTCGCGTATTCCTGCGGCCTGGCAAGCAGAGCTGGATGATGCTGTGAAAACTGTTATTGAAAAGATGCTCACAAAATAATTTTCAATCCAGCGTGAAAACAAGAGGGGTTACTCCAGTGAGTATCTCCCTTTTTTATTGGATACCCACCAAGAAAACTCTCTAATGTGCTGTTATATCTGAACAGTTTTGAAAAATTTCAAGCTGAAATTCCCATCCCTGAATATCCTGTTTCTATACGGCTTAGCGTTCACAGACAACTCAACTGCTCCATCTGCCTAATTCTTGGATTCTCAACGTTCTGCTTATAGAGAATCATCGATCAACATGCCTGAGTGATAGGGAAACCCACAATGACCATTTTGATGGCGCAACACTACTCAAGATGCCATATGTTCTGTTAACTGTAATCGCTGTTTTTTGACTATGGCTTGAATGGTAGGAGAAGAGATATCTGTGGCGTCTCCACGTACAATTTGATGGAAAAATCTTTCCTTATTGTTATGGTGACCGCGCTGATAACGTTACTTTCAACATATTACAGGTCTGTGCAAAAAACATACTGGCAAGTTTGGAAAAATAAAAATGTTATTAAATAACAATCTCTTAAAAGATAAATGGGCGCATTTTTTACATACTTTTTGGCAGTCCTAAACGATCAAGGTCTTTATATGCGAGAATAATTTTAGATCTTCTTTCTGTGACATTACTGTTAAGTAATCGCTTAAGAGGGAATGCCTGACGAACTCGTAGTGAGCACAAAATATCTCTCAGACAATTTCAGAGGGATCCTTCATAACATTTCCTTTCATAGTGTGAGGGTGATACCCCGTAGCACCTAAAGGCTTTCATCAGTGCATAAATGTAAGCTGGTTAAGAGTGGTCTACAGCGACGGTTTATCTGTAGCAGAGATCGGCTGTAAATGGGCCATTGATGATGGTATGGACATACCTATTGGATTTGACCCTATATATCCAGACGTCTTTTCTCTCTTACGGTTGTGATAACTTTCTGCGTATATATTCCCGTGGCGAGCGATATCCCAGCGCGCTGTGCGGGTGATGTTCGTTGTAATGACTGAACGCCACCGCCAGGTTCATCACCGCTGCCTGGCTGTCCGGTTTTGGCATTACACTGATGTAATCCCGCTTTATCGTCTTCACGAAGCTTTCCGCTATGCCATTGCTTTCCGGGCTGCGAACTGCGGTCGTGCAGGGCTCAAGTCCCAGCATCCGGGCGAACGCCCGCGTTTCATGCGCTCTGTAGGCTGAACCGTTATCTGTCAGCCATTCCACCGGTTCTGACGGCAGATGCTGGCCGAAGCGTTTTTCTACCGCGCCTAACATGACGTCCTGCACCGTTTCTTTGTCATAGCCACCGGTGCTCGCTGCCCAGTCGATGATCTCCCGATCGCAGCAGTCCTGTGCGAAGGTTACCCGCAGCTTTTCACCATTGTCGCAACGGAACTCGAAGCCATCTGAACACCAGCGCCGGTTGCTCTCAGTGACCGATACGCGCCCTTTATGTGCACGCTTACGCTGAGGAGCAGCAGGTTTGCGCTCCAGCAGAAGGTGATGAGTACGCATAATCCGGTACACGCGTTTTGCGTTAACAACAGGAAGCGCGTCACGCTCTGACTGTCGCCGCAACAGCGCCCACACCCGGCGATAACCATATGTGGGCAGTTCGGCGACCATAGTATGTATACGGGATAACACCGCAGTATCGTCAAAACTGGCATGCAGCCTGCGATCCTGCCAGTCAGGCGAACGGCGGACCCTGAGACTCAGTTGCGCACGCGACACTCCAATACTGCGGCTGACGTCGCTTATTCGTCGTCCTCTGGCAACAAGGGCGCATGCGCAATCCATTTTTTTGTCCGGCCGAACTCCACGGCCTCTTTGAGTATTTCAGCTTCCATCGTTTTTTTGCCCAGAAGGCGCTGAAGTTCGCGGATTTGCTTATTGGCAGCAGCAAGTTCGGAAGCGGGAACGACTTCTCCGCCTGAGGTCACGGCGGTCAGTGAACCGTCTTCATACTGCCTGCGCCACTTGAAGATCTGATTAGCATTGATACCGTGCAGTCGCGCGACGTGAGACACGGTCATGCCCGGTTCCATAGTCTGCTGAATAATGGCAATTTTTTCCTGCGGAGTACGACGCCGACGCCGCTCAGGTCCTGATAACACTTCAACCATCTTATTATTCTGACTGGTATTAAACATAGTTCCAAGACTACCTCTTATTTTAAGAGAGGCGAAGTGTCTGGTGATCTAAGGGGCTAATCTACCTATTGAGCTGAGAGCCCTTAGGGTTATCCACTTATCCACGCGATAGATCCCAATAAATTGATCCCAATGAGATCCTTTATAGATCCCAAAGAGATCCCCGATCGCCGCAGGCCGCGTCAGTTCTGGTCTCAAGAGGAGGACGCATAAGCTATAGCAAGTAAAATATAAGCTATACAGAGATCACGATAAGCTATAGAAAGTAAAATATAAGCTGTAATAAGGAAAATACATAAGCTATAGTGAGTTTATTGCTCATTGTCCCGTTTTGATTGTGGATAACTAATCTGATTACCTGTCATAGGATTACTTCGATCATTGGCGAGTTGTTATCTAATAATTCACAATCCGGATCGGTTGATTATGCTCAACGATCCTCTGAAATGTTTGCAGGAACGCTTGTGGCTAGCGACAATCTTGACTTAACAAAGCTTTTTGAAGAAAAAGACACGAAATCCGGTGAAATCGTTACTCTGACGCCGAATGCCAACAATACTGTGCAGCCTGTGGCACTGATGCGCCTAGGCGTATTTGTCCCTACGCTTAAGTCCTTAAAAAACAGTAAGAAAAACACATCTTCAATAACCGATGCGACCGAGGAACTGACGCGTCTGTCTCTTGCAAAAGCAGAAGGCTATGAAAAGGTTGAGATAGTCGGTCCGCGCTTGGATATGGATAACGATTTCAAGACCTGGGTTGGGATCATCCATTCCTTTGCAAAGCACAAAGACAAGGTCATTGGCGACAAGGTACAGCTCTCATTTGTAGAGTTTGCTAAGCTCTGCGGCATCCCCTCAAGCCGCTCCTCAAAGCAGCTCAGAGAACGTATCAGCCCGTCTCTGAAGCGTATTGCCAGCACCACCATCTCTTTCTCTTCAAAAAGCGGCGACGACGCAAAAGAATACATCACGCATTTGGTCCAGTCTGCTTTTTACGATACCAAAAAAGATATTGTTATCCTGCAGGCTGACCCAAAGCTTTTTGAGCTCTATGAGTTTGATCACAAGGTGTTACTGCAGCTCAAGGCGATCAACGCGCTTAAACGCCGTGAGTCCGCTCAGGCGCTCTATACCTACATTGAAAGCCTTCCAAAGAACCCGGTTCCTATCTCCCTGGCGCGTCTTCGCGAAAGGCTGAATCTGCGCTCTCCTGTGTTTTCGCAGAACCAGACAGTACGCCGTGCGATGGAGCAGCTTAAAGAGATTGGTTATCTGGACTATAGCGAAGTTCAGAAGGGACGCAGCGTCTACTTCCAGGTCCATAATCGCTATCCAAAGCTCAGAGCGCCCAAGACGGAGCAGCTGGAATCACCGAAGGTAACAACGAAAACAAAAGAGCTACTCGACCCGCAACTGCAGGAAAAGATTGAACTTCTCGATAAGCTCGGTATTTCTCTTCAAGATCTGGAAAAGATTTTTAAGTCTCAGTAATACATAAGCTATGATGAGTTGTTGTCTTCTCTGGAGAGAATAAAATCAATGAAGCTGTAAGTATAGCCTTATACTAACTCGCTGTAGTTTATCAATTTTATAAAAAATCCACTCACTGCAGCTTAGGTTTGTGGCGAAAAAGACGCGTTTTACTCCTTATAGCTTATATTTATGCGCTGAGGAGTGGGTGTTACTCACTATACTTTACAAAAAACGCAAATTATTGCTTTTTTCACTCACTATAGCTTATACAGTGATGGCGAGCAGCTGATTACTCACTATAGCTTATGACTGACAAGTGAAGGTTTTTCTTATCTGAACTTATCCTTTTGATTTTTAGTGAATTGTACCCCCTGTCCGCTTCTCAGCTTTAAAACACTAAAACTTACATCACTCTCTATAGCTTATGTTTACTCCTTATAGCTTATGATCATGTCAGAATAGCCACTCTCTATAGCTTATATAAGCTATAGAGAGTAAAAGCTCACGTTAAACTCCACATAGCAGCACCCGAAGGTAAAGTCCTTTGCGAGGCTTTTTATGGTTTTCAGCAGGAAGGAATTTCTGGTGTAAAGCGATAAAGAACAGGAGTTGGTATCTTGCTTAATTAGTTGGCACTTTAAAAGAGACCTCGTCATGAGGAACTATTCATGCAGGATTATCCCTGAAGCCAAGGTTTTTTTCCGGCTAACGACATGAACGTAGCTGCTGCGCTCTCGCCAGACTTATTGACTGAAACAGTATTAAAAAGGCAAAAGCCAAAACAACCATTCAGCACGAAAGTTTACCTTGTTAATAGTGCTCAGGAAGCTGACGTTAATGAGAAGATAGATAAATATATTGCCTTTTCGCAGCCATACGTATACAGTTATCAATGCCATAACTTATGGGTAATGACTCCAACTTACTGATAATGTTTTATGTTCAGATAATGCCCGATAACTTTGCCATGCAGCTCCTCCGATTTTGAGAATGACAGTGACTTCCTGCTCAGCCTTGCTAGACGCTGCCTCAAATTCAAGTTATGCCGCTCTATTCGCTGCGTATATTGCTTGCTGATAACGTGCAGCTTTTCCTTAAGGCGTGATTCATACAGCGGCCAGCCGTCCGTCATCCATATCACCACGTCAAAGGCCGACAGTAGGTTCAGAAGCCGCTCCAGCATGGCCATAGCGTTCTTCTAATACATGGGTCAACTGTCCTGCGTATCCAGTCATACGCGTAAAACATCCAGAGCTGGCGTGATTTCGCACTGACGTAGCCTAATGTTCATCCATTTCAGCGTAGACAATGACGTCACCTCCCGATTGTATACGTGAGGTTACTGACTGCGGCCCGAGTTTTTCAAATGGCGGAAAATGGAGTTGAGGTCCACGCCCATAATGCGCGCTGAGGCCCGGCATCCGACGCCATTCATGACCATATCAATAATCTTCTGGTGTGTACCGGGCTGAGAGGCGGTGTAAGTAAACTGCAGCTGCGATGTTTTACAGCAGTGAGGGCAGAGATAGCGCTGATATCCGGCAGTGCTTATACTGTTACGCACCATACCTTCAGTAGCTGAATAGGAAGGACAACTGATGGAAAGAGAAGCCACTGGAGCAACTCAAAAAACCCCATCATGCACTAAATCAGTGAGTTGGTAGTATTATCAGCTTTTGAGTATAAAAGTTTGGACTTTAGGCTTGATGCTGGTCACAAAGCTGATGTATCACCTTTCAGCCTGAATTTTCCTGACATGATGCTTACATATATTTAACAACATAATATATAAACCAATTTTCGATACCCGCCCCGCATTAATGCATACAACACATCAGTGCATGAGTTTATTGCGCTTATTAACTCTATTTTTCTGATCCAGTCTTTCGTGACAGGCGCAACGATAAAGCGCCCATGACAACTGGAGATTCTGATGCATTCCTCTACCTCACCCATGACCACCCGTTCGCGTATCAGTGCCATACTGCGCGTAACATCCGGTAACTTTCTGGAGCAGTTCGATTTTTTTCTCTTCGGCTTCTACGCCACCTATATCGCCCATACCTTTTTTCCGGCAAGCAGTGAGTTTGCCTCACTGATGATGACCTTTGCCGTCTTTGGCGCCGGTTTTCTGATGCGTCCTATCGGCGCCATTGTGCTTGGCGCGTACATCGACAAAGTGGGCCGTCGTAAAGGGCTTATCGTCACGCTCTCTATCATGGCGGCGGGCACATTCCTGATTGTACTGATCCCCTCTTATCAGAGTATCGGCCTCTGGGCACCCCTGCTGGTGCTGACCGGCCGTCTGCTACAGGGCTTTTCAGCAGGCGCTGAGCTGGGAGGGGTTTCGGTCTATCTTGCTGAAATCGCCACGCCGGGCCGCAAAGGGTTTTACACCAGCTGGCAGTCTGGCAGTCAGCAGGTTGCCATTATGGTTGCAGCCGCAATGGGCTTTGCTCTGAACGCCGCTCTGGAGCCGGGTGAAATCAGCAGCTGGGGCTGGCGTATCCCGTTCCTGTTTGGCTGCCTGATCGTGCCGTTTATCTTTATTCTGCGTCGCAAACTGGAAGAGACGCAGGAGTTTACCGCGCGCCGTAAACATCTGGCGATGGGTGAGGTATTTAAAACACTGCTGAGCAACTGGCCGGTTGTGATTGCGGGTATGCTGATGGTGGCGATGACCACTACCGCGTTCTATCTGATCACGGTTTACGCGCCTACCTTCGGCAAAAAGGTGCTGATGCTCAGCGCATCAGATAGTCTGCTGGTCACGCTGCTGGTGGCCATTTCTAACTTTCTCTGGCTGCCGGTGGGCGGTGCCCTGTCTGACCGCTTTGGCCGTAAGCCGATGCTGGTCGCGATGACGCTGCTGGCGCTGGCAACCGCTTACCCGGCGCTGACCATGCTGGCGGCGGCACCGAGCTTCTCTATGATGCTGACGGTACTGCTGTGGCTCTCCTTTATTTACGGGCTTTATAACGGCGCGATGATCCCGGCCCTGACCGAGATCATGCCAGCCGAGGTACGCGTGGCAGGCTTTTCACTGGCTTATAGCCTGGCGACCGCGGTCTTTGGCGGCTTTACGCCGGTTATCTCCACTGCGCTGATTGAGTATACCGGTGATAAAGCGTCGCCAGGCTACTGGATGAGCTTTGCCGCGATTTGCGCGCTGCTCGCCACGCTCTATCTCTATCGTCGTCGCGCACTGACGCTGCAAACTGCACGCTAACAGGGAATGAAATAATGCATATACCGATTCTGAGCCTTACTGCAATCATGCTCGCTACGTTCAGCACCAGCGTGCTGGCGCAGGATGTCAGCGTGATGATCTCCGGCGGCTTTAAAGCTGCACTGGAAAAACTGGCACCCGTCTATGAAAAACAGAGCGGTAACCATCTGGTGGTTATCCCCGGCCCCTCAATGGGGAAGACGCCGCAGGCTATCCCTAACCGCCTGGCACGCGGTGAACAGGCTGATGTGGTGATTATGGTCGGTGATGCGCTGACGCATCTGCAGCAGGATAAGCGCATTGCCGCCGGCACCCGCCAGGAGCTGGCAGACTCGCCGATTGGTATCGTGGTAAAGCAGGGCGATCCGCTGCCGGCGATTAAAACCGAGGCTGAGCTGCGTACAACACTGCTTAGCGCAAAGTCTGTCGCCTATTCAGACAGCGCCAGCGGCCGCTATGTCAGTAATGAGCTGTTTAAAAAGCTGGGGATCGATCGGGAGATGCAGACAAAAGCGCAAATGGTAGAGCGCATTCCGGTCGCCTCACAGGTGGCGCAGGGACGTTACGCTATTGGCTTCCAGCAGGTCAGCGAGCTGCTGCCGGTGCCGGGTGTCAGCTTTGTCGGTGAGCTGCCGGCAAACGTGCAGTACATTACCCGCTTCGCCGGCGCGGTAACGGTAAACGCACAGCACCCCGATGAAGGTAAAGCGCTGCTGAGTTTCCTCGCCTCTCCGCAGGCGCAGAAAATCGTGACCGCAACCGGTATGCACAGCGTAACCGCGACCGCTAAGCAGGGTGATACTGTTCAGTAATGAGCTTCTCCAACTCGGCGGCAACGTATGACTGAATACGGCCACGACGGCGAATCAGACCCACGGATCGGGTCACCACCGGATGCGTCAGCGGTATCTGCGCCAGTAATGAGTGCCCTGAGGAGGGCATCGACATCGCCGGCACTGCCGCAATACCAATGCCCGCCTCGACCATGCCTAACAGGGTAGTGACGTGGCGCGTTTCACAGATGCTGGGTCGCGCCGGAATGATATGCGCCAGCGCCTGGTCGAGCAGGGAGCGGTTACCGGATACCTTATCCAGCCCGATATACTCCTGCTGAAAATACTCCTCCCAGCTCAGTGATGATCGGCGCGTCAGCGGGTGATCGTGCCGGCAGGCCGCAACATACACATCTTCTTCCAGCGGTAAAAATTCAATGGCCGGCGGCAGGCTTTTCGCAAAGCAGATCCCGAAATCTGCCTGGCCGCTGCTGACCGCCTCAATAACATTACCCACGCTACTGTCGATAATTTTGACCCGCACGCGCGGATAGCGTGCGCGAAAGCGCCGGATCACTTCAGGCATAAAGTAATATGCAGCCGAAGGCACTGTCGCGACCGTCACCAGACCGGTGCGCTCCTGGCTTACCTGATTGATGTCGGCCAGCACCGCTTCCACGTTTGCCAGCAGCTGTTCAGATCGTTCAGCAAAGCTCTGGCCATAGAGCGTCAGCGTAACGCGACGCGTTGTGCGGTCAAAAAGCCGTGTGCCGAGCGCCGCTTCCAGTTTTTCAATCCGGCGGCTCAGCGCAGATTGCGACAGACAGATCGACTCCGCTGCCAGGCGAAAGTTGCCGTACTCCACCAGCGCGCGGAACGCATAGAGGTCATTAAGATCAAAATTCACGGGCATCAGGCAGCATCCTTTCAGGCAGTGCGGAGTAAGGTATCGGCCGGCACGGGCGTTCCGGAAACGGATACAGCAGAATGATTGCGCCCGGCTTACAGAGGCAGACGGCATACCTTACTGGTTTAGTACCGGGGACCCGCTGCTTTTAACGAATTATGTGATTCAGATCCCATTCCGAAGATCGCTCCTATACTCATACCTTTCTTTACACAGCAGCGTGCTGTGTGTGCCATTTAAACAGGGATGCAGCTATGCAAAACTCTTCTCAGGGCTCGCCGGACGACGGCGGCGCGCTTAATTTTACCGTACAGCAACGACTGTTTTTTGTGGTGCTGGTGGCCACAATGGGAGCCCTCGCATACGGCTATGACACCGGGATTATTTCCGGCGCACTGCCATATATGACACTACCTGCTGCACAAGGCGGACTTAACCTTACGCCCTTTACCGAAGGGCTGGTGACATCCTCACTGACGTTTGGATCCGCGGTAGGTGCGTTTCTCAGCGGTTACGTCTCCGATCGCTTTGGTCGCCGCATCACCCTGCGCAGTCTGGCGCTGCTGTTTGTCGCCGGCGCTTTTGGTACCACGGTGGCACCTGATATCGAAATCATGGTGGTGATGCGGTTTATACTCGGCATCGCCGTAGGCGGCGGGTCATCTACCGTGCCGGTGTTTATCGCTGAAATCGCCGGCCCTAAGCGTCGTGCGCCGCTGGTAAGCCGCAATGAGCTGATGATTGTTTCTGGCCAGCTGCTGGCTTATATCGTCAGCGCGGCGATGAGTCTTCTGCTGCATGATCCGAAAATGTGGCGCTATATGCTGGCACTGGCAATGGTGCCGGGCGTACTGCTGTTTATCGGCACTTTCTTCGTCCCCGCGTCGCCGCACTGGATGGTAGCGGAAGGCCGCCTCAGTGAAGCGATGCGCATCATGCGTAAGCTGCGCGAAAACCCGCGCGAAATTAAAGCTGAAATGAAAGAGATGCGTGAAAACGCCCGCATGGCACGACAGGGGCCGGCGGCGCGTGAGCTGCTGAAAGAGAAGTGGATTGTTCGTCTGCTGCTGATGGGCTGCGGCATGGGTATTGTACTGCAGTTTACCGGCGTCAACGCCTTTATGTACTACACGCCGATTATCCTGAAGAGTACCGGCATGGGAACCAGCGCCTCGATTGCTGCGACCATTGGCAACGGTGTGGTTTCCGTACTGGCGACGTTTGCCGGTATCAAGGCAATCAGCCACTTTGGCCGACGCAAAATGCTGATGACCGGGTTATGTATTGTTATTGCAATGCAGCTGGCGCTGGGCGCGGTGCTGGTGTTTATGCCAAACAGCATGACGCAGAGCCTGCTGGCGCTCGCCTGTATTCTGGTATTTCTGTTCTTTATGCAGATGTGCATTTCACCGGTTTACTGGCTGCTGATGTCAGAACTCTTTCCAATGCAGGTACGCGGCGTACTGACCGGTTCGGCGGTGGCTTTTCAGTGGATCTGCAATGCGGCAGTGGCCTTTGCCTTTCCGCCTCTGCTGTCGCTGGTGGGTAATAACGCCTTCTTTATTTTTGCCGCTATCAATGTCGGATCGCTGATTTTTGTCGCGCTGGTGCTGCCGAAAACGCGTGGCAAGTCACTGGAGCAGATCGAAGCGCACATGCGTGAACGGTTTGGTGACAAGCGCCAGGAAACGGCGCCTGCAAACTAATCTTTTATGACTCTGCTGCTGTCCGTGCCGCTTTCGCGGCGCGGCGGCAGCGTTCAGAGCAGTACTGTACCTCATCCCAGTTTTTCTCCCACTTTTTGCGCCACGTCATGGGCTTGTGACACTGCTTGCAGTAGCGCACCGGCAGCGCCTGTTTATTACCTTTGAAATCTTTCATTCTTTATCTCCCCCGTAATTAACCCTGGCTATGCTGACGGATATTAATCCGACATTTAGCCTATGAAACGTTAGGTAAATTTAATTTTTAATCATAGTAACAATGACTGCAAATGCGAATCTTTGATTGAATTTTGAAAGAAGAAAAAGAGAGAAAATGATTAAATCATTGCTTTAACCAAGAGGGGATATTTTAACCGTCAATAGCATTAAATCAAAAAATAAACAGGGCATTAAGTTTTTTTATTTCGGATCTGGCGAGGTTGCTGCGATATCCCATAATATTAAACGTGTTTCAAATAAAAACAAAAACCTAAGATTAAATGTAGGCCCTTTCGCCAATAGCTATGGGAATGAAGTGCTAAGCCCACTTTTTAAAAGTTGCAAAATAGAGACTGTGTCATCATTGTATGATGGTGATCCGGTAGAAAACTATAGTGATTTACATAGTGAATCTCACAAACCCAGTGCCAGTGAAGCCAAAATCATAAATAGAGGTGATGAAGTAATTGAAATTAAAGAAATTGTTGAAAGAGTTAATTCCGGCATTGAATTCTTTCCCAGCATCCATGCTTTTGCTCAAGATATCTTCGAAGATAAATTCAAAGTTGAACAATTAGCTGGTACTTCAGAAGTATTTCCTTCACCGCCGGAGTCTTTTATAGAACCACATGAACTAAACCCAAGAAATTCCATCCTTATACCGGAAAACTATTTATTTTAACTAATGACTTCTCTTAATGATTTTTGCGAAAAACCAAGCTTATCAAACGATGGGCAACATTCAGTTTAATGTATTTCAATAATGACTGGCAGGCTGAAAAAGTAAATCATGCCTGCTGAATTTATTTTTTCATCGTCTGCTTTGATTGAGGCCTCAATAATATCACAGAAGCTCAGGGAAAATGCTCAGGTGACGCAATGAAGAATAACAGCACGCCTACATCGCATGATGCGGTCTTCAAAACATTTCTCTCCCACCCGCAAACCGCGCGGGACTTTATGACGCTACATCTGCCGCCTGCGCTGCTCGCGATTTGCGACCTTGCGACTCTCAGGCTGGAGTCTGGTAGTTTTGTTGAAGATGACCTGCGTTCTTACTATAGCGATGTGCTTTATTCGCTAAAAACCCAAAAAGGTGACGGGTATGTACATGTCCTGATTGAGCATCAAAGCTCGCCGGACAGACATATGGCGTTCCGCCTGATGCGCTATGCCGTGGCGGCGATGCAACGTCATCTTGATGCCGGGCATAACGCTTTGCCGCTTGTCATTCCCGTGTTGTTTTATCAGGGTAAGCGCAGCCCCTATCCTTATAGTATGAACTGGCTGCAACTTTTCAGCGAATCGAAGGTAGCAACAACGCTCTATAGTAGCGGATTCCCGTTAGTAGATTTAACGACAATCCCTGATGAAGAAATTATGCAACATCGGAGTATGGCCGCACTAACCCTGCTACAAAAGCATATTCGCCGGCGCGATTTGAAAGAGGTGCTGAACCAGCTGGCTCTGCTAATGGCTGCGGAATTCATGACCGGACAGCAGATGCATGCGCTGGTAAACTATATGCTTCAGGCGGGTGAAACTGCTGATGCAGGCGCCTTTATCCGCGAGCTGGCGCAGCGGGTACTACAACATGAGGATGAACTGATGACAATTGCACAGCAGCTTGAGCAGAAAGGCCGTCAGGAGGGACGTCAGGAAGGGCGGCAGGAGGGACGAGAAGAAGGTTTACGGGAGGGCGTACAGGAAGCGAGCCTCAGGATCGCCCGCAATCTGTTAAAGAATGGCATGGACATTCAGTCTGTTATGAATATGACTGGTCTGACTGAGGAAGAGCTGAAGCACTCTGTCACTAAGTGATTTAAAAGAGGCGCCTAACCAGCTGGCTTTGCTAATGGCTGCGGAATTCATGACCGGATAGCAGATACACGCGCTGGTAAACTATATGCTCCAGGCGGGTGAAACCGCCGATGCAGGCGCCTTTATCCGTGAGCTGGCGCTGCGGGTACCACAACATAAGGATGAACTGATGACGATTGCACAGCAGCTTGAGCAGAAAGGCCGTCAGGAAGGTCGCCTGGAAGGACGACAGGAAGGTCGTCTGGAGGGACGACTAGAGGGACGTCAGGAGGGGCGAGAAGAAGGTTTACGGGAGGGCGTACAGGAAGCGAGCCTCAGGATCGCCCGCAATCTGTTAAAGAATGGTATGGGCATTCAGTCTGTTATAAACGTGACTGGTCTAACTGAGGAAGAGCTGAAGCAAGATTGCCACTAAGAAGCTGAAAATAATCAAAATTAGCCAAAGTAGTTTAACATAAAAAACGCTACCCAGTTCGTATAATGCTATTTATGTTAAATGATAGCGAGTGTTAAATAGTTACCTGCTGACGTTGAAGAGCCGCCCCCTGTCAATAAAGGTAGTTGTCTGCCTGTGGTAATATACAGCGGTCATTTTCAGGGATGGAAATGATGAAGAAGAAAAATCGCACACCCACTCCTCACGATGCCACGTTCCGGCAGTTTCTGACTCACCCGGATGTTGCCCGCGATTTCATGGAGCTTCATCTGCCTGCAAAGCTTCGTGCTATCTGCGACCTCAGCACGCTGAAACTGGAGTCCGGTTCATTTGTTGAAGAGGATCTGCGGCAATATTTCAACGACGTGCTTTACAGCCTGAAAACCACTGCAGGCGATGGATATATACATGTTCTGGTTGAACATCAGTCCACGCCTGACAGGCATATGGCGTTCAGGCTGATGCGCTATGCTGTTGCCGCCATGCAGCGGCACCTTGAGGCGGGCCATAAACAACTGCCACTGGTGATACCGGTGCTGTTCTATACCGGCCGGCGCAGCCCCTATCCATACTCAACGCGATGGCTTGATGAGTTCGATGACCCGGCATTAGCGGAAAATCTCTACTGCAACTCTTTTCCTCTGGTCGATGTTACGGTTATTCCGGATGATGAAATCGCAGACCATCGTAGTATGGTTGCCCTGACTCTGCTGCAGAAGCATATTCATCAACGCGATCTGGCGGAGCTGGTTGACAGGCTTGCCCCCATTTTGCTGGCCGGATATCTCTCTTCATCACAGGTGATATCATTGATACACTATATTATACAGGCAGGCGAAACATCAGACGCTGAGGCCTTTGTACGCGAACTGGCACTGCGTGTGCCGCAACACGGAGACGGACTTATGACCATTGCACAGCAGCTTGAGCAAAAGGGAATCGAAAAAGGTATCGAAAAGGGTATCGAAAAGGGTATCCAGCTTGGTGAACAGCGCGGTATTGAAAAAGGCCGAAACGAAGTCAAACTCGACATTGCGCGTACCATGCTGCAGAACGGTTTCGACCGCAGTACGGTCATGACAATGACCGGCCTGACGGAAGAGGATCTGGCACAAATCCGGCACTGACTGTTTTACGCATCTTTCTGACTGTATCGCTGAGCCGTAATGCTTAGCATCACTGCTCCACCGTTGCATTATGCGCTTTCAGCAATCAGCTGCATTTCATCGGGATTCAGGCCGCCGTAACGCCTGGGCCTGAGCAACATTGCTTTATATCTGCATTAACGTTTACCTGCACCAGACATCCACTATAGACAGTAGCGTCGCTTTTTTACGATCCGCTGAAGAGAGCGTTTGCCTTACTGATTTGCCTGCTGTTGCTGCTTTATCAGCGTTTCCGGCAGTCAGTACATAAAGCTCTGAAGCTTCACTAACGATCATCTTCCATCTACAGTGGTCAGTCGCTCAGCACTCTGCGTTGTCATGCGTACCTGTTCACTGCCTGTTTATCCTGCTGGCAGATATCCAGAGTGGCGGGCTGAGAGATCCGTACCCGATCAAGCTATTCATTTATCTCAATACGCTCATCAGCACATAGTGCTGTACCTGCCGCCAGGTTCGCAGACGACACCTTCCATGCCAGCCTGCACAGTACCAATATGGCTGCGATTGATTTGTTGATTTTCGTAATCAGTTCAACCCCGGCTGCTGATAGCAGCGTCCACTTTTGTAGTGGAAATAACGATACTGTAAGCGAGGTGTCAGGATAGGCTGTTTTTCACCATCCGAAACCAAACCTGACGGCCGCAGTCAGATTTTATAGTAGTCCTTTACCCCGCGCAGTCTGGCAAAACCGATAGGGGGATCCCCGCAATACTTCTTCAGTTTTTCGCAAACTGCTGCTGAAGAGACGTATTCCGCTTTTGCCACTCCTTGAATGCCGTTTCCCTGAATGTGACCGTATACGTCACAAAAACGTGTCCGGATTGACATTAACTAACCGCTGACGACTGCGCTCATTCACTAACCTGACCAGATCCTGATCGTCCAGGGCATTAAGGATCTGGTCATAAAGCTCAGCCGGAACGCAATAGAACGCAGGCTGGTTGCAGTTGAGGCAGGCGCCTCTGCTCTGACCACATGGGGCCGCTAAGCGTGACGCAGTCTGAGCGTGGCTGGCAGCACTCTGCGGTTACAGGCGGGCTCTTCACCCGCAATCAGTGCGCTGACCAGCGCAAAGCACTCCTGCGCCAGACGCGGCACATCCTGCTCAACGGTATCAATCGCTACCGACAGCGAATCATAGAGATAGTGGTCATCAAAGCTGGCGATGCGGATGTTACTGTTGAGCAGATTATGCTGGCTCATATACCGCAGCACCCCTTCCATCAATCCGCAGGCGGCAGTGAAGATCGCCTGTGGCGGGCGGCCAAGCCGGGCGCAAAGCGCAGCAAACATCTCATAACCACTGCTCGGATGATAATTACCATGAATAATCCATTCCGGTCGTGGCGTGACGCCCGCCTGCTCCAGCCCCTGCAGAAAGCCTGCCAGCCGGTCGCGTGTCGGGGAGAGACGCGCCTGCCCGCCAAGGAAATAGATCTCTTCCGGATGGGCGCTCGCCAGCTGCGCCACTAAATCAGCGGTGGGTGTCACCGCATCCGTGATGACCAGCGGCAGCTGCGTATCATTCATATAGCGGTCAAACAGCACAACCGGTAGCTGCTCACTGAGTTTTACATAGTCGCTGTCGCCGGACATGCTGGAGGCAACAATCAGCCCGTCTACCTGACGGGCAACCAGGTTATCCACGACAACCCGTTCCTGCCCGGCATTTTCATCGGTACAGGAGATCAACAGCTGCAGTCCCGCTTCGCGGCAGAGGTTTTCCAGCGCATCAGAGAACACGGCAAACCCGTGGTTGGTGATCTCCGGCACCACCAGACCCAGCGTATGGCTGCGGTTATCGCGCAGCAGGCGCGCATGAATACTGGCCTGATAATGATGCTCACGGGCCAGGGTCAGCACGCGCTCGCGCGTCTCTTTGGCGACGCGCAGCTCTTTGCCCCGGCCATTCAGCACCAGGCTGGCGGTCGCTTTAGAGACGCCAGCCAGGGCAGCAATATCAGTGATGGTTACGCGTTTGGTTTTTCTCACGTCAGGGCATCATTTAGGGAAACAATGACTTATTCTACCACGCAGCGTCGCAGCGGCCAGTAGCGCGCAGTAACTTCTGTGTCCCCGATCAGCCTGAGCTGTGCTGCTGCTGCCGGAAAATAGCGGCTGCTCATTACGCCCTCGCCTTCGTTGATAAAAATCTCTACGCTGGAGTGGTCGCATAAAATCTGCAGCTGCGTTACCGCTCCGCACCAGTAGCGATAGTGCCACTCCCCGCTTTCCAGGCTGCGGCGCGCAAGACGCAGTCCGGCGTCATGCCACTCCAGCAGCAGCGTATCAGCAAAGTTCAGCGTGACACCGCCCGTACCGGTCAGCACCAGCTCCAGCCGCCGGGCGGGGATAGCAGGCACGTCGGCAGCCCGCCCCTGAAAAGCGTGCTCTTCGCCGCGCAGCGCCTGCAATTCAGCTACCGGACGCTGGTAGAGTTTACCGTCGCGCGTGCCCAGCTCGCGGATGCAGGTCATCTGATGGATCCAGCCGCGAGCGATAGTCGGCTGATATCTCTCTTCACCGTCGGGCACACCCATCCATCCCACCAGCAGACGACGGCCATCGGCGGTCAGCGTGGTCTGCGGCGCGTAGAACTCAAAGCCGGCATCCAGTTCATGAAAGCCGCCGTGGGTAAAGCGGGCAGTATCATAGTCCAGATCGCCGGCCAGCCATGCGCTGGGATGTGCGTTAAGAAAGCGCTGTTCCTCAGGCGCAATCCCCTGCGGACAGCAGATAAGAAACGTACTGTC
This sequence comes from Pantoea eucrina, assembly GCF_020079945.1. Taxonomy (NCBI): domain Bacteria; kingdom Pseudomonadati; phylum Pseudomonadota; class Gammaproteobacteria; order Enterobacterales; family Erwiniaceae; genus Pantoea; species Pantoea eucrina. The sequence continues at coordinate 71,435 of NZ_CP083449.1, read as the reverse complement.
GCCCAGCGTGAAGAGATCGGGGCATTCCCACATGTATCCTGCCGCGCCCAGTCCGTTGAGGCCGCTGCCGGCAATCTCGCCGCGGTTGTGCCACGTATGCAGATCGTCAGAGCACAGCAGCAGAACCTTGCCCTGCAGCTGCGTATCCTGCGCGCCCAGAACCATGTACCAGCGCTCACCGTGCCGCCACACTTTCGGATCGCGGACGTGTCCGGTATACCCGTCGGGCAGCGCAATAACGGGCCCCAGCTTATCGAAACCGCCCGCCTCATTCTGCACCGCCAGACACTGCCAGGCGGTACGGCCGCCGTCGTCAAATTTCACATTCCCGGTATAGACCAGCGTAAGTGCGCCATTGTTGTCCACGGCGCTACCGGAGTAGCAGCCGCTGCGATCATATTCTTCGTCCGGCATCAGCGCGATGGGTTCATGCTGCCACTGCAGCAGATCGGCTGAACTCCAGTGGCCCCAGCACTTATGCTGGTGCCGGCAGCTCAGCGCGTTCCACTGATAGAAGAGATGGTAACGCCCGTTAATGTGAATAAAGCCGTTGGGATCGTTCAGCAGACCCGTTACCGGAGCCAGATGCCAGCCTGGATAGTGTGCATCGCTGAGCGCGCGCGGCTGACCGCGCATCACCGCCTGCAGGATAGCGGGCAATAAGGTTGAGGAGACCATTAGTCTGCATCCGTTTTGTATTTAAGCAGGTACGAAATGACAAAGGCGGCGCTGAAAGCGATCACCATACCGATAGCATAATTGAGCAGCGAGCTGGCCTGCACAATCGCCATCCCCGGAAGACCGGTCAGGCCTACTGCCGTCATATACACATGCACCGAGACAACCCATGCCCCCCCGAGTGCGCCACCAATCAGCCCGGCGACAAAAGGTTTCATAAAGCGCAGGTTGATACCAAAAATGGCTGCTTCGGTGATACCCAGCAGCGCCGAGAAGCCGGAGGGCAGCGCAATAGCTTTGATCTTAATATCTTTGGATTTTAACCATACGGCCAGGCACGCCCCGCCCTGCGCAACGTTGGCCATCGCCCAGATCGGCAGCAGGAAATTCACGCCAATGGCGGGATTGCCCAGCAGTCCCGCTTCAATAGCATGAAAGCTGTGGTGTACACCGGTGATCACAATGACAGAGTAGAGACCGCCAAACAGTAACCCCGCCAGCCAGCCGGCGTGGGCAATCAGCGTGCTCAGGACAAAGGAGATCCCGTCACCCAGCGCACGTCCGGCCGGACCGATAATCAGCAGGGCCACAAAACCGGAGATAATTACCGTCAGGAATGGCGTCAGAATCAGATCCAGCGCGTCCGGGATCACGCGGCGCAGCTGTTTTTCCAGCACGCTCATGAACCATACTGCCAGCAGCACCGGGAACACCGTGCCCTGATAGCCAATCATCGCGACTTCAATACCAAAGAAGTTCATGGTGTGGAAGCCGGCTGCCACGCCCCAGGCGTTGGTCAGTGCCGGGTGTGTCAGGATCCCGCCCAGCGTCGCTCCGAGAAACGGATTGCCGCCAAACTCACGTGCGGCAGTGAACCCGATCAGGATGGGCAGAATGACAAATGCCGCCGAGCTGCACATATCCAGCATGATATAGAGCGCATTTTCCGGATTGACCCAGCCGTAGGTTTTCACCATGCCGAGTAACCCCATCAGCAGACCAGAGGCGACGATGGCCGGGATGATCGGAACAAAAATATTCGACAGCAGACGGGCAATACGCTGAAAAGGATTGAGTTTGCGTGCGGCAATATCCGCCGCTTCTGACTTACTGGTTTCGCTGATGCCAGCTTCGCGGATAAAAGCGGCATATACCTTATTCACCACGCCGGTACCAAAAATAACCTGCAGCTGTCCGGCATTGCGGAAGCACCCTTTTACGCCATCGAGTTTACCGATCGCTGCGGTATCTGCTTTGGCATCATCCACCAGTACCAGACGCAGACGGGTGGCGCAGTGCGCCGCGCTGGCAATATTTTCCCGGCCACCCAGCAGCGGCAGCAGCGCGCGGGAGATCTGTACAACATCCATCGTAACCTCTGTTTTTCGTTGTTGTGCCATTAATCAGAAGGCGGCCCCCGCAGGGGCCGGCTTATCAGAACCAGGTTTCCATCTGTACGCCAAAGTTCCACTCGCCGCCGGCTTTAAAGCCGCTGCTGCCGAATGCATCATCGCCCGCGTAATTATCGAGACGGTGATCCCAGTCCATCCAGCTGGCAAACAGACGAATTTCAGGACGTTTCAGGAAATCGCCCACGTCGCTGGCTTTCAGCGTCGGCGCCACGGTGAGCTTATAGAAGTTGCCGCTGACCGCATTGCGGTTGTTGTAGCCTTCAGGACGCAGATCCATGTACTGATATGAGCCTTCATACTGCATCTCAAAGTTCTGCGTGAATTCCTGAATCAGACGCAGGTTAGCGGTCGCCCATTCATAGCTGTCTCCTTTGACGTAGCGATCTTTACTGCTTTGAGCCAGCAGTGCCGGCGCAATATGCCAGCCGCCGCCCAGCGGCGTAATGCCGTAGCTTGCGAGGCGCCAGGTATCGGCTTCCGGCAGCAGCGCACCGTCTGATCCCAGCGTTTTCACTTCTGCACCCAGACCATGACCGTAAAGCAGCGCCGTTTTAGCCGAGCCTCCACGCAGGCCGTAGAAACTGTCGTTATGTAGCCCCGCTAACACATGCACACCGGTGTTAGCCGCGTTGCTTTTGACGCGATTACCTTCGATATCGGTGCGCTGATCGTTATCTTTAGCGCGCATGCCGCTGAGCATCAGCTGCAGCGGGCCGGCGAAGTTATTCAGCGAAAGGATATAGTTCTGCGCGGTGTTCTCGTTGTTTTCGATATCACCAAAGGTACGTCCGTAGAGTGACAGGTTACTGCGCGCTGTCTCGCCCCACTTTATGTCGTAGATCCCGGCACCGGTACCCGCGAGGAATACCACGTCGGAATCAATCCAGTGAATATCAAAGTTGTCGCGATCGAAGCGCTTACCGGCCCAGACGGTAGAATCTTTGAATGCACCGGAGAAGGTAGGCAACTGCCCCAGCTCAACAAAGGCCTGACGCAGATTGAGATCGCTGCTGGCAGCTGTCCAGTCATTATAAGTACGCTGCCCGTCTGCCAGCATCGCTTTAAAACGGGTGGTCGCGCCGTTCGCCAGCGTCTGTTTATGCTCCAGATTCAGCTCAACATAGGTGTCTGGCTCATTACCCAGCCGGCCTACATGGCCACCGGTCTCGCCGGCCGGCGTGACGGTCGGTCCACCCTGCGTTTTGGCCGCTGAACTGTTCATCAGCAGGCCTGAGCGGGCGTAGCCGTGAAATTCAAATCCTTCATCCCCGCTGTTCTTCGCCGCGGGCGCGGCTTTTGCGGTACGCTGCTCAACCTGATCAATCGCCGTCTGGTTTTGCTGCTGTGCGGCGGCCAGCTTTTGTGCCTGTTTTTCTGCCGCTTCTGCACGATTTTCTGCAACGTCAGCGCGCTGTTCGGCCGCTGCAAGACGTTTTTCCATTGCCGCAAGCCGGGCTTCAATGGCGCTCATATCGGTAGCGGCCCATGTCGCGCCTGGACTTAATAACGCACTGAGGGTGAGAGCGAGGAGGCTTTTTTTCATTGTGTGGCGTCCCTGAGAGGTAGCTATTATCAGATGTTATTTTTTGCTAAACCGGTTTAGTAAGCGAATCCTGACGAGCTTTGTTACAGCACGCAACTGATTTTGCTAAACCGTTTTAAGTGATGTGAACTATCTCGCAAAATAGCGTTGGTCAATAGGGGGGGAAGAGCCGGACAGGTAGCGCGTGAGGAAAAAAAGCAACAGTAGCGAAGCGCAAAAGGAGCAGAGTCAGACTCTGCTCCCGACGATTATTCCGTGGCAATCGGCTGCTGATCAACAGTGACTTTGTCATCACCCTGAATCTGCCGTATACGCTGTTCCGTCTTGCTGACGGCGTCAGCATCTTTCAGCAGCGTGTAAGTCAGCTCAAATGTTGTGCTCTGACCCGGCTGCAGCTGCTTTACTCTGCCCTGCTCTTTTTCAATAGTGACCGGATAGGCATAGCTGGTACCGGGTTCAATACCGGTAACGTAGCCCTGTTTCAGTGTGTCAGTGTTCTTCCACATGGTCAGCATTGGCAGCTGGCGGGTGTCAAACTCGATCGATGCACCTTTGTCGCCTTTGCTGTTAACCACAGCCGCCAGCGTTTTCCCGTTGCTGTCTGCTTTCGGCACCAGGTTAAATACCATCTCGTCAAAATCTCTGGCAGGCGCATCGTAAACGTTCCAGCGTTTCAGCCCTTTCTGCGCATAATCGTTGAAGGGAGAGACAGATTTCAGCGGGGCGATAAAGCGCGCATCTTTCTCCAGAATCGGCGTGCCGAAGTTGCTGTGATAAATAATCTGGTAATCCTGCGGATAATCACCGTGGTTGGTTAACACATCATGCAGGGTGAATGCGTCTGCACCCGGCACGTAACGCAGCTCGGTCCAGGTGGCAAGGTTCGATTTCTTAAACGTGTGCTCTTTCAGCAGGCCGCGAATACGGATTTCATGCGGGGCCTTGTCATCGACTGTCACTTCAACCTGCGAAGCGGGTGTATTGCCCGCTTTACCGTGCAGCGTATAAATGCGGCCATCTTTGGTGACCGGATGCCCGGTCCACTCATAACCGCAGCGCACCATCATTTCATTGAAGCCATCAAGCCAGCCGAGGCCGTTGCGGCTCTCCAGATTGATGTAAGCCGGGTTAACCACTTCATCCACAGGTGAATCCCAGCCCAGACGCACGCCATGTCCCCTGACGTGCAGCAGATCCATACCGCGGGTCGGGCTGAGCGCAATGGTCAGGCCATCGGGGCTGGTAATCGTGATGACTTTAGAGCCCTCCTGCTTGCCGCCATGCAGCACTTTCTGCTCAATGCTGAACGGCTGGCCGCCCAGCTTCAGCGCTTTACTGTCGATGTGCCAGTTTCCCTTATCTGTACCGGCTTCAGCATCCGTCAGCACCCATGTCTGTGCTGCTGCCTGAACGCTGATTCCCGCCATAACCATACCGGCCAATAGTGCTAATTTCATGATGATGCATCCTTTGCTGAATTGATTTAGCTAATGTCAGCTAAGCGTACAAACATGAGGAAAAAGAAACCGTGAGGTGCTTCACTTCGGTCAGTTATGCCGTCAGCAATCTTGATAAATTTGGCTTAGATCACGTTTTATAATGTTCAGACGGCGTTTTTGGCAGTTCAGAGAGCAAAGTTGAGCTGAAAATCCGGCATTCACCTAAATCGTTTCAGCTTTAAGGTGGGATAAATAAAGGTGCGCTGGCTGACTCTCAGCAACGAGAGCAGCCCGGTCACGGAATAGTGTCGTTTACGGAGGGAAGTTTCGATGTAACGAACAGGCAGGTTTAGTAGTGATAGCGGCAGGATGCTATCAGCAGAGCATCATCGCTAACGGCGTAGACAAGCCGATGTTCAGCTGTGATCCTCCGGGACCAGAACCCCGCAAGATGATGCTTTAGAGGTTCGGGCTTTCCCTTCCCCTCAAATGGCGTCCTGCTGGCATCCTTAATGAGCTCATTTATTTTTTTTACCGTTTTTTTATCCGTATCCTGCCAGTAAAGATAATCTTCCCATGCTTCAGCAGACCATGTCAGTTTCACTCAATGACGTCCCTCTCCATACCGTTACCGCTTTTAAGGCTTTCAATGGAGTCCATAAGTCTGCGCGCATTTTTCGGAGACCGAAGCAGGTATGCAGTTTCTTCAAGTGAGTTGTACTCCTCAAGTGACATCAATACGCATGATTCACCGTTCTGACGGGTAATAAGCACCGGGGCTCTGTCCTCAACCGTTTGCAGCATTGTTGCAGACAGATTCTGTCTTGCTTCACTGTAGCTTATTGCTTTCATATGAACCTCCCATCATTGTACTTATTATTGTACAGTGATTTCTATAAGGAAGAAAGTCAGTGAACAAAGCATTCAACGCTGCTCCCGGTTTCCCTGACATCAGCCCTGTAACCCTTTACTCACTGTAATCTTCAATTTCTGCTCCCGGTACGGTGCAATGACCTCAAACCCCTTCAATCAGGCAAGCTGCTGCTGCAGCTGATCAAGATAAGGCAGCGCGGTCATTGCGCCTTTTGCCGTGGTCGCCAGTCCGCCGCAGATCTGCGCACGCTCCAGGCACTCTTTAAGCTGCGCGTCATCCTGCGGCAAGCCCTGTCCGGCTAAATGCCACAGCAGCCCGGCCACAAAAGCGTCCCCGGCACCAGTAGTATCCACACTGACCACAGGGCGCGCCGGATAGTGTTGCAGCATGCCCCGCGACCATGCCTGTACCCCCTGCCTGCCCTGAGTCACCAGAACAAGCTTAATTGCATACTGTTCAGCCAGCTGCTGCATACCTGCCGCGATGTCATCAGTATTACAGATAAAGGTCAGCTCTTCTTCTGAAAGTTTCACTACGTCAGCCAGCGCCAGCGCACCGGAAAGCGCGTCGCGCAGCGCCGTGTCATCTGCCCATAAATCGTGCCGGATATTGGGGTCAAAACTCACAAAGCCGCCTGCTTCGCGCAGTTGCCGCATCGCTGTCAGCGTAGTGTTTCTGGAGGGATCTCTGAGCAATGCAATCGAGCAGCAGTGCAGCCATTCGCCTGCCTGGAATACGGGCAGTTCATGGGTTTCAATAAACAGATCGGCAGAGGGGCGAACCATAAACGTAAACGTTCGCTCGCCGTCAGCGTCCAGCGCCACAACCACGACCGACGTGCGCTGCGCGTCGTCCGGCTGCATAAATGCTGTATCTACCCGCTCGGCATTCAGGGTATCAATCAGGAAGGTACCAAAGGGATCGCCACCTACTTTGCCGATGAAGCCGCTGTTGCCCTGAAGTCTGGCGATGCCCACTGCCACATTCGCGGGCGCGCCTCCGGGACACTGAATCAATCTGTTATCACATTCCGGCAGCAAATCCACGACTGCATCGCCCAGACACCATACCCGCTTGGCCATTATTCCTTCTCCTGATTGTCAGCTAAATCGGTTTAGCTATAGCATATTATTATGCATAAACGGAAACAGTTAGGGAGGTTCAGGTCATTATTTTGCGAAAGTGTGCAGAAGATGCCAGATTTTGTGAGTGAAGAAAGGAGTTGAGACGCGCTAAAAGGCAGGGTGCCGGCAAGGTAATTGCGCGGCGCCTGACAGGGACAGCCCGGCAGACAGCCGGACTGTAAAACTCAGGATAATCAGGCCGCCGCCAGCACTGCACGGTCAGGACCGCTCAGCATGACAGGCTTATCATTACGCAGCTTTTCACGGTAATTCCACTGCATCAGCTGCGAAATCCCTGCTCCGCACCACATCATGTGGTGATCGTGCCGATAGATTGAGGTGGCCGGCAACCCGGTCACATTTTCAGAAATCTCTACCCGGCAGCCCTGCCCGGTCAGACGAATCGCTTCCAGCCAGATTTCAGTTGCATCAGTCACGCTCACAGCTTCAAGAAAAACAGCAACAGCTTTATGACGCAGAGAGGCCCGTATAACACAACGGGCGTGGAAGACCACGGCGTCATGGAAGCGCGTCTGACGTTCAGCAGCGCCCGCGCTGTTATCACTGCGTAGCAGCAGGTTCAGCGGCTTCAGATAGGCGTTAACAAAATCATCACCGCTGTAGTCGCTGCCCATCTGACGCATGCGCGCCTGCAGCGCTAAATCAGAGCTATCGCGCAACTGATTATGCATCTCTTCCTGCCTGCATTCCCAGCGGTTCTGTGGCAGGGTTTTGGCACCGTGCATAAAAGCATAAATTTCAGGCAGTGTACTGCCGGTAGCGGTCAGGGCCAGCACGCTATAAATACGGGTCAGCTGTCCGCTGGTGTATTCACCGTTATGTTCTGGCTGGGTAATCAGGCCTGCGCGCTTCCAGTTACGTAAGGTGGCGGGCAGAATGCCGGTAAGGCCGCAGATGGCCTCAATAGAATATAAACTCATCAGGTCCCCCGATATCGGGTGTGAGTCAGCAGCTCAGAACGCTGCCAACGAACCCCTATTGTGCGCTTAATTGGCCGCAATTGATACCATATTGACATTGATTTGCATAAAAGCTGCAGCGTTCTGCACGTAAAACGCAGCGGCAGAAAAACATCTCGCTGTGCCCTATCGCAAAATACGTTTTTGCTTTGCCGCATCCAGCCAGTCACGAAATTCCACCAGCAGCCAGTCGTAGAGTTGCTCATCGCTGATGTGTCCGACATCATCAACCGGGAAAAAGTGTGTATTGTCGATCAGGCGATCGTTAAAAGTATCCAGGCGTTCCAGCACGCCGTAATTATTACCGCCCAGACCTAAAAATTTATAAAAAACTGGCAGTGTGGCGGACTCTCTGAGCTTCTCTTTAATAAGGCGTGTTTTATTGATGCCGCCATCGGTAATAAAGACCACAAATACCGGCAGGGTGGCGTCGCGGTAAGTCTGGTTGATTGCCTCCAGTACCGGCGGCTCATTATTGGTGCCGCCCAGACCCGGCAGGATTTCCCACATAGTCCGCTTGCCATCGTTACGAATGCGGTCGATGTATCCCTCGAGGTTATCCAGTGACACATCCTCGTACTGACGAAATTTTTCGCCAAACGCCCAGACCGGCATACTGCCGTCATCATCAAACTGCACGGCCAGTGCCGCTACCCGCTCCAGCACCTTCTGCACATTACCGCGTTTAAATTGTGCCGTCATGGAACCTGACGCATCCAGAACAAAGGCGACCTGTGCTTTTACTGCAGAGAGCCGGTGCTTTTCCAGACTGACGCGGATTGGTTTTGCCAGGCTGACCAGTTGCGGCATTTGTTCAAGCTTCTTCTCCAGGCTAACCGCGGGTACTGCTGCGGGCACAGGGTCTGCTACATCCACGCCAAAATGCAGCGCCAGCGGATGAAGACCGCCATCAAATCCCTGCCCGACCGCGCGCAGTTTCCACTGTCCATTGTGACGATAGAGATGACAGACAATCAGGGCTTTCTCGCGTCGATCGCCCGGTGCGATAGCGTAGCGATGTTCACCACACTGCAGAGTAAGCTGCTGCAAACCATCTACAGTATCGCTGCCATCGATAACCAGCGTGACAGCGATACGCATGACGGCGGCAGATAACGCGTGAAGCTGGATCTGAAAACGCGCCTCTCCGGCATGGCTGTGCATAACAATACTGCGGTTTTCATTGTGTGGCTGGTTGAAAAAAATCATCGCCGCATCATTGAGCACCTTTTCATCTGCGCCGAGCAAAAACGCTGACGCATCGATGTCGCTGCTGAACCCCGGCCGGGTTTTCCAGGTCAGGCAGAGTTCATGACAGGTGTTATCAAGGGGAATATTTTGTCCGGTAGTCAGTTCCATATTTCACTCCCTGTGGGGGTTAACAGACAAAAAAAAGCCCCTTCACCGGGAAGAGGCTCTTTCGCAGCAGACCGTTACACGGATACGCCGTGCTGGGCTGCCAGCGCTTTCAGGCCGCCGGCAAAGCCCTGGCCCACCGCTTTAAATTTCCACTCGCCGTTATGGCGATAGAGCTCACCGAAAACCATAGCCGTTTCGGTGCTGGCATCTTCTGACAGATCGTAACGGGCGATTTCGCTGTTGTTGTCTTCGTTAACAATGCGGATGTAGGCGTTAGAGACCATACCGAAGTTCTGCTTACGCGCTTCTGCATCGTAAATAGTCACTGCAAACACTGCTTTCTGCACGTCAGCGGGCACGGTAGCCAGCGAAATTTTTACCTGCTCATCGTCACCCTCGCCTTCACCGGTGCGGTTGTCGCCCTGGTGCGCCACAGAGCCGTCCGGGCTGGTGGCGTTGTTGAAGAATACGAAGTGCTGATCGGATAATACTTTACCGTCCGCGCCGACCAGAAAGACTGATGCATCCAGGTCAAACGCCTGACCATCGGTGACGCGCGAGTCCCAGCCCAGACCAGCAATCGCTTTGGTCATGGTTGGGGCTTCTTTGGACAGGTTTACGTTACCGCCTTTTGTCAGATTAACTGCCATGGTGAAATCCTCTTTGCTTTTGGCTGATGCCCGGTCAGACCGGGCAGATAATGGGTATGTGACTGCGGATCAGGACGCGTTGATACCATACTGTGCGCAGACCGAGGCCAGGCCGCCTGCATAGCCCTGACCCACCGCGCGGAACTTCCACTCGCCTGCGTGGCGATAAAGCTCACCAAACAGCATTGCGGTTTCCGTGCTGGCATCTTCAGACAGATCGTAACGTGCAGCTTCTACGTTGCTGTCGTTGTTGACCAGACGGATAAAGGCGTTAGCTACCTGGCCAAACGACTGGCGGCGGGTTGCGGCATCATGAATGGTGACCACAAAAACAATTTTGGTCACGTCCTGCGGTACGCGGTCCAGTTCAACGATCAGCGATTCGTCATCCCCGTCACCTTCACCGGTACGGTTGTCACCGGTATGGGTCACGGAACCATCAGCTGATTTCAGATTGTTGTAAAAAATGAAGTCGTGATCGCCACGCACTTTGCCTGCATCGGTGAGCAGAAAAGCGGAGGCGTCAAGGTCAAAATCCTGACCGTCAGTGGAGCGGGTATCCCAGCCCAGACCAATTTTCACATTTTTCAGTGAAGGGTCGACTTTTGCCAGGGAGACGTTGCCGCCTTTAGAGAGAGTCACTGCCATGTTATTTTCCTCACGTCGTGCATACGCTGTATGCGGTATTCAATAGCGCGGCCGGGCCGCGCCCTGACTTACTCTGCCTGCTCTTCTTTTTTACCCGGGAACAGCAGGCTCGCGATAATCCCCAGTGCCAGCACGCCCAATACAACATAGAGGCTGGTGGTTGCGCCGATAGCGTAGCCGTGATGGAAGAAGTGCTCGGTCGCGTTCAGGCCCAGCTTGAAGGCGATAAAGAACAGCAGCACGATCACCGCTTTTTCCAGATGCACCAGATACTGCTTCAGTCCTTCCAGCACGAAATAGAGTGTACGCAGACCAAGGATAGCGAACATCATGGCGCTGTACACAATCAGCGGCTCGCGGCTGACGGCGATAACGGCCGGCACCGAGTCGAACGCAAACATCACATCTGAAAGTTCAACCACAGCTAAACAGAGCAGCATCGGCGTAGCGTAGCGGGCCGCTTTGCTTACGCGACCTACCTGCACATCCGCGTTCTCCGGCTTAGCGAGTTCAGCATCGACCTCTTTCTGGCTCAGCACAAAGGCGCTGCCTTTGAGTTTTGGCCAGATCGGATAGAAACGTTTCACCATGCGGTAAGCGAAATGCTGAGAGTAATCTTCGATCTCATCATCGTCGTCGCCGCTTTTCAGCATCATCACCGCGGTCCAGCCTACAATAATGGCAAATACCACTTCCACCCACGGACCGAGCGCCAGCAAGCCGGTACCGATGGCAACAAAAACGCCGCGGAATACGATGGCACCGATAATTCCCCAGTAGAGCACGCGGTGACGGTAGTTATTAGGAATGGCAAACCAGGAGAAGATCGCCATCATGACAAACAGGTTGTCTACCGACAGGACTTTTTCCAGCGCATAGCCGGTCACAAACAGGCTGGCCACTTCCGCGCCGTGATGGACATACAGGAAGCCTGCAAAGGCCAGCGCCATCAGGATCCAGAATACTGACCAGCCCGCCGCGCTTTTCAGCGAAATAGGTTTGTCATGCCGGTGCATGAACAGGTCGATAAAAATAGCTCCGACAGAGAGCAGTAAAAACACCGCTACCGTTTCAATCGGAAACCCGATATGGGTCGATTCCATCTATTAGCTCCAGAAAAGTCAGTAACGGTTACAGGCCAAATTCAGCGGGCTGAAAGCCCAGCGCCTGAATAATTTCGCGGGCGTTAGCCTGCTCAGTGGCGTCAAAGTCACCGTCGCTTTTGGCCACGGCAATACCCACCCGGACCGCAAGCTGCGCCTGTTCCGGTTTATTTTTTAAGGCGAGGATATATTTCATTGTTTCACCCTTGCCCACTTCCATATCGAAAGAGAATGAGGTCACCAGCTTTTCAAAAAACTGGATCACCTCATTGGTGTCGAAAATACTCAGCTCCGGCGACGCCCGCAGGAACCCCATCATTTTCTGCTTCTCTTCGCTGCTGACGCCATCGCTGGCGACAGCAATGCGGGCGCAGACGGCCACAGTGCCTTCAAGAAAGGCGCGGTTTTTATAGCGACCTGCCTGTTTTGTCAGCTCGTCGCGGCCGGCATTGAATTTGTCTTTAAGAGAGTTAAAAAAGCTCATGATTGCTCCTGATTACTTGGAACCAGCGCGCCAGTTAAAGCCCCAGCCAAACGCCTGATCGAGTTCCTGATGACCGCTGAAATAGCGGTTGATACGTTCCACGCGGATGGCGCCGTTGTCATTAATGAGACGGGCAATCGCGCACATGTTTTGCCGGTTATTACCTTCAGTGAGTGCTGTTTCCACCGGCGGCTGTCCAGGAACCTGAAGGGTTACTATGCCGTCAGTGTTCTCCCAGCTCGGCACGCCCTCATAGATAAAGGTGAAGATCAGGACTTCTTTGATCTGCTTCCACTCGCTGCCGTTAATGTAGATCCACTCACCGTCGCTGGCGGCACCGGTACGGTCGTCGCCTTTCAGCTCCACGAAGGGTTCACTGCGGAAGCTGCCAAATTTGTTGCCCAGCGCCTGTACGATGGTGCGATAACCATCTTTCAGCTCCACAAATGCGGCCAGGTCCAGGTCAACACCTTTGTTATTGTTGAAGATGCCCTTCAGAAAGCCACCGCCGCTGTTGCTGGCTGCGCGCTGATTCCAGTTCAGATTGACGCGGATCTGACCATAGTCATCCTTTTTCGTCAGGCTGATGGAGGGCTTCTCTTTTGTCAGACTGACTTTGCTGAGATTTACAACAGGCTGCGGTGCGGGTGCGGGTGCGGGTGCGGGTGCTGGCGCCGCGCTGCTCTCATCCACGTCAATACCAAAGTGTTCAGCCAGCGGCTGCAGACCACCGTTAAAGCCCTGAGAGACAAAGCGGAACTTCCATTCGCCATTACGGCGATACAGCTCACCCAGGATCAGTGCGGCTTCACTGCGCCCGGTGGTATCAACATGACATTGCACCAGCACTGTCCCGCCAGCTTCTACCTGAATGGCAAGGCGCGTCAGTGATGCTACGGTTTTGCCGGCATCACAGGTGGCGGTGAACGCAATTTTCTGCACATCACTTTTCAGCTGTGCCAGATTAACGGTGAACATGGTTTCGTTGCCGGACGCTGAAAGACGCACCGTGCTGTCATCATTCTCACGCTGACCATAAAAAACCATGTCCGTATCGCCGCGCACTTTGCCGTTGTCGTAAAGGCGAAACGCAGAGATATCGACCGGTACGCCAGAGGAGACACGCACCACCAGCGATTGATTGGGTACGGGGGCGTTGCCCCCTGGCGTCAGGTTCATCAGTAAAGTACCGCCTGAATGTCGGGGATCATGTCCTGAATGGTGCGGGCACGCGAAGCATTACCGTGCGCAGTAAAGTTCCACTCGCCGCCGCTGCGGCGCAGGGAAGCGATCACCACCGCGGTGTGTGAGCCCTGCTCAGTCAGCGTGAATTTCGCCAGCTCTTTGCCCTGCTGATCGACGACACGACAAAAGGCATTGGCGACATCGTTAAACGTCTGGCCGGTAAAGCTGTTTACCGTCAGCACCAGACTTTCAATGCTGGCCGGCAGACGTGAAAGATCGGCTTTGATCACTTCGTCATCACCATCGCCTTCGCCGGTGCGGTTGTCGCCGCTATGCACAATTGAGCCATCATTTGAACGAAGCTGGCGGAACCAGACGGTGTCCACTACGCCGCCGTGAGCGTCGAGCAGCACGCAGCTGGCATCAAGATCAATGCTATCGCCCCCGCCAAGAAGTTTGCCAAAGAGTCCTTTCTTTTTGGCAGGATCCCAGCCGAGCCCGAACTGAATTTGAGAAATCGCACTGCTGGATTTCGCCAGCGAAATTGTCTGATTCTTACTTAAAGATACCATCACTTCTCCTTAATGAGTGGTTTACTGCTGCAGTAAAAATGCCGGGCAATTTAACAGCTCAGCAATCATAACATGAGTTTTATCCCGCGCAACAAAACAATCATCATATGATTGCTTTCTCCGTTAATTGTAATGTTTTATAAAGAATTTACTATTTTTATCAGTCAAGCGCAGGCTGTCATTAATCTGTAAATCAAGCGAGGTTCTTTATTAGTTTATCCAATCATAATATGATTGCCTGAATGTTCAGTCGCAAATCGAATGATGCCAGCACGCCCTGCGCTGCAAAAATAAGGAATACAACACGATGAGTCAGCCGGATGCTATCTGGTTTATGGAAGGGGTTTCTTCCCAAAAAGATATGCTTGCGCTGGTGGCGCAGGCGCGACGTGCGGGCCGGCATGATTTCCTGCTGATTGCCTCTCACCGTTCATCCCGCCCGGAGATCCTGGCGGAAGCTGATATCGCTTATCTGGAACCCGAGGATGACAGTGCCCTGCTGGCTTTTATTCAGTACATCTGCCAGCAACATACGGTGCGTGCCATCCACGCCGGCAAGCGCGGAGCGTTGCTGGAGCAGCAGCGAACGGCTATTGAAGCGCTGGGCGTCAGGCTGGTGACAGGCGCCCGCGAGCGCGCCACATTTACTCTTGCTGACAATAAAACCCGTTTTAGCGCAGAGATGAGTGCGCACGGTCTGCCTGCCGTCCCTTCGATTGAAGTCCGTACGCCGGAGGAGGTGGCGGCTGCAATCTCGCAGATAGAAGCGCAGGGCCATCGCCCCTGCATCAAACCGGTGCATGGCATTTATGGTATGGGGTTCTGGGTGCTGCGGCGCGACGCGCACACCCTGAGCTTTTTTAATCACCCGGACAGCCGCCAGATCCATCCTGATGTGCTTCTGGAGAGCCTGCGCCGGGCGCAGCAGGCCGGTGAGTCGCTGCCGCTGCAGATTGTGATGCCCTGGCTGGCTGGCCCGGAACGCTCGGTGGATATGCTGGTGGAGAATGGCCGTGTCATTGCGGCCGTCGCCAGGCGCAAAGAAGGCTCTGTGCAAGTGTTTGAACAGGATACGCCCGCCTGGCGCCTGGCGGTTGCCTGCGCGGAAACACTGCATGCGGATGGTCTGATTAATGTGCAGACCCGCAACGACGCAGAAGGCCATCCGGTGCTGCTGGAGGCCAACCTGCGTCCTTCTGGCGGAATCGGCTATACCGCCTTCAGCGGTATCAACCTGCCTGGTCTGTTTGCGCTGCGCCAGCTGGAGCTGATTTCTGCAACGGACGCCATTGCACAGCGTGCCGCCTTTATTCCGGCACAGGTTATCCCGACGAATGCCGTTCAGCCGCTCCCACAGTGTGACCCTGTCACGTGGGCTGCCGTTTTATCAGAGGAGTGCCGCTGATGACCGCTGCATTACAGATTTATCAGCGCGAATTACCTGGCGGCACGCTGCGAGTGGAAACTGACAGTGAGACGCCACTGGAAACACTGTTTGATGTTGCCGCACGCCGTAATCCTAAACGGGCGTTTCTTTTTGTCAGCAAGGTCCTGGGCCGCCATATTCCGGTCAGTCCGGCCGTCATGCGCGCCAGTTATGAAACGCTGGCAGCAAAACTCCCGTCTGACCTTGCCGGCCCGGTGCTGTTTATCGGCATGGCTGAAACCGCCGTGGGCCTTGCCGCTGGCGTGTTCCGCGCTGCCAGAGAGCAAATAACTGAACCGGTGTTTCTCACCAGTACCCGACATCCGGTGGAGGGAGAATTGCTGTGTGAGTTTAAAGAGGATCACAGTCACGCCACCGATCATCTTATCTATCTTCCGGCAGATGCCGTGCTGCGCCGTCGTGCGCTGCAGGCGCGTACGCTGATACTGATTGATGATGAAGCCACCACCGGTAATACCTTTCTGAATCTGCTGCAGGCGCTGCGCGAAGCGGGTCTGCAGGCGGTTGCGCGCGTGGTTACCGTTACGCTCACTGACTGGAGCGACGATGCCGTGCGTCACCACTGCCCGTTGCCGGTGGAGTCAGTTTCACTGGTCGCAGGCCGGTGGCACTGGACCCCACGCGCAGAGGCACCGGTGCCGGTAATGCCGGCGGTAAATGTGACGGCACAGGGCGCGGTGGCGCTCTCTGACCGCCAGGACTGGGGACGGCTGGGCATGGCGGAGAGTCACTGCCGCTTTGCAGATGATATTCACTCTGAACCAGGCGAACGCATTCTGGTGCTGGGCTCGGGCGAATTTATCTGGCCCCCCTTTCTGCTGGCAGAGCGCCTGGAGCAGCAGGGTGCGTGCATACGCTTTGGCTCGCTGACGCGATCGCCGATCTCAGAAGGTCTGGCGATTACCTCAACGCTCGCTTTCAGCGATAACTACGGTCTGGGCATTCCAAATTTTGTCTATAACGTGGCACATCAGCAGTTTGACCGCGTCATTGTCTGTGTTGAAACGCCTGTAAACGCTGTTTGTCCGGCTCTGCTGGCAGGATTACAGCAGACGGCCCCCTGCGTTGAGGTGATAAGTTATGAATAAGCCTGTTGTACTGTGCGATCTGGATGACACGCTGTTCCAGACGAAAAGAAAAATGCTGACTGAAACCCTCCAGACCCCGGTTGAAGTGGGCGCATACGACCGCGAACTGCAGCCGCGCAGCTTTATGTCACAGGAGCAGGCGATGCTGGTCTCCTGGCTGCTGCAGAGTGCAGAACTGATCCCGGTGACCGCGCGCGGTACGGAAGAGACGGCGCGCGTGGCGCTGCCTTTTACGTCCTGGAAAGTCATGACGCACGGCGCGGTTATCGCGTCGCCTGACGGCAGCCTTAACCGCGCCTGGCAGGATCGTATTGTCAGCGAGCTGTCAGCGATGCGGTCACAGCTGATTAGCTATCGTCAGCAGCTGAGCGATGCGCTGGATCGCGCCGGCCTTAATGCCTGGTGTCGCATGAACTACGAGTATGACGGCGTTCCGGTCTACTTTGTGATGAAACATCGCGACAGTACGCAGATTGCCGAACTCTATGCGTTTAATGCGCAGATGCAGCAGCAGCTCGATACGCGGAGCTTCTATATTCATGCCAATGGCAACAATATTGCCTGGATCCCCGACTGCATTCAGAAAGGGCATGCGGTGGCATGGCTGCTGCAGCAGCTGCGCGACACACGCGGCCCCTTCCCGGTAATGGGACTGGGCGATAGCCTCAGCGACTTCAGTTTTATGCAGCACTGTGACTGGTTTGGTATGCCAGCCCGCAGCCAGTTCACTGACGCTATCCGTCACCATATTTTTGACAAGGTCGATTCCCATGAGAAACCCTGAATTGCAGCAGCTGCATGGCACCTATCTGCCCTCAGACGTGCAGTTTTTGCTTAATCCGGTTCAGCTTGAGATGACGCCGGTCGATGAGAAAGAGCGCCTGATCCAGTCCGGCCAGAAACACTATTCCGAGATGCTGAGCCAGGAGCCGGCCCCCTCTGCGGCGCATCTGGAGATATTTAATCGCGCACTGGAGATGGGCAGTGCACGACTGGCCCGTGACGTCGTGGCGCTGGCTAAAGGTCTGATAGCTCAGGCTGAAGGACAGCCCGTGATTCTGGTTAGCCTGGTGCGCGCCGGCGTGCCGCCGGGTGTAATGCTGCAGCGTGCGCTGCGCGATATGGGCGTTGTCTCGCATCACTACGGTATCAGTATTATCCGCGATCGCGGCATTGATGAAACTGCGCTGAGCCTGATTGAAGCGAAACACGGCACAGACGGCATTGTTTTTGTGGATGGCTGGACCGGTAAGGGTGCTATCACCGGCCAGCTGATTGAGAGCCTGCGCGATCGGCCCGGCTACCCGGCGCTGCCGCGACTGGCAGTACTGGCCGATCCGGCGGGCTGCGCCTGGCTCGCCGCCTCTGATGACGACTGGCTGATCCCGTTTGGCATTATGGGCGCGCCGGTTTCAGGCATGGTGTCGCGTTCTCTCTGGAGTGCCTCCGGCCTGCATGGCTGTGTATTGTGCGATCACCTGCTGGCGTACGACTGCAGTCGGCGTATGGTTGACACCGTGGATCGGTTCCGGCAATCACTTGATACCGTACAGATTGCTGCGGCGGTGCCTTATGCAACTCACCTTCGCAACCAGCAGGCGATCGGCCAGGCAGTGATCAACCAGCTGGCGGCGCAGTATCATATTCTTAACCGCAACCGTATTAAGCCGGGTATTGCCGAAGCCACGCGCGCGGTGCTGCGCCGCGTGCCCGATCATGTGCTGGTTCGCAGCAAAACCGATCCGGATGTCGCCCTGCTGATGCATCTGGCCGCGCAAAAAGATATTCAGGTAAAAGAGATGGGCGATACGCTGGGGCAGTATCGTGCCGTGACCATTATCAGGAAGGTGTCGTGATATGCGCACGCCACTCTCACCCTGGATGCTGGGTGCCACGCTCTATATGCCGGCTACCCGCAGCGACCTGGCTGACGTGATTCTGCATGGAAAGATCCCCCAGCTGCGTTCGCTGGTGATCTGTCTTGAGGATGCCGTCAGCGAGCGGGAGCTGACGCTGGCGCTGGATAACCTTCATGCTTTGCTGCGCCAGCTTCAGCAGCAAACTCCCACGCACACCCCGCCACTGGTATTTATCCGGCCGCGCGATGAAATCATGGCTGCCGGATTGCTGCACGATAGCGAGTTGTCTGGGATCGACGGGTTTGTTTTGCCGAAGTTTAATCAGGCTAATGTATTATCCTGGTGGCGTTTGCTGGCGCCGACCTCGTTATTGCTGATGCCGACGCTGGAAACGCGCGATGTATTCGACAGCACCGCGATGCAGCAGCTGGCAAGTCTGCTGGAACAGCATCCGTGCCGCGAGCGTATCCTGGCGCTGCGTATAGGCGGCAATGACCTGATGTCAGTTCTCGGACTGCGGCGTTCGCGCCACCTTACGCTCTATGAGGGACCGCTGGGCTACGTGGTGAAAATGCTGGTTGCTACCTTTGCCTCACGCGGGTTTGCGCTAACGGCCCCTGTGTGTGAGCGCATCGAAGATGTGGCGCTGCTGGAGCGTGAACTGGCGCTGGATGTGGCGCACGGACTGGTCGGGAAAACGGCTATCCATCCGGCACAGCTGGAGATTATTCAGCGCGGTCTGATGGCCGACCAGAGCGACTATGAAGATGCGCTACGTATTATCAATTCAGAACAGGCAGTATTTAAATCGCAGGGCGCGATGTGCGAACCTGCCACGCATCGCAACTGGGCTGCTGCCATGCTGGAGCGGTCTGCACACTGCGGTATTGTCAGCGCGTATACCGGCGCGGTTTATGCCCAGCGTCAGTGATCGCTATCTTTACTCTTTTAACGGTGTGCTATGCCTCTGAGCGCAAAACAGTACAGACAGTATCAGCTGGTCGCCTTGCTGAGCACGGGTAAACCCGTCGAAAAGGCGCTCTTACTGCAGCAGATGGCGTGCTCTGAGCCGACGTTTGTGCGCGATTTACGTGAAATCCGCAACAGCTATCAGGCTGAAATCAGGTTTAATAAATCCGCCGGCAACTATCAGATGACCGGCGCCGGATCGCTGACGCCTAAAATCGTTAAAATGATGCGCGAAAGTCTTGCGCTGCATGACAGTGCTGGCGCAGGCCAGAATCTCTCTGCGTCAGTAATCCTTGATAAAGAGGCAAAAAAATCCGTTTCACTCTCTCTGCGGCTCTCGGTATTGCGTAAAATTCAGCTTTACGCTAACCGCCATAATCTTAACCGCAGTCAGGTGATTGAGTGGCTGGTAGAGCAAAATCTGGGGAAAGGAGGGAAAAAGTCATAACGCGCGAAAGTCAGGCATCCTGCTGAGCAGTCCGGTGATGGCCAGCCGGCCAGAGCCAGTTTGAAAGGCAGTAAAAAGCGGACAGCATTGATAACCGCTTCTGAACAGATTGTGGCTGATGTATGATGCCTGCCTGATTTCTGCTGCCTGCTCAGAACACGACTTTATGCGAAAAAACTCACTCTATGCTTCAGGCTCTTCACTGCTAAAAACCTCGCTGGGAAAAAGCATGATGCTTTTCCTGGTATTAATTAGCCTGTTTGTGGTGGCAATTAATGCCTGGTCGCTGTGGAACTCCTGGCAGCAGATCATGAGTGAGAAAAAAGATGATGCGCGTAATCTGTCTGTGTCGCTGGCCAAACATGCAGAAGATTCGTTTTTGCAGGTTGAGATCACGTTAGCCGATGCGGTCAGGCAGTTACGCCAGCGCGGCAACGATTACGCGGCAACCCCGGCGTTTTTGCATCAGCTTAAAGAGCAGCAGAGTAAACTGCCGCAGCTGCATGGCCTGTTTGTTTATGATACTGACGGACACTGGATCGCCTCCTCCGGCAACTTTGTGCCGACCAATGCCAGCAATGCGGATCGCGCCTATTTTTTATGGCACCGCAACCACAACGACACCAATCTCCTGATTAGCCGCGTCATACGCAGTCGCTCGACCGGCGATCTGGTGATTCCGGTATCCGTACGTCTGAACGACAGTCAGGGTAACTTTGCCGGCGTGGCGCTGGCCACGGTGCGCGTGGACTATTTCCGGCAGTATTACAGCTATTACGCACTGGGTGACAAAGATACGCTGGGACTTATTCTTGCAGATGCATCGGCCCTCTATATTCGTCCTTTTCCGGACACTTATATTGGCAGGATGCTCTCTGCCAGTCCGCTGTTTAAAACCGAACTCAAATCTGCGTCCAGCGGCAACGCCATCTGGCAATCCTCGCTGGATGGTATCGTGCGCGTTTATGGATACGCGCGTCTGGAGCGTTACCCGCTGATTGTTACTGCCGGGTATGATATTGCCACTATCCGTAAAGCGTGGCTTACCGGGAATCTGATCAATCTGCTGCTTAACCTGACGCTTCTGCTTGCCATTGCCGGTATGGGGCTGCTGGTACTTCGCCAGGTCGGAACCAATGTCAGAAACCAGATTGAGCTGACCTTTGTGCGGGATGAGCTGACCAGCATTAACCATACGCTGCAGTCGCTGGCGCTGGTCGATGGTCTGACCGGACTGGCAAACCGGAGACAGTTTGACGCGCTGTTAGAGATGGCGTTGATGAAATCGCACAAAGCCGGCGATCCGGTGGCGCTTATCATGATTGATATCGACTATTTTAAACACTTCAACGATACCTACGGGCATGTTGCCGGCGATGAGTGTCTTCAGGATGTGGCGCAGGTGCTGAAAAGCTGTGTGCATTATCACGGGGACGTCGTGGCTCGCTACGGCGGAGAGGAGTTTGCGATCATTTTGCCTAACACCGACTTTTCAGAGGCGCGCATCGTCGCGGATCAGGCGGTTAAAGCGGTCCGGGAGCGGGGCATCGCTCATGAAAGCAGCGAGCTGCCAGAGGGTGTGATCACGATAAGCGCCGGTTACTATGCGCTGGTGTCGCAGGGTGACGTCAGTGAAGCAGACACGCTCAAGCAGCAGGCTGACCGCGCGCTTTATCAGGCCAAACGCAGCGGGCGCAATCGCGTCAGCGAACCGGCTTAATGTGACTGCGTAGTCTGGATGTAAAGAAGGGTCAGAACAGAGCCCGCTGAGTTGTGACGACCTATCCTTAACAGGTAGTGAACTGAGGAGGCGGGATATGAGAACGGCACGATGCAGTTTTGCGGTAGCAGGCACGCTACTGGCGCTTTCAATGAGCAGTCTGGCGCAGGCGGATAATGCTGACCTGTTCCGGACGCTGTCGCCGGCAAGCACCTCGCTTGACAGTTATCGCTGGAAACAGCGACCGGTTGTGATTTTTGCGCCCTCTGCACAGGATGCAGACTACGTCCGGCAGCTTACGCTGCTGCAACAGCATCAGCAGGCACTGAGTGAGCGCGATATGGTCGTATTAAGTGATACCCGCCCTGCGGATAACGGTGTACTGCGTAAAGCGCTTAATCCCGCGGGATTTGAAATTGTGCTGGTGGGTAAAGATGGGGGCATGAAGCTGCGGCAGACCACGCCAGTCAGTGCAGATGCCCTGCTTTCGCTGGTAGACAGCATGCCTATGCGTCAGGCGGGCCAGAAATAGAATAATAAAAAGCAGGGCGCTCAGGCCCCGCTCTGTTTACTGCTGCTAATAGAGGATCACTCTTCCGGCAGCGCGTAGACCACGACCTGATCGCCGACCTGATCTTTCAGAATCGTGTTACCACCAGCTACAAAGGCGACATACTGGCGTCCTTTGTACTCATAGACCGACGGGTTAGCAACGGCTGGCGCTTCAACCTGATCGGCCCACAGCTCTTTACCTGTGTCCACGGAGTAGGCGCGCACTTTGGCATCCATTGAGGCACCGATAAAGACCACGCCGCCTGCGGTTACAGCAGGGCCGCCAATAGTCGGTGAGCCCCAGCTTTCCGGCATAAAGAAGCCATACTGCTGCGAAGCTCCAACCGGACGACGCCACTTCACATCACCGGTATGCATATCGATCGCCACGATTTCGCCAAACGGCGGCTGCCAGCACGGCATGCCCAGCCAGTTGTTTGCGACCATCAGACGCAGGCCGTACGGAGCGCCTTCCTGTGGTGCAAAACCGCTTTCATTGCCCGAGCCGTTATCCGCTTTCTCATAATCTTCACGGCTGTAGAGCTTTATATACTGCACAATGTGCGAGGTGTTAACGATAGCGATCTGCTTTTGCGGATCGAACGCCACGCCGCCCCACTGTACGCCGCCGGCGCTGTCAGGATAGGTCAGCACACCTTCGCCTTTGGTTGTCGGCGGCGAATACATGCCATCGTAGCTCAGCTTGTCCCACAGGCGGGAACACTGACCTGCCCCTACAATGTCAGCCAGTTTCCAGATAGCCGGCTTTTTCGACTGATCCAGCAGCGGAGCGGGTTTGGTCGGGAAAGGCTGCGTAGGCGCCAGCTTTTCACCCTGTACTGAACCATCGCCCTGCGGCACCGGACGCTCTTCGATTGGCCAGACATCTTCGCCGGTCAGGCGATTGACCACAAACAGGAAGCCCTGCTTGGTTGCCTGAACCAGCGCCGGGATCTGCTTACCATTTACGGTAATGTCCATCAGCGTCGGCGCAGAGTTAATATCGTAATCCCACACGTCGTGATGCACCCACTGGCGCGACCAGACTACTTTACCGGTTTTGATATCCAGCGCGGTCGTTGAGGTGCCCAGTGGAATAGACTCCGTACGGTTGCCGCCCCAGTAGTTAGGCGATGGAGATGAAACAGGCAGATAGACCAGACCGTTGGCCTCATCGGCTGACATATGGGTCCAGACGTTGGCGGTACCGGTGCGAGCGCGAACGCTCTCCGGAATCGCTTCAAAGGTCCACTCCAGCTTGCCGGTCTGCGCGTTTACGGTAAATACCGTGCCCGGAGGCGCTTCTGCATACGCCCAGTCTTTACCGGCCCAGCCAATCATTAAATGGTCGCCCACAACCGTTGGCGGCTGCAGAATGGAGAGCGGATACTTCGCGTTAACGGTATTCCACTGATTAATGTCCAGCACGCCTTTATTGGCAAAATTTTCACACGGTTTGCCGGAGTCGGCATCCAGCGCCCAAAGCTTAGCGTCAACGGTGCCCATATAGACAATCTTCTGACACGCTTCGCCTGCTACCGGATTTTTAGCCTGCCAGTATGACACGCCGCGGTTTTTCAGGACCGGCTGCGTCAGCGCTTTACGCGGTGATTTGGTGTCGTAATGCCACTTCTCTTTACCGGTACCCGGATCGAGCGCAATTAGCCGGTCGAACGGCGTGCCAACGTAAATAGTTTCATTGGCAAAAATTGGCGTAGCGGACCAGACCGTGGCAGGCGTATCCCCTTTTCCGTCTGAGACATCACCGGTATGGAACTCCCAGATTTTCTTCAGTTTGCTGACGTTTTCAGTGGTGATCTGCTTCAGCGGGCTATATTTCTGTGCGTTCAGCTGACCGTGAAAGCTGTCCCAGGTTGCGCCTGCCGGCACCAGCGGTGTAGCCGGGTTAGCAGCGGATTCCACTTTTTTTCCATCGAGCTTGCCGGTGGACGCATCGTCAGTGGTTTTGGTGGTTCCCGCATCCTGCTGATCGGCAGCATCCACGTCCAGTTTCTGCCGCGCGCCCATTGACGCTTCGGTGGCTTTATCTTCGGCGTGCAGTGAGAATGAGCTCACCAGCAGCGCAAGTGCCGTCATACTGACTTTTATCAGCGGCGAATAGTTAGTGTTTTGCACAGGTGGCTCCTCAGACTCTGACGCGTTGGGCATGGCGCCCTGTTTGTTTACTCAGTGCGATAAGCCCAACCAGGCCAACCACCATCGCTGCAGTAATAATGTATTGATGCAGTAGCGCAGCGGAGAAGCCGATACCAAACAGCACCACCAGCGTTACAACGATCCAGAGCACGCGCGTGCCGCCGGTACTGCCGCGCAACAGCAGAGTCAGCAGCGCCAGTACTACGCTGGCAATAGCCACACCGAGTGCACCGATGGTACCGGTTACGCCGGTCAGCGGCGTCAGCCAGGCCCAGAGCGCCACGCCAAAGCCAATAACGGCTGCTATAAGCAGCAATATACTGCCCAGCCGTGAAGATTGAGAATGCAACATAGCAGGAGATCCCCTGTTGAAAGACGTCATGTAAACCCACAGGCAGTGCGCAACGTTAAGCACAATAGCCTGCAAAAAAGATAGCGCCGCCGCCGGGTTAAGAGCCAGCAACCGGTTATCTAACGCAGTGAGTATAGATGAAGGAGCGCAATGTGCTCAGGTAAACAGGATAGGAATTAACGCCAGCATTTTGCTTAATTAACACAGCATGCCCGACGCAGGAGCGGTGATATAGTTAAGAACATGCTGCACGCCATCCATTGCGCCACCTCAGGCCAGCAGTAAAATACAGAAAATGTGTCCTTTAATCGTAGTGCAATCACATTTCTTATATTCTTTTTTATTTAATAATATTAAATCCCGGCATATAATATGCTGTTACCCATAATGCAGCGTCGGGCGAAAAATGGGGTGATGCTGCCAACTTACTGATTTAGTGTATGATGGTGTTTTTGAGGTGCTCCCGTGGCTTCTGTTTCTATCAGCTGTCCCTCCTGTTCAGCTACTGACGGGGTGGTGCGTAACGGCAAAAGCACTGCCGGACATCAGCGCTATCTCTGCTCTCACTGCCGTAAAACATGGCAACTGCAGTTCACTTACACCGCTTCTCAACCCGGTACGCACCAGAAAATCATTGATATGGCCATGAATGGTGTTGGATGCCGGGCAACCGCCCGCATTATGGGCGTTGGCCTCAACACGATTTTACGTCACTTAAAAAACTC
This sequence comes from Pantoea eucrina, assembly GCF_020079945.1. Taxonomy (NCBI): domain Bacteria; kingdom Pseudomonadati; phylum Pseudomonadota; class Gammaproteobacteria; order Enterobacterales; family Erwiniaceae; genus Pantoea; species Pantoea eucrina. The sequence continues at coordinate 46,067 of NZ_CP083449.1, read as the reverse complement.
AGGCCGCAGTCGGTAACCTCGCGCATACAGCCGGGCAGTGATGTGATTGTCTGCGCTGAAATGGACGAACAGTGGGGCTACGTCGGTGCTAAATCACGTCAGCGCTGGCTGTTTTACGCGTATGACAGGATACGGAGGACGGTTGTGGCGCACGTCTTCGGTGAACGCACTCTGGCCACACTGGAGCGTCTTCTGAGCCTGCTGTCGGCCTTTGAGGTCGTGGTATGGATGACGGATGGCTGGCCGCTGTATGAATCCCGCCTGAAGGGAAAGCTGCACGTAATCAGCAAGCGTTACACTCAGCGAATTGAGCGGCATAACCTGAATCTGAGACAACATCTGGCAAGGCTGGGACGGAAGTCACTGTCGTTCTCAAAATCGGTGGAGCTGCATGACAAGGTCATCGGGCATTATCTGAACATAAAACACTATCAGTAAGTTGGAGTCATTACCAAAAATGGCAGTCAGCATCTTCGATGAGTGGGATCCGGTTTAACGGTATTGAATCATTGCAGAAGTGCTCAGCTGCTGCAAAGGGAAGAGAGAGTTGCTGAAAAACTAAACGATTAATTTTATAAAATACATGATAATCAAATAGATGAGTTGTGTGCCAACTGAGTGGTGATATGGGTGATGCTGCCAACTTACTGATTTAGTGTATGATGGTGTTTTTGAGGTGCTCCCGTGGCTTCTGTTTCTATCAGCTGTCCCTCCTGTTCAGCTACTGACGGGGTGGTGCGTAACGGCAAAAGCACTGCCGGACATCAGCGCTATCTCTGCTCTCACTGCCGTAAAACATGGCAACTGCAGTTCACTTACACCGCTTCTCAACCCGGTACGCACCAGAAAATCATTGATATGGCCATGAATGGTGTTGGATGCCGGGCAACCGCCCGCATTATGGGCGTTGGCCTCAACACGATTTTACGTCACTTAAAAAACTCAGGCCGCAGTCGGTAACCTCGCGCATACAGCCGGGCAGTGATGTGATTGTCTGCGCTGAAATGGACGAACAGTGGGGCTACGTCGGTGCTAAATCACGTCAGCGCTGGCTGTTTTACGCGTATGACAGGATACGGAGGACGGTTGTGGCGCACGTCTTCGGTGAACGCACTCTGGCCACACTGGAGCGTCTTCTGAGCCTGCTGTCGGCCTTTGAGGTCGTGGTATGGATGACGGATGGCTGGCCGCTGTATGAATCCCGCCTGAAGGGAAAGCTGCACGTAATCAGCAAGCGTTACACTCAGCGAATTGAGCGGCATAACCTGAATCTGAGACAACATCTGGCAAGGCTGGGACGGAAGTCACTGTCGTTCTCAAAATCGGTGGAGCTGCATGACAAGGTCATCGGGCATTATCTGAACATAAAACACTATCAGTAAGTTGGAGTCATTACCCGGTGCGAAACAGAGATTTCATGCTTTGATTCAGAGAATGCGTTTGACCGCCTCGCTATATACTTCCGAGCGTTCTCTTTTCCCAACAGAAATCACGAAGACGACAACTTTCTCGTCTATAACCTGGTATACAAGGCGATAGCCTGAAGACCGGAGCTTAATCTTGTAACAGTCAGGCATACCACGGAGCTTGTTCGCTTCAATCCGGGGTGACTCAAGTACTTCAGCCAACTTCTTTTTCAACTGTTCACGTACCGTCGAGCCCAGCTTTCGCCATTCCTTTAGTGCCCGCTCGTCAAAATCCAGTAAATACGCCATCAGAGCTCATCCAGCGTCACGCGTACTGGCTTAGGATTGCGAAGACGCTCTTTCACTATCTCCACGAGTTCAGCGTCTTCATCACTAAGAAGTGTCTGTTTAAACGGCAAACGTTCATTTTCAGCGATATATTCAAGCATGAGACGAAGCGCTTCAGAGGGAGTAACACCCATTTTTTCAAGCGCGGCGTAAGAACGCGCTTTAAGTTCATCGTCAATACGCAGGTTTATGCTACCCATGTCTTACACCTCTTGTAATTACAAATGTCGTTACAATTATCGCACTACAACATGCTTAGGGCAAGTCACGATGGACTTCAGAAAAATAGTCGTAAGAACGCTGATCACAATCCGCTTTGTGTCAGAAGCGGACATTGTCAGTTCAACTGGTGTGAAGAGAGGGCTCTTCGAATATCTAAAATAACCTTAGTAAAAACAGTAACTGTCTCTTTGATCATGAAAAATTCCCCAGAAAATCGCCAGGGGACATTTTAGAATGGTTTAAAGGGGACATTACAGCTTAGCGTTAACATCGACAGGATAAATATAGCGTATAACCGTCACGCTTTTTGATTGGGTTTCCTGATGCATGATCCCGGACAAATTAAATCTTCATATCGGTACAACAGAGAGGTAACCGGACTGTTCTTATAAATTCATATAATACCCATTATATGAGGTTAGGATATTTACGTCATTCACGGTAAGATGAGTGTCATGCAGGAAACCTGACAACGCGAAGTCGTCGGGCGAATGTGTGTAAAATTCAGGCGTCGCTACGTCGATTCTGTACATTCATGTGGGGTAATCCCCTGCAGAAATCACGTAGCGTTGCCGTTAATGTGAGCAGAAAGAGTGTTTATGAGTGAAATAATCCCGGTTGCAGACCTCGTGGTCGCGGCTGATGACGATATAACGCAGCGACTCAAAGAGTTTGTCAGCGATAAGGATGCTTTTTCTGACAATACATGGCGGCAGCTGCTGAGCGTGATGCGCAGCTGTCGCCGCTGGGCAAGTGAGCATGGCCGCTCATTTTTACCGATGTCCCCTGCCTGCCTGCGGGATTATTTGCTCTGGCTGCAGGCCAGCGGCAGAGCTTCTTCCACCGTTGCCACGCACGCCGCGCTTATCTCTATGTTACACCGTAACGCCGGCCTGATGCCGCCTAACAGCGCTCCGCAGGTGTTTCGTGCCATTAAAAAGATCAATCGCACTGCGGTGATCCAGGGTGAACGCGCAGGTCAGGCGGTGCCGTTTCGCATCACAGATCTGCTGACGCTGGACCGACTCTGGTCAGGATCAGAGCGTCTTCAGCAGGTACGCGATCTGGCGTTTTTGCATGTTGCTTATGCCACGCTGCTGCGTATCAGTGAAGTAGGCCGGTTGCGCGTCAGAGATATCACGCGCGCGGCTGACGGACGCATTATCCTCGACGTGGGCTGGACCAAAACCATTGTGATGACCGGCGGTCTGATTAAAGCGCTGGGGGATCTCTCCTCAGAACGGCTCACGACGTGGCTGCAACTCTCCGGCCTGATTAATGAGCCTGATGCTTATCTTTTTGGCCCGGTTCATCGTACTAACCGCGCCGCAGTCGCGACCATGAAGCCGCTCTCAACCCGGGCGCTGGAAGATATCTTTGTTCGCGCCTGGCAACAGGCGGGGCCAGGCAAAGACGCTGCCACCAATAAAAATCGCTATCGTGGCTGGAGTGGCCACAGCACCCGTGTCGGCGCCGCTATTGATATGGCTGCGAAAAAATACAGTACTGCACAGATCATGCAGGAAGGAACATGGAAAAAGCCGGAAACGGTTATGCGCTATATTCGTCACATCGATGCGCACGACGGCGCAATGGTTAATTTTATGGATAATCACTTTTCACGACAAGATTTCCAGCGCCATGACTGACTACACTCGCAGAGCTACTATCAGCACAACGTAAAATGGAGAAGACGTGATGAAAAAGTTCATACTGGGTGCGCTGTTAATACTGCCTGTCGCGAGCACCATGGCAGCGGACTGCAGCAAGGCTGAAACGCAGATGGAAATGAATGAATGTGCAGCGGGTGCTTACAACGTCGCGGATAAGGCACTGAATAGCAGCTATCGGCAGGTGCTGAAGTGGATGAGCGGTGAGCAGAAAACGCTGCTTCAGACTGCGCAACGGCGCTGGATAGCCTGGCGCGATGCCGACTGCGAGTTTATGACGTCCGCCACGCGTGGCGGATCGATTCATCCTATGCTGATATCGCAGTGCCTGCAGAATAAAACAGAGCAGCGGACCAAAGAACTGCAGTCGCTGCTTAACTGCGAAGAGGGCGACCTCAGCTGTCCGCGCTAAGAAATAGTTACTTACGCTTGCAAACTTATTCCGCCTGAAGTTCTGGTCTGACATGCCGATAATGTAGCACCAGGAGAGTGGTATCAGACACTCTCCTGCCTGCTACTATCGGCAGCATTCTGACAAAAATCGCTTATCTGAGTTAATTAAATCAGGCAGGTGTGCAGGACCTTTCTTCCGGCGGCAGGCTCTCTGTCTGACTGAACGTGTCCCCACACTGCTGTGTCAAGCTGGTCACAGCATTCACTACAGGGGACCGACATTGCAACTCACATCAGACGCCGAAGCGGCGCGTCTCGAGGCGCTGGCACAGTATCAGCTGATGAATACCCCGCCTTCAGAGGCGCTGGATCGCCTTACCATGCTGGCAGCGCGGCTCTTTCGCGTGCCCGTGGCGTTTATCTCACTGATTGACAGTGACCGGCAGTTTTTTAAATCGCGTCACGGTCTGACTATCTGCGAAACCTCGCGTAGCGTCGCGTTTTGCCGTTTCACCCTTGAACAGGATGATGTGCTCTGCGTGCCGGACACCCGTCTGGATGCGCGTTTCAGCCAGAATCCGCTGGTACTGGGATACCCCCATATCCGCTTCTATGCCGGCATACCGCTCACTACCCCAAATGGTCACCGCATTGGCACCGTCTGCCTGATTGATACACAGCCGCGCGCCGTGCTGAACGCAACCGATCGCCGGCATCTGGCCGCTATTGCGTCACTGGTTATGGACCAGATGGAGGTGCATCGTCTGGAGCTGCTGCGTCACAGCAGTCAGCAGCGGCTGGAGGCGATCTCTTCAACTTCTTCCGACGCCATTATCTGCACGGATATCCGGCAGGGCGTCATATTCTGGAATCCGGCCGCGACCCGCCTGTTTGGCTATAGCGCGCAGGAGATGCTGGGTGAATATGTTGCCGACCTGGTTTCCGAGCGCTCGCAGACGGCCTACCGCCAAGAGCTGGCGCGCATGATGGCCGATCGGTCAGCCATCTCACAGCCGCGCCGGGTGCAAATCTGGGCCCGGCGACGCAATGGCCAGGCGTTCCCGGCAGAAGTCTCTTTTTCCGGCTGGCAGGAAGATCAGGAACGCCTGGTCGGCATGATTATTCGCGATGTTACCGATCGTCACGAGAGTGAAGCACGGCTGTGCGAACTCGCCTCCCTGGATATGCTCACGCGGCTGGCCAGCCGCAGTGCATTTATGGATCAGCTGGAGCAACTGACGCTGGCGGACGTTCCCTTCACGCTGCTGATGGCCGATCTGGATGGATTTAAAGAGGTCAACGATATGCTGGGGCACGCGGCTGGCGATGCGCTGCTGTGCCATGTTGCCGGACAAATCCGTACGGTCTGCACGCAGGCAATTATGGCAGCCCGGCTTGGCGGAGATGAGTTCGTGATCCTGCTTCCCGGAGATAGCCAGGCTGCGCAGCAGACCGCTCAACAGCTGGTGGAAGCGGTGCAAAGACCTTTCAGCTATCAGGACACGCCGGTGGTGGTGGGTGCCAGCCTGGGTATCGCCTCCTGGCCACAGCATGGTCGCGATGCCCCGGCAATGATGTATGCCGCCGATCTTGCTCTCTACCAGGCGAAAGCAGCCGGTAAAGGCTGCAGCGTGCAGTTTTTGCCTGCATTCCTTGAGGCTGAGCAGCAGCGACGTTGCTTTGAGCGCGAGCTGGAGGTGGCGGTGCGGCAGCATCAGTTTGTGCTTTTTTACCAGCCACAGTTTGATGCGGTCAGCCACGCGCTGACCGGCTGCGAAGCGCTGCTGCGCTGGCGGCATCCGACGCGCGGTTTGCTGCTGCCTGAGGCGTTTATTGGCATGCTGATGAAAAGCTCGCTCTCCATCACGCTGGGCGAATGGGTGCTGCGCAGTGCGCTGCAGCAGGTCATCCTGTGGCGACAGCGGCAACCGGGCCTGCGCGTCAGCATCAATCTGTTTCCCCGCCAGCTGGATGATATCCGGCTGGATAAACTGCTGCGGGAGCTTACCGACAGCGACGCCAGTTTTGTTGACCTGGAGGTGGATGAGTCAATGCTGACGACGCTGGTTCAGGAATTGCCGGCACGCTTAACCGCGATCAGGCAAACCGGCGCCAGCTTTATTATTGATCATTATGGCCGCGCGCTGGGCGCCATCAGTTTGCTGCAGCATGAATTTGTAACCGGACTAAAGCTGGATAAGTCGCTGACGGCACAGCTGACAGAGAGTGGTCGGGTTCGCATGATGTTCCGCGCGCTTGCAGCGCTGGGAAAAAGCCTGCAGCTGAAGGTGCTGGCTGAGGGCGTGGAGAACAGCGCGCAGCGTATACAGGTGAACCAGGCAGAATGCGATACGATTCAGGGGCATGCGCTGGGTGAACCGCTGAGTCCGGACGCCTTTCAGCGGCTGCTGCCCGGTAGCGCGGAGGCGTCATGCTGATCGATTCTGCTGATGAAGAGAGCCACTATCACTGTGTCCTGCAGGCGCTGCGCGAGCCAGACGAGTGTCGTGACAACGTACTGGGTAAATTTGCCCGGCTGGCCAGCCAGGTACTGAAGATCCCCGGATGTTTTGTTTCAGTGCTGGATGAGCGCGATCAGTATATCCGCGCGGCACGCAATTTTACGCTGAAACAGACCACGCGCGAAGAGTCGCTCTGCCGCTACGTGGTTGATGACGACAGCCCGATGGTCATACCGGATACCTGGCTTGATGCCCGGTTTGTTACGCATCGCTTTGTAACCGGTTCGCCGTGGATCCGCTTTTACGCCGGCGTGCCACTGAAAAATCGCGAAGGTGTTATCTTTGGTACCCTCTGTGTGACTGATACTGAGCCGCATCCTTTCGGCGCGGAGCAGCTGGAGACACTGCGGCTGCTGGCGAACCTGGTGATCTCCTTTCTTGAGGCGTGGCACGCAGCCGGCTTCACCGATCCGGTCACAGGTCTGCCAAACCGGCAGCGGCTGATCCGCGATCTGCAGCATCTTGCCACGTCTGGCGATGCTGCCCCCCGGCGTCTGGTGTTGATTGAGTGTGTCGATATGCCGCGCGCCTGGGAGCTGGCGCGTTCAATGGGAATCGGACCAGTGGAAAGCCTGCTGAAAGATGTCGCCACGCTGCTGCCGCTGCGTCTGCGCCCGTCGCTGGGCGAACTGCTTTATACGGTAGCAACCGGACGTTTTGCGCTGCTCACCCGCACCAGCAGCCGCCTGAGCGCAGAGTGGATTGCCGGGCGAATGGAAGGAATAAGTGCTGATCTGGGAGAAGGCCTTTCTGTCGCGCTGACCACGCATACCGGTCAGGCAGATTTCACCGCCGGCTGCTTTACCGGCAGTGAGATTCTGCGCCGTGCGGTCAGCGCGCTGCATGAGGCTATCGGGCGTAATCTGCCTTCTGTGGCATACAGCGCGTCGACTGAAGTGCAGCACAGCCGCGACTATACGCTGATGCATGAGTTCGCGGCCGCGCTGCGCAGCGAAGGCGGGCTCTATCTGGTTTATCAGCCAAAAATTTGCCTGCAAACCGGTGCACCGATTGGTCTGGAGGCGCTGATCCGCTGGCGTCATCCGGTACATGGCGAGCTCTCCCCGGTGGCATTTGTCCCCCTGGCAGAGCAGACTGAGCTGCTGCAGGCGATGACCACGTGGGTCATCGACCGGACGATTACGCGCATGGCACGGCTGCGCAATCACTGTACGCAGCTGCCCGTTACGGTTAACGTCAGCCTCAACGATTTTGCGCGTGAGGAGTTTGCCGCCGTGCTGGAGGAGCAGATGCAGCGGCACCGGTTGCCTACCTCGCTGCTGGGCATTGAGTGTCTGGAAACCGAACGTATTATTGAAAGCCCGATGGCAATGGCCGGCCTGTTGCGGCTGAAACAGCGTGGCTTTGGTATTTCGCTGGATGATTTTGGCACCGGCTACAGTAACATCAGCTATCTGCGGCGTATGCCGCTGGATGTCATTAAGCTTGATCGCTCTCTGATCAGCGATCTCTCTTCAGATATGGCATCGCGTATCATCGCCCGCAGCATTATCAGCATGCTGAAGGAGCTGGACTATGTGGTACTGGCTGAAGGGGTCGAGAATGCGGAAACGGTGGATACTCTGATGGAGTATGGCTGCGATCAGGCGCAGGGGTACTTTTACGCCCGGCCCATGGCCGATACAGAGCTGGATGCGTGGCTGTTGTGGAAGCTGCGTGAACAGTGTCGCTGAGCGAGCCGCGCATGATTGAAGAGTAAGCGAAAACTCGCGTTAAGGGGTTTTAGCAATGCGATGACAAAATGCCACGCATCAAAAAAGGGATCTCAGAGAGATCCTTTTTTGGTACCTATATCGCCTGTTTCATTGACAGCAACTTGTCATAATCCGGGAAAATACTCGGTATATCTTCACGATTGATCTCCGGATAAGTTGCTGTCAGATTTCCTAGATGATTTGGCGGGTTCAATACAACAACTTTCATAAGATGAACAACAGGTTCGATAGCTATATGTTGTGTATTGCCTGGACTAAAACGCCTGCGCCACTTTTCTGTTCCCGTCTCTTCCCGAATAACTTCAAGCTGACCGTGTTATCGATGTGATTAGCAACCATAGGGAAAAAATCCTTTTTAATTAAATTCGCTTTCTTATTCTGTTAAGAAACGGATCTAAAGCCCGCAGATTCAGGAAGGGCATGCTTACCCGTGTGCTGTCAGCTATGAAAACATAAAGGTGAGTGATTCAACGATCGGATAGATAAGATTTGCGACGGATGTGAGCTCACTGGCAGCGCCTGCGCCTGCAACTGGTGTGACGGGTGCGAGCCGGAAAAAGGTGGATTCGCTCTTCGTAGCAAACTGGCGTTTTTTCGGGACAAAGCTGTAAGTCAATCTGCAGCAATAAGCCTTAATATCATGATGCTCAGTAACCTGCGCTAATCAGTTTATTTATCTTTGAACGGAGATTCATGATGAAAATAACAGCATTATATCTTGCGATGCTATTTATCTCGCCTGTCTGTCTGGCGTTATCTGCCGGAGAATATAAGAACAACACCCGTCTGACGCACCTTATTTCTGATTACAGAGTATCACTTGCATCACTTCCACTTGATTATTCTCTTGTGGAAAAAAAACAGTTGCCTGGCGTTATGCTTCACAGGTATAGCCTGAATTCACAGGTGTGGTCTCCGCAAGGTGTCGTTTCCCCGGAACGCTGGCAGAATGGAGTGGATATCTATATTCCTGACGCTGCCAGAGAAAAAACCGCCCTTGTTGTTGTCAATAATGGCAGCAACGATGATGGCTCAGGCACTCCTGTCGCGCCTGCGGATTTCAGTGAGCACACCCTCTCGCGCATTGCGACTGCAACAAAAACCATTGTAGTATCAGTAAGTAATGTTCCTAATCAGGGACTGAGTTATCAGGGAGTCACAGACCCTTTGGGTGAAGATAACAGTGTGGCCTATTCCTGGAAACTGTTTATCAAAGACACTCAGACATATCAGAACGCATCCCTTCATATTCCTATGGCAGCCTCGGTGTCACAGGCCTTCAGGCTGGCAAAGAAAGAACTGGGGCAGCAAAATATAGCTAAATTTATTGTCACCGGAGCCTCCAAGCGCGGCTGGACCGCGTGGCTGACAGCGCTGTCTGACCCGGACGTCGATGCCATCGTTCCGTTTGCCATGGACCTGCTGAATACTAAAAAGTCGCTTGAACACATATATCGGTCATATGGAAAAAACTGGCCGGTAGCTTTTTATCCGTATTATAAATCGGGCATTGATCAGCTGTTGGGTACGGATGAATTTGCAAGCCTGATGACGCTGGAAGATCCCCTCACTTATCTGAATACTGATATAGGTGAGCGTCTGAAAATTGACAAATATATTATTAATGCCAGCGGTGATGATTTCTACGCCCCGGACAACAGTCATTTTTATTATGATAGGTTACCTGGCGTCAGGTCTTTACGGATTGTTCCTGACACCACGCACAGTGGCATTCTGTCCGTTACGGAGCAGTCGCTGATTACGTTTGTTAACCGTTTTCAGGAAAAGAAAAAGCTCCCTGACATTACGGAAAAAACAGAGAGTCGCGGTGACGGAAAAAAATATCTGACGGTCAGTTTTTCAGAAAAGCCGGCAAGCGTTTTGCAGTGGACAGCCAGAAACCCGTTAGCAAGAGACTTTCGATATGCCTGCGGCGTTAAATACAGCTCGGTACCCGTCAGTCTGAAAGGTGACGGGGAGAGACTCAGCTTTCAGCTGACAACCTCCGACAGCGGATGGCAGGCTACTTATATTGAAGCCACCTTCAGTGACGGGTATATAGCCACAACGCAGGTATATGTTACGCCCGATGATAAATACCCGGAAACAGCGCCTCCGTCTACAGGGGCAGCGTGTCAAATTCTCCCGGGTCGGGGACTGACTCCCGAATCTGCCAGACAGTGATGCACAGCCCTGCTCCCTGTATTGAAACCCGGCGGCCAGGCTGCCGGGTCCGGATGATGTAGCCTTCTGCCGTGATGGCAATCTGGCCACATCATCGGAGTCAGCATCGGGCAGATACGCCCCGCTACTGCCCTGAGCGGCGCCTGTCACGGATGCCACTCTGGCGTTCATCATATTGCGTGATTACAGCAGCTGGCTGAGGTGCAGCTGACCCATCAGCAGCGGGTTATCGCTGTAGTCGACCGGAATGGCGACCACCGCCGGACCATTAACGTCCATTGCCCGGCGCAGTACCGTTTCAAGCTCTGCTGCGCTGTTAACAGAGAAGCCGGCTGCGCCAAATGCTTCGGCATAAGCTTTGAAATCTACCGGGCCAAAGTTCACCCCGGAGACGCGCTGATATTTTTTCTCCTCCTGAATGGCTACCATGTTGTAGGCATTATCCACCCAGATGATATGCAGAATATTGGCGTTGAGCCGCACCGCCGTCTCCAGCTCCATACTGGATTGCAGAAAGCCGCCATCGCCGGAGACCGATACCACTTTGCGGGAGGGGTCAACCAGCCAGGCCCCAATCGCCCACGGCAGCGCAACGCCCATGGTCTGCTGCCCGTTAGAGATCATGATTTGCCGCGCGCGGAAGCTGTAGAGATAGCGGGCGATCCAGATATGAAAGCTGCCCATATCGACCGTCAGGCTGACGTCGCTATTGATAATGTCCTGCATCGCACGCACGATCCGCAGCGGATGCAGCGCAAACTGATCGAGGCTCGCACCCTGCAGCGTCAGCAGCTGCCGCTGCTGCTGTCGGTCATCAAGAATGGCCGCGGCCGCAGCGCTGAGCTGCAGCGGCGCCTCAATGCGTGCCGCAATATTACGCACGGTTTGCGCGATGTCTCCCACCAGCTCAGCATCGGGCAGATAGCGGTTATCGGTCTGGGCGGGCAGCACATCGATATGCACCAGGATTGCGTTGCCGCGGTTCCACATCGCCGGCTCATACTCCACCGGGCTGTAGCCGATAGTGATGATCAGGTCAGCCTGCTGCAGCAAACGATCGCCCGCTTGGTTATTAAACAGACCGATACGGCCGGCAAAGCGCGGGAAATGTTCCTGCCGTACCGCGCCCGCCGCCTGATAAGTACTGGTCACCGGAATATGACTTCTGCTCAGCAGCTCATGGATGGCCGCACTGTTCTCCGGCTGGCTCGCCATCAGTCCCAGCAGGATCACCGGGTTTTTTGCGTGCGCTATTTCACGGCTGACCGTCTCCACCAGCGTATCTGGCGCGGCGCCCAGCGTGACGCGTGCCTTATGCTGCAGCAGGCTGCCGGTCACCGGCTGATCGACGATATCCTGCGGCAGACTGAGGAATGCGCCGCCGCCGCGCCCGTTTTCCGCGTGACGGAAGGCGTTAGACACACATTCTGCCAGCGCGGAAGCGTCGGTGACTTCGACGGCAAACTTAGTGACCGGCCGAAACATCGACACCGTATCCATGCTCTGGTGAACCTGTTTTGCGCTGTCCGATCGTTTCACCGCGCCGCCAATCGCTACCACCGGATCGCCCTCGCTGGTGGCGGTCGCCATGCCGGTGACCAGGTTGGAACAGCCTGGCCCGGAAGTGACCAGTGCGACGCCTGCGTTACCGGTGAGCCGCCCAACCGCTGCCGCCATAAAAGCGGCATTCGCCTCATGACGCACCGGGATCAGTTCAATGCGCGAATCCACCAGCGAATCGAATACTTTATCGATTTTCGCACCGGGAATGCCAAACACATGCTTTACGCCCTGGGTTTCCAGCTGCGCCACCACCAGATCTGCCCCGCTACGCCAGCTCGTTTGGGTTTTATGTTCTTTCATCATTACCTCGGTTATTAACTCTCAACGGAGCGGATAGCTTCATCCAGGTTGTCAGGGTTCAGGTTGGCCTGCAGGAAGTCGCGATCCTGCGGTAAGTCGATCACCAGCTTGCTGATTGCACCAAAGGTCAGCGTGCCCTGCGCCAGTACATAATCGAGAATGTGGCCGCCGCCCTGCCGGTCATCGGTAATAAAATGTTCGTGATAGCCCGCGACATTGATGCCCTGCATATATTGCGGCGTGCGGAAACCAATCAGTTCGCCTGTGCGCTGACGAAAATCAAAGGTGGGCTGATTGCCCAGGACGTCAGGCATGGACCGATAGGGACGGCACTGGCAGGGCACGGTGCGCGTCTGCACCGAGACAAAGTCACCGCTGATACGCAGCGCGCAGAAGTGGTTATCAGAAGTAATCACGCTGTCGATAACGCGGTGTACCTCTTCACGGCTGCTCTTTTCGCTGAAATGGTGCTGATGTTCCGGGGTAAAAAAAGTCATGACGGCAAAGGGAGATTGCTGCTCCGGACGGGCGGGACGGGCACTGCCGTCAGCCCGCAGCTGCCAGACCTGACGATCAAACGCGACCAGCTCGCCATCAAGCTGATTAAAGGTGCCGAGACCAAAATCGCCCTTCTCCAGCAGCCGGGAAACGGTCGTCTTACCGTCATAGACGCCGTGCAGCAGTGCGCTCATCAGCGAGGTCTGATAGATAACTTTTTCTGCTGATTGCCCTGCCAGCTGATTAACGGTTGTCTTTAGCTGTTCTTCGCATGAACAACCCGATACAAAATCATACATTTACTGCCTCGCAAACTGATAGTTAAGCCGTGTTAATATCAGGATGAGCCAGCCTGCTCACAGAATCCAATAGCGAAAGCTGCCAGCTTTGAGACGTTTTTGATATGGAACTGCGCCATCTGCGTTATTTTGTTGCCGTCGCTGAGACGCTGCACTTTACCCGTGCGGCTGAGATGCTCGGTATTTCTCAGCCGCCATTGAGTCAGCAGATCCAGCGTCTGGAGCATGAGATAGGGACGCCACTGCTGAAGCGCCTGACGCGCGGCGTTGAATTGACAGAAGCGGGACGCGCTTTCCTGCCTGATGCGCTGCAGGTTGTACAGCTTGCGGATCACGCGCTGGAAAAAGCGCGCGGCGTGGCGCGGGGAATGAGCGGTCAGATGTCGCTGGGGTTTGCCAGCTCCGTAGCCTTTGGCTCGCCGGTATTTGAGCTTCTTGGTCGCTTCAGAGCGCGCTATCCGGCGATGGAGCTGATCACCCGCGAAGAGAATATGGCGCTGCTGATGCAGGATCTGCGTGACGGACTGCTGGATGCCGCGTTTATCCGCCTGCCGTGCGAAAGCAGCAAAGCGTTTAACCTGCGGGTTATCGCGACTGAACGCATGATGATTGCGCTGCCGGCCGGGCATGCGCTGAGCCAGCAGGCAAGCCTGGCGCTGACGCAGCTGGCGGAAGAGACACTGATTATGTTTCCGCGCGAGGTGGTACCCAGCCTTTATGAGCTGATCGTCAGTACCTGCCTGCGCGCCGGCTTATGCGCCGATCGCTTTCAGCAGGCCCCGCAGATCGCCGCTTCGCTGGGCATGGTCGCGGCCGGCTGCGGCGTCGCGCTGGTACCTGCCTCACTGTGCTGTATCAATAACCCGCAGCTGCGGTTTTGCGAAATTGAAAACAATACGCTGTTTACGGATATCGCCTTTGCCTGGCGGCGCAATCACCCCAGCAGAAGCGTGCTGCATCTGCTGAGCCTGGTCAGTGAAGAATGATCAGCTCCCGCTGTTTACCCGGCGCCCGATATCCCTGAGCTGGGAATATTTTTCCAGCAGCTGAGGCGCATCATCAAGGCTCATGGCAAACATCCACATATAGGTCATGACAGAGTACACATGCCCCGCTTCCACGCCGCCTCTCAGGCTCATGACCAGAATGGTGCTGCCAAACAGCAGCGCGGCTACGCTGCCGATGGCCAGATAGCCAACGGCTTCCCGATCGGAGAGGCAGATCCGCAGCCGGGCCAGTACGCGATAGTGCCGTACCAGCGGTGAGGCGGGCGCGTGGCTTACCATATCAACCTCTTTTTCCAGCCGGTTGTTCAGGCGCAGAAACAGCTGCTCGTTCTGACGCGTAAACCCTTTCAGGAACAGCGCAAAAAACAGCAGAATGCCGAGACACGCCATGCCTGACCAGAATTCAATCAGCAGCAGCATCCCTGCCGCGCCGGCAATGGATGCTACTGACGTGATCAGCACCGGCAGATGCTTCTCAAAAAAGTCGACAAATTCACGTGACAGCGTCACTCGCGCAGCCACCATTGAAGCGCGGTTATTTTCACGCCGCTGAGCGAGGATCACCGGGACGGCCATCTCAGCATAAATGCGGGCAAAAGTGCGGGTATCAACGCTGCGTCGTGCCGCGCCAATCAGCCACATTACCAGAACCATGACGGCATAAAGCACCGCGTGCAGCGCATTGCCTGCCAGGATCGCGTTGACGGCAAAGCCCGCCAGTAAGGGATAAAGCAGATAAAGCGCGTTTTCCGCAACCACCAGGCCGAGCGTGATGATGAGTTTTTTGCTGTGGCGCATGCCAAGCATTTTAAGCATGGCGGCTGCACCTGTCGGGGCCGGCTGAGTGGAAGCTGCACTAAGGATTTTCATAGGTTCATCTGATGTAATTGCATATTTGAGCGGTTGCTCAAACTCAAGGCGAGTCTATTTGAGCAACTGCTCAAAGTCAATCTGCAGAAAAGCGGAAACAGGAAACGGGCGCAGCTGAGGGTGCGCCCGGAGTAAAGAGATTAACGTTCGGCCGAAAGCTTTTGCAGTATTTTCAGTTCATCAACGGCAGCCTGCATGGCATCCATACCGGCCGTCAGCGTACGGAGGTTTTGTAGCTGCTGTGTAATGTCAGCCCGTTCACTGCGCGTCTGCTGGCTCATGGCCGCGATGGCATCCGCCGCGTGCAGACTGCGATCGGCCATGTCGCTGGCAGTCTGAACCGTATGGCTGGCCACGCTGCGGATGCGGGAAATGGTACCGACAGCGTCGCTGATATTGCTGGCGGTGGCTTCCGCCTGCTCTTTTGACGAATGCGCCAGCCGGCGGACCTCGCCTGCGACCACGGCAAAGCCGCGTCCCGCTTCGCCCGCGCGTGCGGCCTCAACGGCGGCATTCAGCGCCAGGATATTAGTCTGAAACGCGATGTTACTGATACCGTGCGTGATGACATTGATGCCATCGGAGATCCGCTCCAGATCGTCCAGACCCTCACCAAGCTGACTTTGTGCCTGCTGACTTTCGCTGGCGATAGCGCTGATTGCACGGATGCTGTTCTCTGCCATGTTCAGCGTTTCACTCTGGCTGTGTGTGGCGGCTTCCAGCGCCGGCAGCGCCTGCACAATAGGCGTCAGCTCCTGCTGATAGCTCACCACGCGCCCCAGTACCCGGGTCTGGATGCCGTTAAGCGCTTCCCAGCGGCGCAGCGCGCGCTGGGCATAGTGCGCCGCATAGCCCGCATACTCTACCGGAAACTGCGCCATCGCTTTCACGTCGCGGTTGAAAAACACCAGCGCCGAGAGCGTCTGATTAATCGGCACGCCAAGGATTTCACCAAAGCTGGAAAACCCGGCGGCCGGAATACCTTTGAAGAAATGTGCATTCTGCAGGGCACTCAGGTTTCCCTGACGCCGCAGAATGCAGTCATTCATCATGACTGCAGCAGGCTTGCCGTGGCGTGAGACAAACTTTTCCCAGTCCTGCAGCGTCGCCGCTTTGAAGTCGCGCTCCTGCATCAGCCAGAGGCGGTCGCCAAATTCAAGGTCGCAGAAAAAATGTACGCGCCCGGCCTCGATTTTTGCGACCGAGCGTATGAAATATTCGTTTCCTGCTTTAACGGCAAACGTCAGACCTTGCAGACGCTGACTCAGCTGCTGTTCACTGCAGCCGAGCTGGTCTGCCAGCGCGGCGGTGAACGGCTGCTGCTTGCCCTGAGCGGTAAAGACAGAGGTCACGGTACGCGTCAGCGGATCGGCTTCCGCAATCAGCCAGCTCTTTTCCAGCGGCGTAAAATTCTGGCTTTTGAACGGCGCAAATGATTTACCGGCCGCCATGCGGCAGAACACTACCACCGTCTTGCCCTGCAGCACCTGCCCGCCTGCCCCTATCCACGTACCGTCAAAGCTTGTACGCCCGCCTGCTGAGCCGCCAATGGCCAGGCAGGGAAAGCGACCGCTGTTATACCAGGCCTGCATAAAAAAGCCTTCTGACGCAGATAAGCCGTCGCAGTAGATCATCGCAAACGTGCGATCGGCAGAGAGCGGCATACGCAGCTGGAGCGCGGCCAGATCGCGTTGAATGGCACTGATACGCTCGGTGACGCTGTGGGTATCCTTCAGATGCAAATCGATGATATGGGTTTCATGCTCCGCGACCAGTGAGTCAGGCAGCCAGAGCCAGCTGCCTTCCTGCCCGTTACCGTCACAGTAGGTGCTTTGTTTACCGCTGGCGCTTAGCGCCCCGTTGGATGAAAGCGTAATGACCGTTAACGCAGCCGAGTTGAAACGCTGCTAGGCCTGACTGACACGATAAAAATCCGCCTCCGGCGGCACAAAGGTCAGTAAAATGCCAGCCGCACGCGAGGAAAGACCAATATCGCCCGGCGAGGCAGGCAGATTCTGGCAATGATAGATACCATCTGCAGGCTGAGATCGTGCGGTAAAACGGGCGCGGCTAAACATCGTCTTCATTAAAGACATATTCTTATTTTTCCTGCTGTAAGCTATTGCGCATTAAAGCTGCGCAGCCTGGTGTGGTTAAAAGAGGGCTAAAAGCAGGGTCCGTTCGCAATCAGAACTCATCAGTGCGTTGCCGCCGCTGCACGCTGAACTGTGCAGAAGCGGACCACGGTTATCGGCCTGCCCGGAACAATCTTCAGCAATTGCTGATATAGACCACACCAATGGTTAAACGCGGCAATCACCGGTATATCTGCTACCATGCGCCCTGTGTTGTGACCGGAATGCAAAAGCGCAGATGAAGAAAAATACCGACGAATTAAAGCACCGTATTCTTGATACCGCTGTGGCGCTGTTTATCGAAAAAGGCATTGCCGGGGTAACGACCCGTGACGTTACCGAGCAACTTGGCCTGTCGCGCAGCCATATCTATCACTACTTCAGTAACTGGCAGGCGCTCTCACTGGCTGCGCTTGAGCGCTTTATGGCGCAGGAGATCGCACAGTTTACGCGCGAGGCTGAAGGGCTGGCACCAGAGCAGCAGCTGCGGCGGCTGGCCGGGATCTACCTGCCGGATAGTGTGGATGCAACGTGGAAGCTTTATGATTCCCTCTGGCAGATGGCAGCGAACAATGACGCATGGGCCGCCCTCGCTGAAAAGAACATAGCCAGCTGGAGCGCACTGATTGGCGGGATGATTCAGCAGGGAGTGGATCAGCAGCACTTTCACACTGCCGATACAGGTCAGGTTACCCGTCAGCTTAGCGCCATGCTCAATGGTTACGCTGAGGTGCTGAGTATCAGCCCTTCAGCAGAGAAACATCAGCAGGCGATGACGGATATCACCGCGTTTATCCGGCTGGTGCTGCAGCCGACGTCAGGGTGTCAGCGCTAACGCCAGCGCTGCTTCACAGTGGATCAGCGTGGTGTCAAACACCGGCACAGAGACATTGCCCTGATTGAGCAACATGCCGACCTCAGTGCAGCCAAGGATCATGCAGTCCGCGCCCTGCGCTACCAGCCGCTCTGCCACCTGCACAAACGCCTCGCGGCTGGCTGCTGTGGTGATATCTTTGCACAGCTCATCATAAATAATCTGGTGTACCCTGGCACGATCGTCGTTAGCCGGGATAAGTGGCTGTAGCCCGGCCGTTTCCAGCCGCTGACGGTAGAACTGCTGCTCCATGGTGAATGCGGTAGCGATCAGGCCCGGCGCGCGCAGTCCCGACGCCACAATACGCTCTGCAGTCGCATCGGCGATATGCAGCAGCGGAACAGCAACGTCTTTCATCATGGTTTCAGCCAGTTTATGCATGGTATTCGTGGCCAGCACAATAAAATCTGCACCACGAGCCAGCGCATGCGCCTCTCTGTTCAGGATCTCACCGGCAGCCGCCCACTGACCGCTGGCCTGCAGCTGCTCAATGCGTGCAAAGTCGAGCGAGCGGATCAGCAGCTCCGGCGAATGCAGTCCCCCCAGCCGCTGACGCGTCAGCTCGCATAGCTGACGATAGTAGGTTTGCGTTGAGGCAGCAGACATTCCGCCCAGAATACCAATGGTTTTCATTGCCTGTTATTTCCTTCTCTGGACTGCCGGGGAGCTATACACGCTGCGTGTATATTCGCTATGGTGTTTTATCGCACACCTGAAAGGATGCTGTCATGCACGGGTCTGAACTTTCTGTAGGATTACTGCTGTTTCCGGGCGTCACCCAGCTGGATCTCACCGGACCCTTTGAGGTCTTTGCCCGCGCGCCACACACCCGGGTGCATCTTGTCTGGAAAACGCTGGATCCGGTGATTTCAGATCGGGGATTAGCGATGTTGCCCACCACCACTTTCGACGACTGTCCGTCGCTGGATGTGATCTGTGTGCCGGGCGGTCCGGGACAAATTGCCCTGATGACGGACAGCGCTGTACTGGCGTTTATTCGTGAAAAGAGCGAGCGGGCCTCACTCGTGACGTCAGTTTGTACCGGCTCGCTGGTGCTGGGGGCGGCGGGTCTGCTCAAAGGTTACCGGGCCACATCTCACTGGGCATCGCTGGATCAGCTGTCACTGCTGGGTGCTGAGCCGGTCAGCGCGCGCGTGGTACGCGACCGGAACCGCATCACCGGCGCAGGCGTGACTTCAGGCATCGACTTCGCGCTGACAGTGGTAGCTGACCTGCAGGGTGAAGCGGTGGCGCAGATGATTCAGCTGCAGATGGAGTATGACCCCCAACCGCCCTTTAACAGTGGATCGCCGGGTACCGCACCGGCTGAGCTGTTAGCGCAGGCCACGACACAGATGGCGACGTTTATTGAAACGCGCCGTCAGGCCACCGTCACGGCAGCTCAATATCTCGTTTCTCTCAACTCAGGCATGGATGATCGCTGAATGCCTCACGTTAGCGAACTGTTACTCGTCTTTATCACCTGTTTCGTGGCCACAGCAAGTCCGGGCCGCGGCAATATGGCGATTATGGGTACCGCAATGCGCAGCGGCCGGCAGAAAAGCGCGCGGACACACATCCGCAGCCTGTTGTGCGCGACGGTAAACGGTTCCGGCAGGGTGTGCTCATGCACATATTAAATCCCAGGGCTATTCTTACCTGGGTGTCCATTATATCCGTGACGCTGACGCCCGGTGCTGATGCCGGGGTGCTGCCCAACATAATGGGTGGCTGCGCAGCAATCTGTGTTGCGGTGTTCTGCAGCCTTGCGCTGCTGTTCTCCGCGCCCATGATGGCTGCTCTTTATCAGCGCGTTCAGCGCATGCCCGACGCCGTGCTGGGGATATACTTTCGCTTGCCGGCATACGCCTGCTGCTGAGCCGCAGTTAACCAGTCTGATTACAGGGAAGACGATGTCGAAAACACAATGGTTACTGCGCCGGCTGACAAAACAGCTCTGGTTTCGCAGCTCGCTGTTTGCCGTACTGGCGGTGATCACCGCGCTGGTGGCTATCGCGGTGAAACCGTTTATTCCTGCTTCCGTATCCGGTCTCATCGGCAGTGAAGCCGTGGATGAAATCCTGGCTATCCTCGCCTCCAGTATGCTGGCCGTTACGACGTTTTCGCTGAATATTATGGTCTCAGCCTATAACTCTGCGAGCAGCAGCGTAACGCCCCGCGCCACCAGTCTGCTGCTGGAGGATCGCACCACGCAGAATGTGCTGGCGACGTTCATTGGCTCGTTTCTCTACAGCCTGGTAGGGATCATTGCGCTGGGGATGGGCGCATACGGCACACAGGGGCGGGTTGTGCTGTTCTTTGTAACGCTGCTGGTGATCGCCATGATTGTGATCACCCTGCTTCGCTGGATCCAGCATCTCGCTAATTTTGGCAGCCTCGGCGAAACGTCTCAGCGTGTTGAGCAGGCAACCCGCGCGGCGCTGACTGAACGCTTACAGGATCCCTGTATGGGCGGATCGGCCTGGCAGGGTGAGTTGCCCGCTGCGGCCACACCGCACCCGCTTTTACCCGAGGCGATTGGTTACCTGCAGCATATCGATTTGCAACGGCTAAACGACTGGGCAGACGCGCAGCAGGTGCATCTTTATCTGGCTGCCCAGCCCGGCAGCTTTGTGCATCCGCGCTCGCCCCTGCTGTGGTGCACACAACCGATGTCCGAAGAAGATCAGGACCATCTGCAGCGTGCATTTACCGTTGGTGAACAGCGTTCTTATGAGCAGGATCCCCGTTTTGGCCTCTGTGTGCTCGCAGAAATCGCCTCGCGTGCACTTTCGCCTGCCGTCAACGATCCGGGCACGGCCATAGATATCATTGGCCGTGCTGTCAGATTGTTTGGTCACCCTGTCCCTGCGGCTTCTGATGAGGTGACCTGGCCGCGCATATTTATTGAGCCCGCCCGGATCAGCGATATGTTTGATGATATTTTCAGTGCTATAGGGCGCGATGGTGCTGCACTGGCTGAGGTACATATTCGTCTGCAGAAGGCGCTTCAGGCGCTGGCACAGATTGCACCGCACCGTTACGCCGCTGATGCTCAGCGCCATTCCAGGCTCGCCCTGTCACGCGCAAACGCGGCGATGACCTGTAAAGCAGACAAAGTAGCCGTGGAGCAGGTAGCCCGCTGGTCACTCCCGGAAATAATTTCGCGTGATTAGCCTGGTTTTTAAACACCTGCTGGCGTATCGCTTTTACTCTTCCATACTGATTGTTACATTTGGTCTTCATTCACGTTATGCAGGATACTTATGCCAACATCAGAAACGGATATCCAAAAGAAGCGAAGCCATATCAATCCACCGGTATTCTTCACGTCTGCTGCCCTTATTTTTATTCTGGTAGCCTTCGCCGCGCTATTCCCTGAACAGGCGGATACCCAGCTTACTGCACTGCAGACGTCGCTGTTTGCCAATGCCAGCTGGTTTTATATTCTCGCTGTTGCCCTGATTTTGCTGACCGTAATCTACCTGGGGGTGTCGCGCTACGGCGATATTAAACTCGGGCCCGATCACGCAGAACCTGATTTCAGTTATCACTCCTGGTTTGCCATGCTGTTTTCCGCCGGCATGGGCATTGGGCTAATGTTTTTCGGCGTGGCAGAACCCGTGATGCACTATATGGCGCCGCCATCAGGCGAGCCGGAAACCGTAAACGCGGCGCGGGAAGCGTTGCGTATCACGTTCTTTCACTGGGGGCTGCACGCCTGGTCGATTTATGCGATTGTGGCGCTGATTCTGGCCTTTTTCAGCTATCGTCACGGACTGCCTTTAACGCTGCGCTCAGCGCTCTATCCGATTATTGGCGACCGTATCTACGGCTGGATGGGCCACGCCGTGGATATTTTTGCGGTGATTGGTACCGTACTGGGCGTGGCCACCTCGCTGGGTTACGGCGTACTGCAGGTTAACGCCGGTCTTAATCACTTGTTTGGCCTGCCGGTCAGCGCCACGATGCAGGTGATCCTGATAGTGGTCATCACCGCACTGGCAACCCTTTCCGTTGTCTCCGGACTGGATAAAGGTATCCGGATTTTATCGGAAATTAATCTTGGCCTTGCGGTGCTGCTGCTGATTCTGGTCGGTACGCTGGGTCCGACGGTGCTGCTGTTGAAATCCTTTGTGGAGAATACCGGCGGCTACCTCTCAGAGCTGGTCACCAAAACCTTTAATCTCTACGCCTATGAACCCAAATCGAGTAAGTGGCTCGGCGGCTGGACGCTGTTCTACTGGGGCTGGTGGCTGGCGTGGTCACCGTTTGTCGGCATGTTCATTGCCCGCGTATCGCGCGGTCGTACCATCCGTGAATTTGTCACCGGCGTGCTGTTTGTGCCGGCGGGCTTTACGCTGCTCTGGATGACCTTCTTTGGCAACAGCGCCATCTGGATGATCATGCAGCAGGGCGCCGCCGATCTGGCGCAGACAGTGATGAGCGATCAAACGCTCGCGCTGTTTAATTTTCTGGAGCATTTTCCCTTCAGCTTTGCTCTCTCCTGTATTGCCGTCGCCATGGTAGTGGTGTTCTTTGTCACGTCAGCGGACTCCGGAGCGATGGTGGTGGATACGCTCGCTTCAGGGGGCACGGATCAAACGCCAGTCTGGCAGCGTATTTTCTGGTCCGCGCTGATGGGGGTCGTGGCCATTACTTTACTGCTGGCCGGCGGCATGAAAGCGCTGCAGGTTGTGACTATCGCCAGCGCCCTGCCGTTTGCCATCATCCTGTTAATGTCGATGTATGGCTTGCTTAAAGCGCTTCGTATTGATGCCTGGAAGCGCGACAGTAAGCAGATTGCGACTATCGCGCCCACGGCTGCGCGCAACCCGATTCCGTGGCAGCGCCGTTTACGTAACATTGCCTACTTTCCAAAACGCTCGCAGGTGAAGCGCTTTATGACGGAAGTCATCTATCCGGCGATGGAGATGGTAGAGCAGGAGCTGGCAAAGCAAAACACCCCGTCGCATACCCGTGCCGATGAAGACGATCGTGTGCGGTTTGAGGTGGATCTGGGACAGGAGCTTAACTTCGTTTACGAAGTCCGCGCGCGTCCCTACCTGCAGCCCGCCTTTGCGCTGGCAGGGATGTCAGGAAGTGACAAAGCGGAGGAGCAGAAGTATTACCGTGCAGTCGTCTACCTTAAAGAGGGCGGCCAGGATTATGACGTAATGGGCTGGAATCAGGAGCAGATCATCAACGATATTCTCGACCAGTATGAGAAGCACCTGCACTTCCTGCACATCGTGCGTTAACGTGACTGCATGACAAAAGAGGAGCCTGGCTCCTCTTTTTTATTGCTCTGGTGTTTTTTTTTGCTGCTATGATGAGACTCTGCCTTTTTTCAGGATGAAACCATGAGCAGCACCCTGACCACCCTTCTCCGTTATAAATTGTGGATAGACGCCGCCACCCTGCAGGCGATTTCCCACATTGATGCCGCACAGTTTGCAGAAAAACGTCATCTGGCGTTGCGTCTGATGAACCACGTCTATGTTGTGGACGCTATCTTCAAAGCAAACCTTACCGGTGAGCAGCACGGTTACACCGCACTGAATACCCCTGAAACGCCTGCCGTTGAAGAACTGATGCATGCTCTGTCGGAGACCACCCGCTGGTACCTGAAGCATGTCGCTACGCTAAACGAAACCGATCGCGCTAAAGTGATCCGCTTTCGTTTTGTAGATGGTGGTGCCGGAGAAATGCAGGCTGAAGAGATGATCAACCATATGCTGTTTCACGGCACCTACCACCGCGGTGCGGTCGGCTGGCTTTTATCAGCGTGCGGCGTCACGCCGCCGAAAGATGTGCTGGCGGTATTTTTGCGGGATCACAATGATAAAAATTTGTAACGGAAAGAACGCACTCTGCCTGTCACTCCGGATACCTGAAAGGAATCAATATGACTGAGATAAATGCACTTAAAGCGAAATACCCGCAGGCGCTGAGCCGGGCGTTTGGTGATTCACCTGCCCTGGCGGATACCCTGGCGAAACTGATTACAGAGGGCAGGAAAACCGCCACCTGCGGTTCGCTGGCTGCTTTTCAGAACGATGCTGAAGCGCCGACTGTCGGCAGCTACAGCATTGTCCTGGACGGCCACAATCAACCGGTCTGCGTGGTTCGCATCGTCAGTCTGCAGCTGATACGCTTCTGCGATGTCACCGAAGCGTTTGCCCGTAAAGAGGGTGAAGGCGATCTGAGCCTCCGCTACTGGCGTCAGGAGCACCAGCGCTTTTTTGAAAGCAGCGGCGTTTTTGATGAGCGTATGGAGCTGGTGGCTGAAGAGTTTGAGCGGGTAGAGGTCGTGACCCCTCAGGCCGGCTTTTAAGGCACACGATAGCCGTGTTATTCAGTCTGCTCTTCCCGCGCATCGCTCACCTAAAACAATCAATCAGCAGATGTTATTTATCCTGTCTTCCTCCCTGCGTATCCAGCAACGCATAACCCTGGTTCTGCAGCACGGTCATCGTGGTCAGCGCTGAGGGGGTAGTGATAACGGGTGCCGCGACCCAGTGAGGATCGTAATGATGCCAGGCCAGCGCCTGGCTGCACAGTGTTACTTTAACGCCTGCATCATTCAGGGCTTTTATCAGCTGCAGATTCGGGTTGGCCGCACCGAATAGCTTGTGGTAGTGCTGCTCATCCAGCATAGCGGGCGTGGCGCCGCCATTAACGGCTACTACGGCGTCAATCTGACTGAGCGGCACGCCGGAACGGCCATAAAGATTGATAACGCGCGCCACTTCATTCAGGCCGGGATTGATATCCGCGGCGTTGCTCGCTGCCTCACTCACCTTGAAAACCAGTTTGTAGCGCTGCGTGCTGTCAGGCTGAAAAGCCGCATCAGGCGTGTCATAGAGTTTACCGTAGCCGGCAATCAGCGGCGTTCGGGACGTATCCGCATGCGCACTTTGCATCAGGCAAAAAGAGCTGAAAAGAATCAGTGAGCAGGAGGAAAGGTATCGGATCATGTACGCTCCGCGTAAGTCAGTAGCAGGCATCAGGGAGAATCAGCATAAATAAAAAAACGCGGTTGCAAAGTGGCACACCTGCTTTTAGGAGTAATGCACATCCCATGCCGGTCCTGCTGTCGCAACAGCAAAAAGTGCGGTGACCGCTGAATAGTCGCGCGCTTTTCCATTCCCGCTCCATAATTCTTTTGACTATAAACGGAGCCCGGCGATGAAAAATCCAACCCTGTTACAGGCATTTCACTGGTATTACCCTGAAGGTGGCCAGCTCTGGCCTGAGCTGGCCGAACGTGCAGCGCATATGAGCGAATCGGGTATCAATATGATCTGGCTGCCACCGGCCTATAAAGGCGCCTCCGGCGGCAGTTCAGTCGGCTATGACACTTACGATCTGTTTGACCTGGGCGAATTTGATCAGAAAGGCACTGTTGCCACGAAATATGGTGACAAAGCGCAGCTGCATACGGCGATTTCCGCGCTGCAGCAGCAGCAGATTGCAGTACTGATGGATGTGGTGGTTAATCACAAAATGGGCGCGGATGAGAAAGAGCGCATTCTGGTTAACCGCGTCGACGAGCAGGATCGTTCACAGATTCATGAAGAGGTAGTGGAGTGCGAAGCCTGGACCCGCTACACCTTCCCGGTCCGTGCCGGACAGTATTCAAAGTTTGTCTGGGACTATAAGTGCTTCAGCGGTGTCGATCATATCGAAAACCCTGATGAAGATGGTGTGTTCAAGATTGTGAATGACTACACCGGCGAGGGCTGGAACGACCAGGTTGATAATGAACTGGGCAATTTTGATTACCTGATGGGCTCCAATATCGATTTCCGCAACCGCTCGGCGACGGAAGAGATCAAGTACTGGGCGCGCTGGATGCTGGAAACCACCCAGTGTGACGGATTCCGCCTGGATGCGGTTAAACATATCCCGGCCTGGTTCTACAAAGAGTGGATTGACCATGTGCAGGAGGTCTCTGAGAAGCCGCTGTTTATCGTGGCGGAGTACTGGTCATTTGAGCTGGATAAACTGCAGCAGTATATCAATCAGGTTGAGGGTAAAACGCTGCTGTTTGATGCCCCACTGCACATGAAATTTCACGAAGCCTCTAAGCAGGGCAGCAGCTACGACATGAGCCAGATCTTCTCCGGTACGCTGGTAGAAGCCGATCCGTTCCACGCCGTCACTATTGTTGCTAACCATGATACTCAGCCGCTGCAGGCACTTGAAGCGCCGGTGGAAGCCTGGTTCAAGCCGCTCGCCTATGCGATGATTTTGCTGCGTGAAAATGGTGTGCCTTGCGTGTTCTACCCGGATCTTTATGGTGCCAGCTATGAAGATACCGGCAGCGATGGTGAAACGCATAAAGTTGAAATGCCCGTAATCGATAAGCTCGATCAGCTGATGATTGCGCGCCAGCGCTTTGCTCACGGGGTACAGACGCTGTGGTTTGATCATCCCAACTGCATCGCTTTCAGCCGCAGCGGGACTGAAGATGAGCCAGGCTGCGTGGTAGTGATGTCTAACGGCGACAGCGGAGAAAAAACGCTGACGCTGGGAGAAAACTACGCCGGTAAAAACTGGCGCGATTTTCTCGGCAATCGCGATGAGACGATTACCACCAACGAACAGGGTGAAGCGGTGTTCACCTGTAACGGCGGCAGCGTCAGCGTCTGGGTTATTGAGTGATACCCGCGCGGGCTGCGCCTCTGGCAGCCCGCGCGTTATGCTCTGCAGTAATACGTTTTATGAAAAAAGGTGCACAGATAATAATGAAAGAGGCTACCCTGCTGGTATTTGATGTTAACGAAACGCTGCTCGATCTGACCTATCTGGATACTTTTTTTCTGGATACCTTTGGCGATGCGCAGGTGATGCGTCAGTGGTTTGCGGAACAGATCCTGTATTCCCAGACGCTCACGTTAAGCGGTCGCTATGTGCCGTTTGGTGAACTGGCCGTTGCCGTATTAAAGATGGTGGCGACGATCCGCGGGATTGCGCTTGATTCATCACAGATAACGCGTTTTCAGCAAGAAATGGCGGTGTTACCTGCTCATCCTGATGCGCTGCCCGCGCTGAAAAAACTGCAGGCTGCGGGTTTTGAGATGGTGACGTTTACGAACTCATCGGCAGACGCCGGCAAAAAGGTGCTGGCGCAATCCGGACTGGCATCGTTTTTTTCACAGCAGTTCTCCGTTGAGCAGAGCGGCTGTTTTAAACCTGCCGCTGCCGCTTATCGGAGCGTCAGTGAGGCGCTGGATCGGCCACCTGCTGCGCTCAGGATGATAGCCACGCACGCCTGGGATATTATCGGCGCCATGGCCTGTGGCTGGAAAGGCGCGCTGATCACCCGCCCCGGTAACGCACCGCTGTTGCTGGGTGAACAGCCTGATATTTCTGGTCCCGATTTACCGGCAATAGCAGAACAGATCATTGCGTTAGACAGGCGGGCGTAACATAGCGCTCATGATTACTGCAATGAATTGATGAATGCAGTAATCCGGCGCTGACCGGGCGCGATCGGCAAATGTGCACAAAGCGTATCCCGCGTTAAAAATTTGCCTGGCAGAGAAACATTAAGAGGGCCCTGGCCCTCTTTTTTATTTCTGACGCTGGTTATCGATAGTCAGGCTAACGCGGTTAGCGCGGCAAAACAGTTCCGAATAGTGCACTGGTTTCGCGTTTTGATCGAAAGCGATTTTACTGATGCGAAACAGCGGCTCGCCCAGTTCACATTTCAGCCTCTGGGCCTCGGCTTTAGTGGCCATAAAAATATCTATGGTCTTCTTATCACTCACCACGCGAGTGTCGAATTTTTCCTGAAACAGCTTATAAGTAGAGGCGCCTGCGGTATAAATGGTGTCAAATGCCGGGTAACGGGAGAGCGGGATCCAGGAAATATCGATAAACAGCGGCTCATCATCAAGATACATGACCCGCATCAGGCGAAAAATGTCGCTGCTACCGGGAATATTCAGCCTTTCACAAAATGGATCGGCGTTCATGCACTCCTGTTCGATGACCTCTTCCCGGGTCGGCTTACCCTGGGAAACGCCAAAATCAGTAAAGCCGCTTACCGTCAGCAGCGCATTTTCAACCTTTTTACTTTGCACAAAAGTGCCCTTGCCCTGCCAGCGCTGCAGCACACCGTCATTGACCAGATCGCTGATTGCTTTGCGGATAGTGATGCGGCTAACGTTATAGAGCGTGCATAACTCGCTTTCAGTCGGGATCTGCTGGCCAGCCTGGTAAACTCCCTGCGCAATATCATCAAGCAGGCGCTGGCGCACGGTGGCGTAGAGGAGTTGATGTGAGTAGCGCTCCGTAGCTGACATGAATCGACCCTGAAGTTGTAAGAGGAGTAGGGTTGATTATATGGGCCTTTTCGGATGAGTAACAGGCGCTGGCATGGGTAATGTCACGCCAGCGCTGACCCTCACCAGGCACCATGATAGCCAATAGTACGCGCAGCGCACCGGGTACCCTGTTTCATCGCACCCTACAGCGGCAGGTCGTTAGCGATAGCGCACAGGAACCCGGCGATGTATGAATCCCCTGCCCCCATGGTATCTACTACGCTGACGCGCTGCGGCGGCATCTTCCAGAACTGTATGCCGTCCCACGCCAGGCTACCGTTTTCACCCAGCGTGGCGATCGCCACCCCTGCGCCACACTGCACCACGGTTTGTAGCCGGTCGCGCAGCCACGCATTATCAGTATTTGCTGAGGCAAAAACATAATCAAGATGTTCCGGCAGCGTGTGCCATAACGGGCTTTCCCATTTATCTGCAAAATCAAACGACAGGATTTTTCCCGCCGCCTTCAGTGCGGGAAAAGCGGACTCAGCATGACCCCAAATGGCGGAGTGAATAATGTCAAACTCCATTAGCCACGCCAGTTCCTGCTCACCCACGCTGAAATCTGCCATCACGCCTTCGGTATAGTCACCGAGAATGCGATCGTTATCGCGCAGTTCCACCTGCGTCTGCGCTGTCAGACCGGGCATCACACGCAGCCGGGAAATATCCACGCCATGTTGCGCAAGATCGCGGCGCAGCATGGCACCATAATCATCTTCACCCACCCAACTGACGCAGGCGGGCTGCATCCCGTAACGCGTGCTGTAAACCGCCACGTTAACAGCGTTGCCACCAGAAAACGCTTTACCCAGCCCGGGATAAATATCCACGCAATTATCACCTACCGTTGCCAGCCGTTTCATTGACCCTCCTGTGACAGCCGCACGCGCGCGCCAGCAATGAATGCTGATGTCCGCAGGTAAACATACCCGTTTTCATTCGTATGTCCTTGCTGTGATGCCCGGCCTGCATGGAGACCGGGCGGGGAAATTAATACTCGACGATCCCGCCATAGTAACGGCGATCGTCCGGGTTATGGTCTTTGTAGATGGAGAGGTAGTAACAGAGCCACTCCATCGGGACAAACATCAGGAATGGGGCGAGCCACGGGTGCAGTCCCTGAGCGATCTCGGCATAGTCGATCACGATAACGTTATCGGTACGCTCGCGTACGAAACGGATAGCGCGCTCGGTGGTATGACGGCTTTCGTCATTGCCCAGCAGGAACAGAAAGGGCACGCCCGGCTCTACGATTTCCAGCGGGCCATGGCGGAACTCGCCGCTCTCAATCACCGATCCATGTGTCCAGGTAAACTCCATCAGCGTAACAATCCCCTCTTTGTAACTCAGCGGACGCAGCGGACCGGCGGCAACGGTATAGATCATCGGCCACTGTGAGGCCTGCTCACCAAGCTGACGCCCTTTTTCTTCCCAGGTACGCACCAGATGCCCGAGCGCCTGCGGAAGCTTATGCAGATCGTTTTTAATTTTGCCGATTTCGGTGTGCGGCGCGAGGCGCGTAATCATCTCCAGCACCACGCTGTAACACAGCAGCAGATGAATTTCCCAGATGCAGTCTGCTTCATACGCCACCACATGCTGCGCAGCCTGATTGATAGGGCTGTCCGGGCGTTTGGTAAAGGCAGCGGTCAGTGCGCCGCAAGCCGCACCCAGCTCCAGTGCCTTAATCACCTCTTCGGTTTTGCCGTAATCAGAGACGCCTATTACCGCGCAGCGCTGATCCAGCCGGTGGGGGGTGTTATCGCAAAATTCCCAGCCGGAAAGCGCATAAACCTGAAGGCCGGAGAAACGATCAGCCAGATGCTTTGCCGTCTGCGCAGCATTCAGCGGGGAGCCGCAGGCGACAAAGTAGATGCGATCGACGCCACGTTTGATCATTTCATCAACAAGGGCATGCACGCGGGGAACGTCTTTCTCAAGAACCTTCTCCACTTCGCTGACCATGTTTTCAGTTACCAGGAAATCCACCGTGTTTTTATCAATATTCAGCATGCAACAACTCTCCAGACAGGGTTAAGAAACGTGAGCCAGACGGCGGTTGCGCTTTTCCCAGAAGGCGTAAGCGGGCAGGCCGGTGGCGATAACAATCAGGGCGCAAATCAGCCCCGGAATTGGCGCCCACACAAAGGTGGAGGCAACAAGAATTAAGCTTGAGGCGATAGCGGCAAAGGTCATCAGGCCGAACGCCGGTGTGCGCCACAGTGGTTTATAGTCTTCACGTTTGCGACACCAGATAATCGAGCCGAAGGTCAGGGTGTTTTTGAAGCACATCACCAGCGTGAAATAGCCCAGCAGGCTGGTCAGGTCAGAGACAAAAATAAAGAAGATGCCGAGGGCGCACTGCAGGATAATAGAGATATCCGGCGTGTTGTATTTTGGATGTACATGCCCGAAGCTTTTGAAAAACAGGTTATCTTTCGCCATCGCATATTCGAGACGCGGCTGATACATCACACAGCTGGAAAGTGAGCCAAGGATCACGATGATGGCAGTAATGGCGACAAAGACTCCCGCCACGCTGCCGAGCGCCGGAATATACGTGAGTGCGTCGGAAATTGGCGTTGCCGAGACGGCAAGTTTATCGAATGGCATCAGCCCGGTGATCACCAGCGCCAGCAACGAATAGAGCACTAATACCAGTAAACAGGAACCGATCAGCGCACGCGGCATGGTTTTGCCGGGGTTTTTGATCTCTCCGGTCATATAGCAAATAGAGGCCATGCCGGTATAGGACCAGCTGGTAGCGGAAATCCCGGCCAGCAGCGCCATTATTCCTGCCGTCGTACCGGAGGTTGCAGTGGCCGGTGCGTTAAAATTATCCCCTTTTAACCAGAACACGCCGATGCCGATGACAATGGCAAACGGAATGATTTTAGCGATGGTGATCAGCGTCTGAAAGGTCGCGCCGCCTTCAACCGAACGCAGATGCAGCAGCATAAACGCCAGAATCAGACCGGTGGCAATGAGTTTCCCGGTGAACGGGTCGATCGGTATCAGAAAGGCCATATTACCGACAATCGCCAGCGCCATGATAGAGAGCGACGGCGCGTCATTTGCCCAGAAGCTGGCCCAGCCGGAGAGAAATGCCAGCGGACGGCTGCCCGCGTTTTTCAGATACACATAGTCCGCGCCGTTTTCGGGATACGCGGTAGACAGCTCCGCATAGACGCACATCTGCGGAATAACAATCAGTCCGCCAATCACGAAAGCCAGCACCGTGAGCCACGGCGAGCCTGCTGCCTTTGCTACTTCACCAACCGAAACGAAAATACCGGAACCGACGGTCGTTCCGACGGAAATGGCCAGCACGGCCCAAAAGCCGAGCTTGCGTTGGAGTTCCTGGCCTTCCATATCGTTACCTTTTAATTATTAAATGGAGTTGTAGGGTTCAGTACGCCTGAATGAAGGCAGCAGGTCACCGCACGATCTAAAGCAGAAAGTGTGAGATGGCGTGTTGCTGATTTTCATTATGAGATGACGCATAACGAATATAACAACATATAATGAATGTTACTGGCGAGGTAGATCACAAAATCGTCATCTGGAAACAGACAGTTATGTGATTTTCAGATAAGTTGTTGAAATTAAAAGCTTAAATATCCAACGTTCATGAAAACGGCAAAAAGAACGAGAAAAGGAAGCGGGGCTTGATGACAGGGTTTGCGTTTTTCAGCCTGAACCCTAAGCTCCTGAATGCTTCCTGATAACAGTCAGTGGAATAATTTTGATATCAGGTGTAATCAGAAACGTAACGCTGATGGCCGGGCTGAACATGTGACAATCCTTTTCCTGTCAGACGTTTTATTAGTTACAGCACCCTTTTACCTGTTCCACTCATTCCGGCCCTTCGGGCCGGGCGCTGCGGCAAGTCAGGAGGGGCAACCCGGTTTCAGATTTGCGCCTGAGGCTGAAAGGGTCAGAGAGGGGCAATGTGTGTCAGGCCGGCACCTGTTAGGGTTTTACGTTAAGGGATGCTGTAACTATTTAGGGAGTATATCTTTAGCCATTCAGTTGCGATCTGCCGCCAGCCGGAAAGCGCCAGCGGCAACCGTGATTACATAATGCCTGCCACGGATTTCGCCAGCTGCGCTTCCAGCACCGGCTTCGCCTCTTCAAACTTGAGGTTGACCTTATTGGCGTTGGACACCACACGCGTCTGATACTTCATGCGGTTGCCCTCTTCGCTGCTGGTCTGCAGCTTGATGCCAGAGGTACCCTGACGCAGCGCCGCAATGTTATCAGTGGTAACGGCATTTTTGCTGCGTTCGGAAATC
This sequence comes from Pantoea eucrina, assembly GCF_020079945.1. Taxonomy (NCBI): domain Bacteria; kingdom Pseudomonadati; phylum Pseudomonadota; class Gammaproteobacteria; order Enterobacterales; family Erwiniaceae; genus Pantoea; species Pantoea eucrina. Next base: position 13,405 of record NZ_CP083449.1, on the reverse strand, counting down.
TGCAGATCGGTCACCATGGTGAAGTTCACATCTTCGATCAGCGCATCGGCTGCCATTCCCGCCAAACCCGCCGCCAGGCCGACACCAAGCATCGCGCCACCCGAGTTACCGTTATAAGCCGTAATGCCGGCACCCAGCGCTGCACCGGCAACCGCACCTTCATAACCGGTAGCCAGGAAGCCCTGTGACTGGCGCAGATCCATCTTTTCCGCTTTCAGCACGTTAGCCTGGATCCAGTAGTAAGCCGCATCAGGCGAGGATGTGACGGTATACCCTTTCGCCTGCAGGTCCTGCGCCAGCAGCGACTGCAGATCGCTCATATCTTTGTCAGAGGTATTACGCACCTGCAGATAGACCGTTTTCTGAGTGGAAGGCTCAAGCCATACCGTCTGGCTCATCTGCGTTTTAACTTCAAGGTTGCGCTTTTTGATGGCGGTAGTCATGGCGCTGCAGCCGGAAAGGACGATGCAGGAGGCGACGACGGCCGCCACCAGGGGTTTACGATGGTTCATTTACTGCTCCCTGAGAAGAATTAACTGCGGCGCACTCTTGCCCGCAGCACACCTGTGAAACAGGCGCAAACACACCGGTTTGCGCTAAGGTGGCAGGAAGATATATCGGCAAAGCGTAAGATAAATTTACGCTTTGCGAAAAAAAGCCTGAAAAAATCCCCTGTATCTGAGCAAGCTCATGAAATAAAGCATTTTTATAAGCAACAGTTTCAGGCGTGATCTTTTAATCATTAGCCGCGCAGAAGTAATCAGCAGGCCCTTGCTCTGCAGTCTGAGAGATTGCCGGCCCTGAATAAAGAGCCGGCAAATGACGCTTATGCCAGACGGAAAGTGGAAACCGAACGGGTCAGATACTGTACCTGCTCTTCAAGCGATGCTGACGCAGCCGCTGACTCCTGTACCAGCGCGGCGTTCTGCTGCGTTACTGAGTCCATTTCAGTTACCGCTTTTTCAATCTGCCCGATACCGCGACTCTGCTCGCCCGACGCCACTGAAATATGTTCCATCAGAAGATTAACGCGGCTGACCGAGGCGATGATGGCGCTCATCGCCTCGCCGGTGCGACTGACCTGCTCTGAGCCGGTGTGAATAATCGCCACCGATTCTGCAATCAGCGTCTCGATCTCTTTAGCCGCCAGCGCACTGCGCTGTGCCAGATTACGCACTTCTCCGGCCACCACGGCGAACCCCCTGCCCTGTTCACCTGCGCGTGCCGCTTCCACAGCGGCATTCAGCGCAAGAATGTTGGTCTGAAACGCAATGCCGTTGATCACCGAGATAATCTCTTCGATTTTTTTCGAGCTGGCGTTAATCAGGTCCATCGACACAATCACTTCACGCGAGACTTTTTCGCCGGTTTCCGCATTCTCTACCGCCTCGCCAGTCAGGCGGCACGCTTCAAATACGTTATCAGTGTTCTGCTTCACCGTAGCGCCCAGCTGCTCCATGCTGGCCGCGGTTTCTGTCAGCGCCGCAGCCTGCTGCTCAGTGCGCGAGGCCAGATCAACGTTCCCGGCCGCAATTTCGCCCGAGGCAGTGGAAACCGAATGCGCGGAATCACGTACCTGCGTAATGATCTGCGTCAGAGCGAGACGCATCGCTTCCAGCGATCCCATGAGGCTCTGAATTTCACTGCGTGAATCACCTTTTGCCGGAACAGCGCAATTAAGCTCGCCGGCAGCAATTAAATCGCAGTGCTGCTTTGCCGCGCTGAGCGGCACCAGTACAAAACGGTGCATCAGCAGTGAAATCACGACAATAATGCCGACAAACAGCACACCAAACAGCACCAGCAGCATCAGGCCGGAGTGAAAGTGACGTTGTGCATCATCATTGAGCTGGCGTGCGTAAGCTTCGTGCTGCGCCAGGACTTTATCAAGAATGATTTCATACTGACGATCGAGACGGACGACTGTCGGGATCTGCGCTTTAAAACGTGCCTGATCGTGCGCTTCAGCGGCAGCCACCAGCGGCCGGATCCCTTCATCGCGGTAACTGAGATAGGCCTGCCGGTAGGCTTCAGCCTCTGCTGTTTCACCAGCCAGACGCGGTGCATCCATGTAGGCCTGAAAGGCCGCATCTGCTTTAACCGCCACCGCTTTCACGCTCTCAAGTGACGCGGCTGATGCGCTATCGTTCCCCTCACTCGCTTTCATATACTCCATAACCCGGACGCGCAGTGTACGGCTGTGGTTGATGGGATCGATTACGGAGAGCACTACGCGGATCTCTTTGTTGACGGCGGTCAGCGAAGCATTACTGCGCACCAGCAGCCAGCTGCTGATAGCCACGCTGGCCAGGAACAGCACCAGCATAGTGAGGAACACAAGCAGTGAGGATTTTTTAAGCGACATAATTAACTTCCGGTTGAAGATGGAGAAGTAGTTATATCGGCCTGGCGGCGCAACTCATTAGCGGGGAAAAGTGTCGCAACCGACTGATTGCGGCAGCACAAATCTTAAGTCCTTAACCGTTATCACGAAAGCCGGGATACAGGCTCATGCCACCATCAATAAACAGCGTGGTGCCATGCACGTAGTCGGACAAATCGCTGGCCAGCCATACCACCGCGTTACCCACATCTTCCGGATCGCCTACCCGGCCATAGGGGATAAGCTGCAGCAGCTTTTTCTCAGCTTCACCTTCGGTCGCTTCGGTATTGATTGGCGTTCTGATCGCACCCGGCGCAATGGCATTGATACGAATATGTTCTTCGCCCACTTCCTGCGCCAGACTGCGCATCAGCAGATCGACACCGCCTTTGGAGGCCGCATAGTTAATATGCCCGGCCCACGGGATGAGCTGATGCACCGAGCTCATATGGATGATTTTGCCGGTAGCGCGGCTCACATCCGGACGTTTCTCCTGCTGGCGAAACTGACGCAGCGCCGCCCGGGCGCAGAGAAACTGACCGGTAAGATTGACCTGGATAACCTTATTCCACTCATCCAGCGTCATTTCTCCGGCTGGTGCATCGCGCTGCAGTCCGGAGTTCGCGACCAGAATATCCAGCCGTCCAAAATGTTTAATTGTTTCAGCAAACAGCGCATCCACCGCTTTTTCATCAGAAACGTCACCCCCTACTGCCACTGCTTTACCGCCACGCTGCCGAATCGCGTCTGCCAGCGCCTCGGCAGGCTCCTGCTGGCTGTTATAGTTGATCACGACCGCTGCACCCGCCGCCGCCAGCGCTTCAGCGCAGGCATAGCCCAGTCCTGAACTGGCGCCAGTGACCAGTGCAACCTGTTTCTCCAGTGATATCTGCATGCTGTTAATTCCTGTTATGAACAGAGAAGAGGCTGACGGCGTGTGCCGCCAGCGGCTACAGGAAATCATAGTCGGCGCAGCAGAATTGGTCGCATTACGGTTCGCCTAAATATTTCATTCTGTAAATTACTGGAAATCTGCAGATTAATAACCAGACTTAAGCAGTCCGGCAGCAGAACTGCTGCATTTATATTCACAGAACGGAGGCAATATGGTAAGCAAATCAGAAATCCTGGATCACGCACAGGTTGTTGACGTCAACGGTGAGCACGTGGGCATTGTCGATCACTTTGAAGGCGAAGATAAAATCAAACTGGCGAAAAGTGATCCGGAAGCGGGCGGCCAGCACCACATCATCCCGTTCAGCTGGGTTAAAGAAGTCGATGACAACAAAGTCATCCTTTCCAAATCAAAGGATGATGTCGAAGCCGAATGGCAGAGCGCATAATCTATCCCCGGACCGCAGCAGCCCTGCTGCGGTCTGGTTTTCGGTAGTAAGAACCGCTAATTATCGTTTATTTTCCTTCCCGGCAGCATCGGCCTGCACCTGTACGCTTAACTCTGGCACCTGGTTCAATCATGCTTCAGCAGTGACAACGTTTACGTATTGCATACTACGGTGCGTTTCTGCTTGTCAGGCCGTAACAATGAACCTCAGGCCGAGGCAGAATTGTGCGCTCTTCCTGCCGGACATGCTCACTTTCACCCTCCGCAACTTCCTGCTGTGTGCATGACAACGTAACGCAGGCTTTGGATTCCGTGACGCTTCTGGCTATGATGACACCCAGTCATGACGTAGGTGGAGCCGTAAAGCGTCAGATCAATACAGGAGGCAGCGATGCTTAGCGACGAACGCCTGCAATATATAGCGGGCAACCCTGATAACAACTCCCCGGAAGCCGTTGAAATGGCGCGCGAAATATTGCGCTATCGCCGCGCACTGGCAGAGCCTTATGCCATCATCGAGCCGCTTGGTATGCAATACCTTGGCGATGGTAACGGCGCTATGGTATTCCCGCCCCGCTACCGCGAAAGAAACGATATCAATCTTTATCGTCTTGATGAAAATGAGATGGCTGACTGAGGCTGATCGCGCTTCAGTGCCCTGTGATCGACTTGCCGATAGACCTGAATCCGGACCACATAATGCACAGTGACCAGGAAGAAAAACTGGCAGAAATCATTATCGGCGAAGCCGTGATAGAACTGCTTGATACCGGTGCTGCTATATCCTGGCGCACGCTGCTGGATCGGCTGCATAAGATGATGAAAAACATCACGGATGAAAAGCATCTGCGCGCAGCGCTGTACGCTATTGATAACATCAGTCGTGAACTGCAGATAACCGTTGCTGAAAAAAGCGATGCGGCTGCGGGTATCGAATCGTACAGTGCAGAAGATAATGTGCATTGAAGCAGCAGCTAGCAGCTGCGATAACGCGTATCGGAATGTTCCTTTTATAACGTCGGTTTCAGGCGAATTATATAATCCGTGCCAGGCTTATTAAACGTTGAGCCTGTTGATTAGAGGAATAAAAGGATGAAGGTGTGGATTGCTATTACGTTGATTGCTGCAGCGAGCTGCTCAGTATGGGCTTCCAAAGGCGGTTTTGAAACTTCAGCAGCAATTCCTGCCGCACAGAGCGTGCAGCAGGAATAAAATCTTAAATGCCTTCGTCGTCCGGTGTACGTCCGACTACTATTTCCAGCGCATTACGCAGCACATCAAGCTGCACAATGTCTGACGTACTTTCCAGCTCGGCAATCAGATACAGAATAATCGTCTTACTGGTAACGCGTTTACCGTGCACAACGATATCGCGAATAACCGCGTCCAGCACAGCTGTTTCAGCGGCCAGTTTATCGCCAGCATGACGGAAATGGTTAATGATGTCGGCTTCGACTGTTTGAGTGTGTTGCATTTCTTGCAGCATAATCTTTCCGTTAAATTCCGCACCAGCGGCTGAGTTACCAGACTAAACGCCTGAAATAAAGACGGCCATCCGCAGATGGCCGCATCCTGCGGGCTTTTGCCACACTCCGCTTATGCGGAGTAGTTGTTTAATGCTTTTTATTACCTGCCTGTACAGACTGCAGCGCCATCACCGGCATATCCTGAGTCTGCCGCGCGCGCGGGAACTCTTTTGCCACTTCATTCAGCGCACATTCCAGCGCCGCCAGCCGTTCAGGATGCGATTCCAGTGCTGCCATCCGCTTCAAAGTAGCAACCAGAGCGGTTGAATTGATGCGGCTGGCATCGCCGAGCAGTGATGTTACTGCTTCGCCGATAACGATATCAGTCAGTCTTTCTAGGTTACTTCGTTGCATACCCGCTTCTTATATTTGCGTGCCTGCTCCGGCAGTGATATCTGGCTGCCAATCCGGACAGCCCTGAAATTGCTGCGGAATAAACTAAGCACGCGGTTAAAGGCGTCTCAGCGATCAAACAGCAGTCCAATCAGCGCCTGATAGTGACGCTCTTCTTCTACGTTTGCTGCAACTTCCAGGCGGCGTAACAGCTTTGAACAGATCGCTTTGCGATTCAGATTTTTGCCCGCGCGCAGGATTTCCACCACAATCTGACCCAGGGTTTCCTGCTGCCCGGGTACGGACACCTGGCTAAAATAGTGGGCAATATCGTTTGCTGTGTTTGGATAGTTCGCAATGTTCTGACGCATGGTGAACCTCTGCAATGGTTAAAATATAGGCTTCGCTTAATGAGCCTAAAGTTATACAACTTTGCCAAACTTGTACAGCGATTATGTTAATGCGCTGGCTTGATTTTTTTTGCAAAAAGTGCTAACAGCTATTAATCATGAGGTTATAAGCAGAAAATGCATTAACGCAAGTTGTACAATTCTGACAGTTTTTTTTAAAAAAATCAGAATGTCGTGTGGAGGGTGCTGTTTAAAATTTGATGGCTGATAATGTGCGATGTTTACGGCTGATAATCACGCCGTCAGAAAAATAGATTATTCAGGTGGCTGTAATTTATAGATATTTGTCAGTTCCAGGCCATGTTAAGGTTACTCTTACAAATCATCGCTGTACACACCGCCGTGCATCGTTTACTTTGCGCACGACTTCTCTATTAACTTTCAGGTATTTCAATGCGCCAGGGCGGACTGTCTTCTGAAAATAAAATCGGACTGACTGGCTACTTTAGCAGGGTGACTCACCCCTGCCAGATTGAAATGCTGGGCCGCATCACCGTCGAAATTCTTCGCCAGGAGCGACGCCTTACCCGCACCGCCGTTTGTCTGAAACTGATTGGCTGGCTGGACAGTAGTGAGGATGCCACAGAGGCAGCTCACCTGCGCGAGCTGCTCGCTATGCTTTTTGGCCGTTAATAACATTAATCACGCTGCCAGCCTGCTTTTGCGGGCTTTTTTGTATTCACTTTTTTCCGCTTTTCCTTTGTTGCAGCGATAAAACGGTTGCTAACTCCACTTACTGCATTCCGGGGTTGCCATGTCCCTACAAGTAGGTAGACTGGTCTACCTACTTTCAACTTATGGAGGCTGACAATGGCACTACAGTCTGCAGATTCAGAAACAGCTTATCAAAAGCTACTCAACGCCGCGCGTATTCTATTTTATAACCACGGAATAGGCGGCACAGGCATCGATGCCATTGTGAAAAGAGCTGGCGTTGCGAAGAAGAGCCTGTACAACAACTTTGCCTCTAAAGATGAACTGGTAACAGCGTATCTCAGGGTGCGGCATGAAGAGTGGCTCTCCCTTTACGAAAAGCGATGTCAGGCAACTACCACGCCCCGTGAACGGGTTATGGCTGTCTTTAAAGCGTATGAAGATCACGCTGAGTATGCTTACGAACACGGTTTTCGCGGCTGCGGACTGCTGAATGCAGCCGCTGAACTGCCTGCCGGATCACCGGGACGCCGGGCCGTACGTGAACACAAAGAGGAAGTCGAGGCGATTCTGGTCTCACACCTGACTGAACTCATGGGCGGAGATACAGAGAATGCACGCTCTGTGGCAAAACATTTCGCCTTTCTGCTGGAAGGCAGCATTTCCCGGGCGGGATTGGAAGGTAACAGTCACTGTATAGCTCAGGCCAGCATGATGGCTGAACAGATGATGGAGGCGTACTGATGCTTTCATCGGGACAACGGCTGGGCGGCATAACGGGCGTACTAGTGGCCGCCATCCTCTGGGGTACCACCGGCACGGCGGCCACCTTTGCCCCTGAGCTGAGTCCGCTGGCGATTGGGGCCGTAGCGATGGGCGTCGGCGGTTTATTACAGGGACTTATTGCGGCTGACACCCTGCTTCGTCAGCGCCGGCTTATTGCCGCACAGTGGCACTTTCTGGTCACCGGCGCGCTCGCGGTTGCCGTGTATCCCCTTGCCTTCTATGCCTCCATGCGCTATGCCGGTGTGACGACAGGCACGGTGATTTCGATTGGTTCGGCTCCGCTTCTTTCTGCTCTGATTGAGTATCGTTTTGACGGCATGCGCCTGACCAGGCGGTGGATATGCGGAGCAACGCTGGGGGTCACCGGAATGATACTGCTTTGCCTGGCACAGAGCAGCGGAGAGGCTGCCGGCAACGAATACGCCCTGAGCGGTATCGCTCTGGGTCTGCTGGCAGGGTTTACCTACGCGTTCTATTCGTGGTCGGCGCGACGCCTGATGCAGGCGGGTGTGGCATCGCGCGCGGCTATGGGGGCGACGTTTGGTGCGGGCGGCATCCTGCTGATGCCCGTACTGGTTATGACGGGTGCTCCGCTTCTGGCGAGCTGGAATAATGCAGCCGTCGGGATCTACATGGCCCTGATCCCGATGTTTGTCGGCTATCTCTGCTACGGCTATGGCCTGGCGCGTATCCCCGCCAGCATGGCCACCACCATCACCCTGCTCGAACCGGTCATTGCCGCGTTGCTGGCGGTTCTGCTGGTGGGTGAAAGGCTGCCCTTTGCCGGCTGGGCAGGTGTCAGTCTGATCGTCGTCTGCCTCAGCATTATTACCGCGCCGGCAAAGAAGCATTTGCTCAAAAATCCCCGTGCATTAAGTTAATAACAACTGGTACAAGGTATATAGGCGAGAATAAACTCTCGCCTTGATAAATTCAATTTCGCTAACATAAAGGGGAAAACTTTCATAATGGCAATTGCAGCACTTAAAACATTATAATTAGATATAATACCGCCACCAATCATAAATAAATTTAAATTACAGGTGATGCTGCCAACTTACTGATTTAGTGTATGATGGTGTTTTTGAGGTGCTCCCGTGGCTTCTGTTTCTATCAGCTGTCCCTCCTGTTCAGCTACTGACGGGGTGGTGCGTAACGGCAAAAGCACTGCCGGACATCAGCGCTATCTCTGCTCTCACTGCCGTAAAACATGGCAACTGCAGTTCACTTACACCGCTTCTCAACCCGGTACGCACCAGAAAATCATTGATATGGCCATGAATGGTGTTGGATGCCGGGCAACCGCCCGCATTATGGGCGTTGGCCTCAACACGATTTTACGTCACTTAAAAAACTCAGGCCGCAGTCGGTAACCTCGCGCATACAGCCGGGCAGTGATGTGATTGTCTGCGCTGAAATGGACGAACAGTGGGGCTACGTCGGTGCTAAATCACGTCAGCGCTGGCTGTTTTACGCGTATGACAGGATACGGAGGACGGTTGTGGCGCACGTCTTCGGTGAACGCACTCTGGCCACACTGGAGCGTCTTCTGAGCCTGCTGTCGGCCTTTGAGGTCGTGGTATGGATGACGGATGGCTGGCCGCTGTATGAATCCCGCCTGAAGGGAAAGCTGCACGTAATCAGCAAGCGTTACACTCAGCGAATTGAGCGGCATAACCTGAATCTGAGACAACATCTGGCAAGGCTGGGACGGAAGTCACTGTCGTTCTCAAAATCGGTGGAGCTGCATGACAAGGTCATCGGGCATTATCTGAACATAAAACACTATCAGTAAGTTGGAGTCATTACCTACTTCAGTTGAGTTATGTCTTCGCTATTACTCTCCTTACGGTCGTGGTAAATCTTTAGGTAACGGACGGACTGCATCGTCCATCCTGCTCTGATATTCAGTATGACTTGCTTCCGCCCTGACGTCCTGACTGCTCAGATGACGCTCAGTTGCGCGCACGTTTGCCATGTGCTGCTGATCGCTGACGCTGAAAGAATGCTCGTCTCGTTTCGTGACGTTTCTCACCGCGCCGGCATAAAGCACGCGGTTAACGGCAGCCGGCTCCCCCTGTAAAACAGTATTCTCACCGCTGCGCCAGGCAATCAGTTCGGCAGCCAGATCGTTGTTATGACGGTCAGACGCTGCGTCAGCGGCTGCGTAAACCTCAACCCTGTTGCCAAAGTCGGTTACTGCAGGTTTACCATCGCGCAGATAGCTCACCGTACCGTCTCGTAATAATGCTGTGTCATGTGCGCTGGATTTGAATGTCGGTACGTCTTCAGCCGGTCCGAAATGAATAACAGCGTTTGGCTCCGGCCAGGCAGATTGACGTTTCGACGCCGCACGCTTTTCACGATAAGCCCATCCGCGCATCAGACTGATTGCGGCGACGTCGCCGTTAAGCGCCTCCTGTTCAACCCACGACTTCCAGGTCAGGGGACGCGCCTGTCCGGTTTCTTTCAGCGCCTGCCGTTCTTCACGCAGCTGCAGTCTCAGCTCTGCTGCTGCCTTCATCTTCTCAAACTCAGCAACCCGATACATCAGCCTGCGCATCAGTGGATCCCGGATGGCCTTACGTACGTTCGCCTTCGTAGCCACGCAGTGAGCGGATATCTGGCGGAAGCGTTCGCCCGCGCGCAGGTCGGGTCTTTCCCAGCCGGCGCGATAGGCATCATAGCGGGCGCGCAGGATGTCGCGGGCAACGGCTCTCGCCTCGCGACATTCACGGCGGGCCTCTTCGTCACGCACGTGCAGCTGCGGCAGATAAAATTGATCAACCATGAGCATACCGGCCTCATGATTCTCCGGATCGGATGCGGGCGGTGCGGGCAGGAAACTGCCGTGCTTTGCTTCCATCGCCTGCAGACCGATAGCCGGATGAATGTCTGATGCTTTCACGCTGATGCTGTCGGGATTGAGCAGATCGAAAAACGGCGAGGCCGCCGTTCTGTTCCCGCACGCCAAGCCCGCGTGTATACATAACGTTGTGAAGCAGCGGCCAGCTGAGGCTGCCCTCTTCGGACAGATCGCTGATCATCTGACGCGTCTCACGAACGGCATAGCCGTGAAGGCTTTCCTTATCGGAAAAGATTTCTCTTTTAGCCGCGCCGCGTGGGGCTGAAGGCAGCGCACGGCGCGTGCGGTACAGGCTGCCGTCGTCGCTCATTTCCCAGCTGCCGTTGTCCACGTTAAAACCTAAATCCCGCTCCAGCACGCGGCAGGCTTTCTGCAGCGTGTCTGCATCGTTCCACATATTCTGTGCGCGGAACGTGACCGGATGAACGCGGTTAGCGGACACGTGACAGTGAACGTTATCGGTATCTTTATGAATCGCGGCAACGTACTGATGATCTGCCATCCCCAGCTGCGCCATGCTGTAGCGCACTGAGATGAAGACGGCGTCAGGAGAAGGGTTTTCGTCGCTCTGCCACGAGAGAATAAAGTGATAAACCGCATCTTTGCAGTGGCGGTTCTGCATCGCGGTCATGTTCATTTCTGACGCTGCGGCTTCAAGCGAAAAGCAGTTGGTTTCGCACAGCACTTCACCTGAAAGCACGCGCTGAATGCCCTCAGGCGAAATGCTGATAATTTCAGAAGCGGGCGATATGTTCTTACGGCCCACGTAGTCAACAAGCTGGCCAAAGCCCGGAGTCGCCGTATGACCGGCATCCGGAGTATGCGCAGGCTCAGGCTTAACCTGTTCGGCATTTTTGTTTTCTTCGCGCGTGCTGACGTATTCAACGAGCTTTCTGAAGCTGGTCTTTTTGTCGCGACGTTTTGCCGGGATGATGACGTTCATCAGTCCTTGATTTCCTCTGCCGGAACCGGCGTCATATCCAGCGCATTGATGGCGTGTGTAATGCTGGCCAGTACGCCGGAAAACTGCTGGCTGAGTTCGGTTGTCATGTTGTCCTTCATCTGGGTATAGAGGTGCTTTTGCAGATTACCCAGGCGAAGAAGTTCGTTCATCATCCGGATATCCGTACGCACTGTAATACGGCGATTCAGAGCGGTACGGCGCAGGTACTCAGATACTGTCAGTCCGGCTGCTGCAGCCTTTTTCAGGATAGCTTCATACTCTGCTTCGTTGCAGCGACATTTAACCAGTTTTTCCCTCTGGCGCTTTTCGCTTTTAGACATAACCCAACCTCTGCGCATTATCCGGGTCTCGGGGCGGAAGCCCTGAGTAGGTCGTTTTGGGAATCAATGCTAGCGCGCTGGCGGTGGTCACAAAACATTTCCTGCCCCGTGTTTTAATATCAAGTTAAGGATTTTACCACTTCATTGCAGACTGCGCTATGAAGTGGTATTTGGTTAGGTGTTTTATCATCGCCAACCGAGCCTTGCGGAGCTTAAAACCAGATTTATTCGGATTATCACTTAATCAGGTTCGATGGGGTAAATACACTGATGGCAGTAAAGAGCTACACGCTTAGTAAGGTGTATGCGCATCTTGAAAATTTTGGAATTTATAATGTTACACTTAGAAATTTTGAAGAGATCACTATGGATAAAAAGAAGCATCAGGATAAGCGGGGGCTGGTAAGATCTTCAGGTGATGTTAAAGCAGCAGCCGCTGACACCAACCGACAGAGGTAATAGTATTATACAGGAATCACTGTCAAAGGATTACCTCTGCAATCGACTGTTCAGCCAGTTCTCCGGTACCTTGGTACTCAGGGCTCGCTGCGACACTCATATCGTTGGGATGGCGTGTTGCAGTATTCTCTACCCTTCTCCCCTGTATAGTGGCCAGCTACATATCAAAGAGCTTTATCTCCCAGAAAGAGAGAGGTAAAGGCACCGGAAAATCCATAATACGTTATATAGCGAAACTTGCTGTCAGACATGATTATCATAGCCTCAGCTGGAATGCCGGAAAATCAAATGCCGGAGCAAACCGTTTTATCAGTCTTTAGGAGACAGAATAAATGACAATATCGTGAAGTATTCTCTTCATGGTAACCCCCTTGAATAAACTGGCTTTCGACGGTCCGGCAGAGCACGACGGCTTCCTCAATTAAGCTGTTGCGTGGATTTGACTTGTCGGGAAGGCTGAGGGAAGCTGCGAAATGTTTCTGACATGTCCGCTTTGTGCCATAAGCGGACGTTATTCCGATAACAAAGCGGAACAACGAAGAATATAAATAGCTAAACTTCAGATTTTCAGTATATCAATGACGACTCTCAGTGCCGGCGACACATTGCGGTGAGGATAATACAGGAATGAACCTTCCAGGCGCTGGCTGTAACGTGGCAACGCCCTGATAAGATTGCCTTGCTCTAAATCATCAGCGACCAGTTCCTCCGGGACATAAGCCAGCCCCAGCCCCAGTCTGGCTGCTTTTGCTTCCATGTAGCTGTCAGAAAAGGCCACTGTCCTTGTGGTCGGTGCGTTATTTTTTTACCGTCCTGAAGGAGTTCCCACTGATAAAGGCTACCATCGGCAAACTGGTAGGCTATACAAGGATGAATCACTAAATCAGCCGGTGTTTGTGGAAAGCCATAGCGACGAAAATGCTCGGGCGTAGCTACAACAACCATCTCCATGTCAGGTGTAATACGCACCGCGACCATGCCCTGTCCTACCTCCGGCCCCAGCCGCACGCCGGCATCAAATCGCTCAGCGATAATATCGACGAACCGGCTTTCACTGATGAGTTCAAGCCTGATATCGGGGTAACGGTGCTTAAATAGCGCCAGCTTCGGTAAAAGAACTTTATCAATAGCATGCTGGCTGGCATTGATGCGTACCGTACCGGACGGGGTATTCCGGTAATACGCCAGCGTGGCAAGACCCGTATCTAAAGCATCAAATCCGGATTCTGTTGTCTGATACAGTTGCTCACCTGCCTGTGTTAACGACAGCCTGCGCGTAGTGCGAACCAGAAGCTGTATACCCAGCCTTTCTTCAAGTTCACGGACAGAACGACTAACGCCTGATTGTGCAAGTCCAAGACG